>JAEWJO010000181.1 GCA_023386455.1 Pseudomonadota bacterium | reverse complement strand
CCTTCTGCGTCTGCTCGATCGTGATCGTCGCGATCGACGTGTCCGGATCGAATCGCATCGCGACGTCGAGCTCCGGATGACCGGCGCCGTCGATCACCCACTGGCTGAAGAACCAGTCGACGACCTTGCCGGTCGCGTCCTCGAACGCACGAGCGAGGTCACGCGACTCGACGAGGCCGTGGCGGTGCTTGTCGAGGTAGTGCGCGAGCGACTTGAAGAACAGCTCGTCGCCGAGCACGTGCCGCAGCATGTGCAGGACGCGGCCACCCTTCTCGTAGAGGTGGTGATCGAAGATGTCGATCGGCTCGTCGTAGAGCTTCGTCGCGATCGTCCGCCGGTAGCGGCTCGCGTCCTCGCCGAAGTAGCTGTCGGCCCACTCCTCGAGCTCGAGGTCGGCGGCGTCGCGACCCTCGTGGTGCTCGCGCCAGATGTACTCGGAGTAGGTCGCGAACCCCTCGTTGAGCCAGCCCTCGCCCCAGTCGCGGCACGTCACGAGATCGCCGAACCACTGGTGCGCGAGCTCGTGGGCGACGAGCGCGTCGATGTCGTAGTCGATCGCCGCGCGCTCGTCCATCAGCACGGTGTCGGTGAGCGTCGTCGCGCTCGTGTTCTCCATGCCGCCGAAGATGAAGTCGGCGACGAACACCTGCGCGTAGCGCGGGTACGGATACGGAACGCCGAACTTCTCGCTGAACAGCTCGAGCATCTGGGGCGTCCGCGCGAGCGTGCGCTCGGCCTCGGCCTCGCGGCCGCGCTCGACGTAGTAGATGACCGGTGTGTCGCGCCACTTCGTCTCGATCGTGCCGAAATCGCCGACCGCGAGCGTCACGAGGTAACAGCTGTGCGGCACGTCGAGGCGCCAGTGCAGCGTGCGCCTCGTCCCGCTCGTCTTGTCCGATACGAGCACGCCGTTCGACAGCGCGAACAGGTTCGCCGGCACCGTCACCGTCACCTCGCTCGTCGCCTTCTCGATCGGCGCGTCGAAGCACGGGAACCAGTACCGGCTGTCCTCGTCCTGGCCCTGCGTCCACACCTGGCGCGGCTTGTCCGGGTAACCCTCGTCGGGGCCGACGAAGTACAGGCCGCGGCGCGGCGCACCCTTGTAGTCGATCGCGAGCGACAGCTCCGCGCCGGTCGCGAGCGCGGCCGACAGCTCGACGCGCAGCTTCTTGCCGTCGTGGCGGAACGACGCGGGCTTGCCGTTCGCGATGACCTTGTCGATCGTCAGCTCGACCGCGTCGAGCTCGACCGTCTTCGTCTGCGGCGCGATCACCATTCCGCGCAGCGTCGCGGTTCCTGCCACCGAGCGTTTCGCTGGGTCGACCTCGAGCGCGAGCGCGATGTGCTCGATGTCGATGACGCGATCGGGAGCGTAGCGGGCGCGCGTACCGGGAAAGGCGAACTCGCGGTTCATGTCGACCGCGACTCTAGCGCTCTCTTCCGGCCTGCTGCTCCCTACTGGGGATCAATCACGAAGTCGTCGTGCGCGACCGCCTGCGCGGGCGGCGTCGCCCCGAGCTGGGTCAGCGCCGCGTCGAGCTCGGCGACGTGGGCCGCGCCGAGCTCGAGGACATGCTCGGCGGGCTGGTACGTCGTGCCGTACGGGTAGACCTGTTTTGCCGTCGACGTCATCTCGACGTGCGCGCCGAGCACGTGCGAGACCTCGTGGGCCGCCGCGAACGCGGCCAGCCGGTGCATGCTCGTGCGGTAGGTCGCCCAGTCGTTGATGAACAGGAGGCCGGGGTAGAGCGAGTCGCCGGTGAACAGCAGCCCGGTCTTGCGGTCGTAGTACGCGACGTGCGTCTGCTCGTGACCGGGGATCGCGATCACGTCGATCACGCGGCCGCCGAGATCGATGGAGCCGGGCGACGTCGGCCACGTCGTGATGCCGAACCGCTGCTGGATCGCGGCGACGTTCGTCGCGACGACGGTCGTGTTCGGCTGGCCCGAGAACCGGCTGTCGCCCGCGGTGTGATCGCCGTGCGCGTGCGAGTGCGCCACGATCAGCTGCTTGGTCCCGACGAGCCCGCGGACCGTGTCGCGCAGCGTGACCGTCGTCGTCGCGCCTGTGTCGATCGCGAGTGCGCTCGTCGAGCCTTCGATCACGTAGACGAACGGCGCCTCGAACGTCTTGCACTTGTTCTGGCGGATGATGTGAACCGTCGGGTTGTATGCGTGGACCTGGACCTCTGGATCCGTGTTCGTGGTGCAGCTCGCGCTTCCGTGCATCCACGACACCGAGAGGCTCCCGCCCTCGAGGCCGGTTGTTCCCGAATCCGAGCCCGAGCCCGAGCCCGAGCCGCTTCCGGACCCACTGCCGCTGCCGTTGTCATCCGACGTTGCCGGCGGGCCGGCCATGCAGCCGGCGACGAACACGATGGCGAGCACGATCGTGCGGTGCATCGAAGACGATCCAACCACCGATCGCCGTGCGACAGCTAGGTCGTCTCACGCACAGCCGCTGTCTTGTAGTGTCGCTCGCGACGCTAACGCGCGTGATCGCGAGAGTTTCTTCACGCAGCAGAACCACAGCGATTTTCGATCGCGGCGTGCTCTAGCGTGGCCTTCCATGGGGTTCAACGGATTGCTCTGTGCTGTGGTGACGTCGGCGCTGCTGGTTCCCGCGGGCGTGCGCGCCGAAGGCGAGGTCGACTACCGGCCCGGCGTGTGCGGCGGACCCAATGGCTCGCCGCCGCCGAAATTCTCGACGCTGCTCGATCTGCCGGTGCTGTTCCTGCAGATCGGGCTCTACACGCTCGGTCCCGATGCGCTCTACGGACCGAACGATCCGTGGACGAACTGGTACCGCGAGAAGGACATGCGCAAGGCGCTCGCGAAGCTCGCGACGATGCGCACGATCCTCGAGGAGGGAAACCTCTGGGACACGTATCGCTTCTCGGCGCCGCCGACGACGGCGTGTCCATCGAATGCGTCGACCACGCGCCAGATCGACGGTACGTGCAACGACCTGACGAAGACGTGGATGGGCGCCGCGGGCGCGCGCTTCGGCCGCAACATGGATCCGACCGCCGCGTTCTCGCAGGCCGAGACCTCGATGCTGATGACGCCGAACCCTCGCACGGTCAGCCGCGAGCTGTTCACGCGCGACAGCTTCAAGGGCGTCCCGTTCCTGAACCTGCTCGCCGCGTCGTGGATCCAGTTCCAGGTCCACGACTGGTTCAATCACTCGACGACGCAGCTGTCGTTCATGGACGTGCCGCTCGAGCCGGGCGATCCGCTCGCCGCCAGCGGCGCGACGATGATGCGCGTGCCGAAGACCGCGGCCGACACGAGCCGCACGGTCCTCGAGACGTCGCTCGGGCCGACGTATCCCAACGAGGTCACGCACTGGTGGGACGGCTCGCAGATCTACGGTAGCGACCTCGCGACCTCGAACCGCCTCCGCGAGTTTCGCGGCGGCCGTCTGCGGCTGGACGCGAACGGTCTCCTTCCGAAGGCCGGCGACGGCTTCGAGGACACTGGCTTTCGCAACAACTGGTGGGTCGGCCTCGGCCTCATGCACAACCTGTTCGCGCAGGAGCACAACGCGGTCGCGAACATGCTGGCGTGGAAGTACCCGGCGATGACGGACCAGCAGCTCTACGACAAGGCGCGGATGATCGTCGCCGCGGTGATCGTCAAGATCCACACCGTCGAGTGGACGCCGGCGATCATCCCGAACCCGACGCTCGAGACGGCGATGAACGTCAACTGGTACGGGCTCAACAAGTACCTGTCGCCGAAGCTCGTCACGCTGCCGTCGTTCGTGCCGCTGCCGTACCGCCACGTGATCTACGGCATCCGCGGCGACAAGCGCACGCTGCACAAGGATCCCGCGACGGGCCAGGACGTGCCGTTCGCGCTGACCGAGGAGTTCGTCTCGGTCTATCGCATGCACACGCTGCTTCCGGATCAGTTCGACGTGAACACCGTCGGCGGCTCGTGCAAGGGAACCGTCCAGCTCGCGGACGCACGCAACGCGGACGCGCGGACGCTGATCGAGCAGAACGGCCTGACGAACATGCTCTACTCGTTCGGGACCCAGCACCCGGGCGGCCTCGTCCTCGCGAACTATCCGGCGCTGCTCCAGAACCTGTCGATCCCGCTCCTCGGCCCGCTCGACATCGGCGCGGTCGATATCCTGCGCGATCGCGAGCGCGGCGTGCCTCGCTTCAACGAGTTCCGCCGCCAGCTGAATCTCCTGCCGCTCGACAGCATCGACGAGCTGACCGACGACCCCGTGTTGCGCGCGAAGCTGAAGGCGGTCTACGGCAGCGACGCGGGCGCGATCGAGCGCGTCGACACGCTGGTCGGCACGCTCGCGGAAGGCACACGTCCGACCTGCTACGGCTTCGGCGAGACGCTGTTCCAGGTGTTCACGCTGATGGCGTCACGCCGCATCCACGCCGATCGCTTCTTCACCGACGCGTACAACGCGGACACGTACACGCAGGCAGGCCTCGACTGGATCGAGGCGGCCTCGATGAAGACGGTGCTGCTGCGGCATCACCCGCAGCTCGCGCCCGCGCTCGGTCACGTGACGAACGCGTTCTATCCGTGGCAGTGATCAGCTTAGCGAGCCGAGCGCCTCGGCGAGCCGACCGACACCCTTGCGGATGTTCTCCATCGAGCACGCGTACGACAGGCGCACGAAGCCGGGCGCGCCGAAGCCGGAGCCCGGGACGACCGCGACCTTGCCGACCTCGACGAGCCAGTCGCAGAGCTGGACATCGTCGTCGAGGATCGAGCCCTCCGGCGACTTCTTGCCGACGTACGCCGAGACGTCGGGGAACGCGTAGAACGCGCCCTTCGGCTCGCGGCACATCACGCCGGGGATGGCGCGCAGGAGCTTCACCATCTCGAGGCGGCGCTCGTCGAATGCCTTGCGCATCTCGGCGACACAGTCCTGTGGACCGGTGAGCGCGGCGATCGTCGCGACCTGCGCGATGTTCGTCGGGTTCGACGTCGACTGACCCTGGATCTTCGCCATCGCCTTGATGAGCGGCGCGAGCTCCTTGCCGACGGCGGTGTAGCCGATGCGCCAGCCGGTCATCGCGTACGTCTTGCTGACGCCGTCGACGAGGATCGTTCGCCTCGCGACCTCGGGGCTGACCGCGGCGATCGACACGTACTCGGCATCTCCGTAGACGAGCTGGCGGTAGATGTCGTCCGAGATGACGAGCAGATCCTTCTCGATCACCACCTTCGCGAGCGCCTCGTTCTGCGCGCGCGAGTAGACGGCGCCGGTCGGGTTCGATGGGTTGTTGAGCACGATCGCGCGCGTGCGCGGCGAGCACGCGGCGGCGACCTGCTCGGCGGTGACCGCGAAGTCGTTCTCTGCCTTCGTCTCGAGGATCACCGGGCGGCCGCCCGCGAGCATCACCATGTCCGGGTAGCTGACCCAGTACGGCGCCGGGATCAGGACCTCGTCGCCCGGATCGATCAGCGCCATGAACAGGTTGAAGAGCGAGTGCTTCGCACCGGACGACACGAGGACGTCGGCCGGATCGATCGTCATCTTGTGGACGCTGCCCATCTCGGCCGCGATCGCCTTGCGGAGCGCGACGACGCCACCGACCTCGGTGTACTTGCCGACGCCCTTGTCGAGGCCCGCCGCCGCGGCGTCCTTGATGTGCTTGGGCGTGTCGAAGTCCGGCTCGCCGGCGCCGAAGCTGACGACGTCGATTCCGTCGGCCTTGAGCTTGGCGGCTTTCGCGGTCACGGCGAGCGTGATCGACGGCTTGATCGGGTCGAGGCGGCTGGCGATCTTGATCGGAGTCGGCATTTCGTTACCTCTTGTACTTCGCCTTCAGGGCGGCGACGACCGCTGCAGGAACGAGCCCGGTGACATCGCCACCCAGGCTCGCGACTTCCTTGACGAGCGAGGACGAGACGTAGTGATTTCTCTCGTCCGTCATGAAAAACACCGAGTCGATTCCGGGCGCGAGTCGGCGATTCATGTGCGCGAACTGGAACTCGTACTCGAAGTCGGCGAGGGCGCGCAGACCGCGGACGATCACCGTCGCGTTGTGTGCGCGCGCGAAGTCGACGAGCAGGCCGTCGAACAGCTCGAACTGGAGCCGGCCATGCGCGTTCGGCATCGCGTCCTTGATGAACTGGATCCGCTCCTCGGGCGTGAACAGCGGCTGCTTGCGCTGGTTCACCGCGATCGTGACGATCACGTAGTCGAACAGCCGGAGCGCGCGCTCGAGGATGTCGAGGTGACCGTTCGTGATCGGATCGAACGTTCCGGGGTAGACGGCGGTCGTGGTCACTTGGTCCATGCGGGCACCTCGACGGCTGACGCGAGCCTGTAGAACGAGACCATGGTGTCGCCGTAGCGACGTTCGTCCGTTCGTATCAGAGATCCCAACGCCTCGGGGGGCGCGTTACGTCGATCGTGCTCGATGACGATCACCGCATCGGGTGAGAGCCGCTCGGTCGGAAGTGCCATCACCGCGCGCACCGCGAGGTCCGACCGATAGGGCGGGTCGACGAACACGAGGTCCCACGATCTCGGCGGGACGTGCCGCGCGGCGAGCGAGACCGAGTCGCCCGCGACGACCGTCGCGCGCGATTCGAGCCCGAGATCTCGCAGGTTGCCCCGCACGGCGGTGAGCGCGGGCTTGCCGAGGTCGAAGAACGTCGCGTGCCCCGCACCGCGTGAAAGCGCCTCGATCCCGACGGCGCCAGACCCCGCGAACACGTCGAGGACGGCCATTCCGTCGACATCCGGCAGGATGTTGAAGACCGCCTCGCGGACCTTCTCCGAGGTCGGGCGCGTGTCGACTCCGGCGGGTGCGCGCAACACCCGGCCGCCAAGGCTGCCGCCGACGATTCGCATCTGCCCAGGAATCTACGTCTTCTTTTTGTTCCCGCCGCACGACTTCCGCTACGATTACGGCGCACGAATATGGTCGGCAACCTGGCAGCCTGGATGGTCGACGGTCCCGTCGCGAGTGGCGCGGGTCCACGCACGGCGCTCCGCGAGGCGAACCGCGCGTGGACGTTCGACGAGCTGGCCACGATGGTCGGCAAGACGAGCGCGGCGCTGCGCGGGCTCAAGCTCGGTCGGGGCGAGCGCGTGCTCGTCCTGATGCGCGACACGCTCGAGGCCGCCGCCGCGATCCTCGGCACGATCCACGCCGGCGCGGTCGCCGTCCCGGTCTCCGAGCTCGCGACGCCCGACGACGTCCAGGACTACGTCCTGCACGCCGGCGCGGTGATCGCGATCACCGATGGCGCACACGAGGCCGTGCTCGATGCGATCCGCAACGAGACGCCGGATCTCCGCGAGGTCGTGTGCGTCAATGCCAAGCTCGCCGGCAGCCACGACTTCCACAAGCTCGTCGACGCGGCCCAGCCGCAACCGGCCGCACCGAGCGGCGAGGAAGACGTCGGCCTGCTCCTCTACTCCGCGGGCTCCGGCCCCGGTGAGCTGCGCGCGGTTCCGCATAGCTTGCGCACCGTCCGGGCCGTGTACGACTCGTTTGCGCGCGAGCTGCTCGGGCTGACCGACAAGGATCGCGTCCTGTGCGTCGGCCGGCTCTCGACGGCGTACGGCCTCGGCTCCGGACTGTTCCTGCCGCTCGCGGCGCAGGCCGAGTCGCTGCTGTTCCCCGAGCAGCCGCACTCCGACAAGCTGTTCGACGCGCTGACGTCGTTCAAGCCGACCGTGCTCGTCGCGACGCCGTCCGTCTACGCCCAGCTCGCGCACGACGCCGAGAAGAAGGGCATGAAGAAGCCGCTCGCGCCGCTGCGCATGGCAGTCGCCGGCGCCGAGGGCATGCCGGAGCGGCTGATCCCTCGCATCCGGACCGTGCTCGGTACGGAGGTCGTCGTCGGCTACGGGCTGACCGAGATCTTCCAGTTCGCGCTCGCGGGACGCAGCGACGATCCGGGCGCGCGCCCGGGCGTGTGCGGCAAGCCGCTCGCCGGCGTCACCGTGCGCCTCGTCGACGAGGACGGCGACCCGGTCGGCACCGACGAGATCGGCACGCTCGAGCTGACGTGCGGCTCGCTGTTCCCGGGCTACTGGAGCGGGCAGGGCGCGAGCGAGGGCATGCGCGCCGACGGCTGGTTCACGACGCGCGATCGCTTCATGATCGATCGCGAGGGCTTCTATCACCACTGCGGCCGGGTCGACGATCTGTTCAAGGTCGGCGGCAAGTGGGTCTCGCCATCCGAGGTCGAGCGCGCGCTGACCGCGCACGAGGGTGTGTGGGAGTGCGCCGTCATCGGAGCCGACGACGACGAGGGCCTCATCAAGCCGCTCGCGTTCGTCGTCACGAACGTCGGCTGGGAGGGCGGGCCCAAGCTCGAGGCCGAGCTGAAGGAGTACGTGAAGCAGACGCTCGCTCCGTACAAGTACCCGCGTTGGATCGAGTTCGTCGAGGCGCTGCCGCGCGGTCCGGGCGGCAAGCTGCTCCGCTACAAGCTGCGCCCGCAGCGCCGCCGCCGTCGCGCAGAGACCGGTTCGCACGAGATTCCGTGACGGCCGGCGACGACCTCCTCGCGAGTGTCGTCACGATCGCCGCCGAACGTCTCGGCGCCGACGCCGCGAGCGTGCTCTCACGTCTCGGCGGGACACTCGGTCACGCCCCAAAGGCGTCACGCGACCGCTCGCGCGTCCTCGCGATCGCGCGCTCGCCGGTTCCGGAGGGGCTCCGCGCGGTGCATCCGACGTGGATCGAGCACGCGCTCGCGCAGCTCCCGCACCGCGCAAGAGTTGCGCTCGCGTCGGCGAAGACGCCGGTCGACGTCTGGCTCGCGCGGTGGGCATGCGCCGAGTTTCCGCCGACGATGACCGCGCCGTTCCCGACGGACGCCGCGTGGCTCGCACAGATCGGTGCCGATCAGCTGGCGTTCGCGCTCGGCGCCGCCGCGCGGAATGCGGCCGAGAGGCTCGGAGAGCCGCTTCGCGCCGCGATCACGCGCATCGGCAGACCTCCTCGCGCCGGGCAGCTCGGTCCTCATCGCGCCGCGCTCGAGCGCGTCGCCGGCATCTCGCTCGACGACGAGCTCGTCCTCGTGCGCATCGGAAGTCGAGCGCTGGCGCCACACGTCGCCGGCGATCGGCTCGCGCAGCTGCAGCTGACTCGTGCGCTGCCGCGGCCGCTCGGACTCCTCGTCGAGCGCGAGCTCTTCGCGCACGCGGCGACGGTGCTCGCGAATGCGCCCGCGTGGTCCGCGCTCGTCGCCGCGTAGGCGCTCGCGGGCCCGCGACTTGCACACAGGCGGGGCATGGCGAACATGATGCGGAACAAGACGAAGGCGGGAATCGACAAGGCGTCGCGCGGCGCGCGCAAGGCGACGGACAAGGTCGCCGACGCGGCGGACGCGAACGAGAAGCCGAGCACCCGCGCGAAGACGAAGCTGCGGTCGGCCGCCGATCGCGTGAGCGACAAGATGAAGTCGGCGAGCAAGCGCGCCGGCGACAAGGCGCGCGAGATGAAGTCGAAGGCGAAGTCTCGCAGCCGGTAGTGAAAGGTCGCAGTGGCGCGGCCGACCACGCCGCGCCTACGCTCGGCGCATGCCGATCACGTTCGCGGTACTGCTATGGCCGGTCGAGGGACGCGAGGCTGACCTCGCTGCATACGAGGATGACGTGCTCGCGCTGATGCCCGGACACGGCGGGCGTGTCGTGCAGCGCGTACGTCGCCTCGACGCCGCGGATCGCTCGCAGCCGCTCGAGACCCACATCCTCCAGTTCGAGGACGAGCGCGCGTTCGACGCCTACGTGGCCGACCCGCGCCGCGCGCAGATGGCCGAGCGCCGGCAAGCGTGCATCGCGAGGACCGAGATCTGGCGCGTCGAGCACGTCACCTGAGGTACGCTGCCCGGGATGAAAGCCGGGCGGGTCATCGATGGGGACGAGCACGACGCTCGCTCGCTTGCCGAGACGATGGTCCGCGACGCACGCGTCGAGGCCGATCGCATCCTCGCCGATGCCCGGCTCGAGGCCGACCGCGTCGCGATGCGCGCCGCCGCCGAGGCCGCGAAGCTGCGCGACGATGCGAAGGTGCTCGCGGACCAGCTCGTCGAGAGCCTGCGCGGCGAGACCTCGCCCTCGATCGTCGTGCCCGCGGATCAGCCGTCGGGGCACGTCGACGAGATCGTCGGACTCGTCGTTCGCGCGACCGTTCCCGGCGTCGCGCTCGGCGAGGTCGTGAAGATCGAGCGCCGCGGTACGCGCGTCCGCGACAGGACCGCGCCGGTCGCCGCGGAGGTCGTCGGGTTCCGCGGCGAGCAGGCGGTGCTGCTGCCGCTCGGCGAGCTCGCCGGCATCGGTCCGACGAGCCCGGTGTGGCGCACCGGCGATCCGCTGACGATCCGCTGCGGCGACGACCTGCTCGGCCGGGTCGTCGATGGCATCGGCGAGCCGATCGACGGCGGTGTTTCGCTCGCGGGCGAGGTGTGGGCCGC
>JAEWJO010000133.1 GCA_023386455.1 Pseudomonadota bacterium | reverse complement strand
GGGGCCGAGCACTTCTGCCTGCCCGACCGGGCCGGCGCGCGCGCGCACGGCGTGTTCCGCGGCGAGATCGCGATCGCGACCCCGGAGGGCTCGCCGGCGATCCACTACGTCGCGACGCTGAAGACGTTCGAGGCGCGCACGGTCGTCGTCATCTTCGCGCTCGAGCACACCCCATCCGAGGAGGCACGGCGCGCGGCCGACTCGAGCGCCAAGCAGCGCCTCGAGGCGCTCGGCCTCGTCGCCGGCGGCATCGCGCACGACTTCAACAACCAGCTCGTCAGCGTGCTCGCCGAGGCGAGCGCGGCCCGCGAGGAGGACGGCCTCAGCGACGCGGCGCGCGACGCGCTCCGCCGGATCGAGGCTGCGGCCAACCGCATGGCCCAGCTCACCCGGCAGCTCCTCGCCTACGCCGGCCGCGGCCGGTTCGTCACCGAGCGCATCGACCCCGACCAGCTCGTCCGCGACACGCACGACCACGTCGCGCGCATGATGCACGACGGCGCCGAGCTCGAGATCGTGCCCGCCGCGGGCAAGACCACCGTCGAGGCCGATCGCGGCCTGCTGCAGCAGGTCCTCCTGAACCTCGTCGCGAACGCCTCCGAGGCGCTCGGCCCCCGGGGCCGCGTCAAGGTCACGACGGGCACCCTGACGCGCGACGATCGCACGCGGTGGTGGACGCTCACCGTCGGCGACAATGGCGCCGGCATGGACGCGCCGACGCTCGCGCGCATCTTCGATCCGTTCTTCACGACGAAGGCCGAGCATCACGGCCTCGGCCTGTCGGCTGTCCACGGCATCGTGCGCCGGCTCGGCGGCGAGATCTCGGTCGATTCGAGATCCGGCGCCGGCTCGACGTTCATCGTCCGCCTGCCGCTCGTCTCCGGCGAGCCGCACGCGCGGCGGACGTCGACGCGCAACATCCCGCTGCTCACGCTACGCGACAAGCGCGTGCTCGTTGCCGACGACGAGCCGGCCGTGCGGGCGACGCTGCGCCGGCTGCTCGAGCGCCGCGGCGCGATCGTCGTGACCGCGAACGACGGCGCGGAGGCGGCCGAGCGCCTCGCCGACGGCACGTACACGCTCGTCTGTCTCGACGTGATGATGCCGCGGCTCACCGGCTATCAGCTCCTGCCGATCGCGCGGCGTGCTCAGCCCGTCACGCCCGTGCTGATGATGTCGGGCTACACCGACGCGTCGCGCGGCAGCGGCGGCGGCGACGAGGAGCCCGATCTGTTCCTCGAGAAGCCGTTCACCGCGAAGGCATTCGACGCCGCCGTCGACGAGCTGCTCGACCGCGGCGTGACGTAGCTGCGAGCTACCTGCTGCGCAGGCCGATCTTGCCCCAGGGATCGAAGCTCGGCGGCGTCTTCTCGTCGAGGTGCAGCTCGCTCTCGCCGATCAGCGGCTCGTAGCCGGGGGCGATCACCATGACGGTGTACGTGCCCGGGATCGGGACGAGCTGCTTCAGCCGCACCTCGCCGAGGCTGTTCGTCTTGCCCCACGCGATCGCCTGGTCGTCGAGCCGGTTCATGTCGATCGTCGACGTGTTGACGCCCGACTTCAGCACCATGACGGTCGCATCGCGGATCGGTGCGTCGTTCGAGTCGTCGACGACGGTCGTGTAGATGCGCACGCCCTCCGATGCGGCCTCGACGGCGGTCGGCGTCAGCTCGACGTCGTTGTAGCCCTCGCGCGGCGTCCAGCCGGCGGCGGCGTACGCGAGCAGGTTGCTCGCGGCACCGATCGGTCGGACGAGGCCGACCTGCGCGGTCTCGATGACGCCGCCGTTCGCGGTCATGCGCGTGCGGAACGCGGCGGCGATGCCGACGAGGCGGCCGGAGTCGTCGATCACCGGACCGCCCGAGTTGCCGTGCGTGATCGATGCGTCGGTCTTGATGAAGTCCTTGCCGGCGGTGCCGTCCTCTCCGGTGAAGCCCTCGATCTCGCCGGTCGACGCGGTGAGGCCACCGCCACCGACGTCGGGATAGCCGAGCACCCAGAGGCGCTGGCCCATCTTGACGTCGGCGGTGCGCGCCTCGAGCAGCGTCGGCCAGATGCCGCCGTCGGCGGGCACCCAGGTGCGGCCGTCGAGATCCATGTCGCACTTGATCAGTGCGAGATCGAGATCGCGCAGCAGCTTGCTGCGGCTCGGACGGCCGGCGCACTGGAGCTGCGGCGCCTGATCGCCGTTGGCGAAGCGGCCGATGATGAAGACGTCGTGGAGGCGGCCGTCCTTGTCGTGCAGCACGTGATAGTTCGTGAGGATCGAGCCCTCGGCACCGACGACGACACCGGAGCCACCGCCGCGCGCCTTGAGGCGGCCGTCGACGAGGTCGGCGACGACGACCATCACCGTCGAGTCGAACGCGCGCTTGACCGCGCTCGGGAACTTGCGCGCCGCGAGGCGGCTCGTCTGCGGCACGAGCGGCAGGCCGGTCTGCGACGGCACGCGCAGCGTCGGCGCGACGACCTGCTCGGTCTGCGCGAGCTCCTCGGTCGTCCCGAAGATCGTGATGACGTAGATCTGCTCGCGATCGATCGTCGCGTACTCGACGGCCTCGCCGATCCGCGGCTCGTCGTTCTTCTCGGGGACGGTGGCGTAGTGATACGCGGTGCGCAGCCAGTCGTGGCCGGCGATCGAGCGGACCGAGCTCGCGTCGAGCTTGTAGAGCTCGCCCCAGCGCGAGCGGCGATCGAGGTCGAGGCCGGTGACGATGTTCGACCACGTCGGCTTCTTGTCGATCTGGACCTCGAGGCGCGCGGTCGAGCCGAGCGCGGCGAGCTCGACGTGATAGAGGGCCTCGTCGGAAGTCGGCGCGGCGCCGGTCGTGTCGCGGACGAGGCGCGGCGCGATCATCGGCAGCGGCTCGGGGCGCAGCCACGCGGTCGAGTGCTGGAACGTCAGGCCGCGCGCGGAGAACGTCTCGTTCGGCGGCGTGACGAGCCGCTCGTGCAGCTGCCCCGCGATCACGATGATCACGAACGCGAGCAGCAGCACGAGGATGTCGTGCCGGTGGTAGTGGACGCGAAGCTCGGCGAGGTCCGTGCGCGCGCGCTGGCGCAGCCGGCCGATCGCGGCCGCCGCGATCGCGACGGGATCGAACTCCTCGTAGATCTCGTCCTCGGTGCCCTCGATGCCGGGCTCGGTGCGCGCTCGGATGCGGCCGGGGACGCCCGGATCGGTCGGCGCGCGCGGAAGCCGCGGCGAGCTCTCTCGCGCCGCCGGCATCGCGCCGGCGATGTCCTCGTTCGCGAGCGCCTGGAGGATGCGGTCGCGCGACAGGCGGACCGTCGTCGTCGGATCGTTGGGCGCGCCGAGCGCCGCGAGCTCGCGCGCCTGCGG
>JAEWJO010000622.1 GCA_023386455.1 Pseudomonadota bacterium | reverse complement strand
TGCTCGAGCTCGAGCTCGAGCCGGGCGACCGGGTGCTGCTCTGCTCCGACGGCCTCTACGGCTACGCATCGAACGATGCGATGCAGTACCTGCTCGGCTCCGGCGATCCGCCCGAGAGCGTCACGCGCGACCTGATCGATCTCGCCCTGCGCGGTGGAGGCGGCGACAACGTCTCGACGATCGTGATCGAGGCGCCGCAGGCTCCGCCGACGTCGACGCAGGTCGTCCGCACCTCCGGCGCGACCGCGTGGTGGCAGCATCGCGCGAAGTTCCTCCAGATCGCCAAGGATCGCGGCATCACGAAGAACGCGATCTGCCGCGGCCTGTCGCCCGAGGAGGCACTCGACCTCGTCGCGATGTCGCTGTGCGAGGCGATCTTCCACGACCTCGAGAAGTCGACCGGCGTCAACGTCTGGACGTTCGCGCAGAACGTCGCCGGCGGCTGGTTCGAGCGCGGCGGCGAGTGGGGCCCGGTCCGCTCCCTGATGGACATCCTCGGCACGAGCGCGCGCGTCGTCGTCGACGAGATCCGCGGCCAGGACGCCAAGCTCGGCTTCCTGCTCGACGTCGCGGTCAGCCGCGCGCTCGTCGTCGCCGAGCTCGCGCTCGGTGGCCTGCTCGCGGAGCGCCTGCGCCACGTCGACAACGACCTCATCCAGATCCACTCGACGCTCCAGGACGCCACCGTCGAGCACGAGCGCGTCGAGACCGACTCGTCGTTCCTCGACCACGCGACGATCCCGTTCATGCGCCCCGATCGCCCGGTCACGAACCCGGGCATCAGCGCCGAGCTCGTCACCGCGATCGAGAAGACGCTCACGATCGCGCGCGCGCGCACGTCGCCGCGTGCCGAGCTCGTCAAGCAGATCCTTGGCGCGCTCGAGACGATCGCGACCGACCCGAGTGGCCACTTCGGCAGCGCGATCGTCGCCGCGCGCGAGCTCTACGGCGTCCGCAGCGTCGACGACCAGGGCATCATGCCGCTGTTCGACGCGCTCGACACCGCGCGTATCGTCACCGCCTCGAGCGTCCACCAGATCTCGACGACCGACGCGATCCGCGCGAAGGTCCTCGCCGCGATCAGCTCCGCCCACCAGCGCCTCGTCAGCGCGATGACCGGCCTCGTGCTCGAAGCCGTCGCGCCGTACTCGGAGAAGCTCGAGGAGGTCCGTGGCCAGACCGCCGAGCTGCGCGATCGCGTCGCGCGCATCGAGAGCAAGCGCGCCGAGCTCGAGCGCAAGTTCGCGACCACCATCGACCAGAGCCTGCCGTGGGACCGCCGCGGCACCACGGAGTGGTAATGAGCGACGTCGATCTCATCGAAGCCGTGAAGGTCCTGCGCGACGAGGTGCTCGACACCGTCGAGCATGGCGACGGCGATCCGCCGGGCGCCGAGATCTTCGATGCCCTCATCGCCGCGCTCACCGTCGGCGGCGAGTCGGTCCCCGGACTCGATCTGACCGTCCACGACGCGATCACCCGCCGCCTCGCGTGGGGGCACAGCGAGGAGGCCGTGCTGAGCGATGCGGAGGGCGTGTTCGATCGCGTGATGATCGCCGTCGAGCGCGCGCTGCGCGATCCGGCCGATCGCATGGTCGTGATCGAGGCGATCACGCAGGTCGCCGTCAGCGTCGCGCGCGTCGTCTCGCTTGCCGCCGTCGGCCGCGCCTCTCGCGATCGCGCCGCCCGCCTGCGCGAGGAGATGGCGCAGCGTCAGCTGAAGGACGTGCTCGAGAAGCAGCGGTCCAGCATCGTGCGCCTCGAGCTCGAGACCAAGGACCGCTAGCCTGAATGGGGGACGGTCTTAACTTGCTTAACTTGTGCGCGCCAAGCTCCCGGAACTACACGAACGCGTACCGGTAAAGTTAACTTGTGCCGATCGACGATCGGCAGACGGCGCGGACGTCCGAAGTTCGGACGACTGACCTGCGGAGGCGGCCTCGACTGGGTCGCTCCCCACAAGTTAATCTTCCTGGCACCGGGCCCAGTAAGATCAGTTAGATGGCGTCCGTAAGTTAATCAAGTTAAGACCGTCCCCCGATGGGGGCAGCGGCACGGGTACGGCTCAGCCGCCGAGGTTCGCGGTCACGGCGTCGAGGAGCGCCTCGAGGCCGGAGTCGCGATCGACGTAGCGATGAACGAGGTCGCCGTCGCTGCGGCCGGCACCGCGCACGATGCGGCGCGCAGCGGGCTGCTGCTTGCGCACGTCGTCCATGATCGGCTCGATGCGAGGATCGGCGGCATCGAGCTCGGCGATCACGGCATCGAGCTTGATGTGCTCGAGCGCCTCGGCGACGGCGAAGTCGTCACTCGCGAACAGCACGTCCCAGCCACTCGACACGTAGAGCGCCATCGCGCCGCGCTGGCGATGATCGTCGCCGACGACGAGCACGCGCATGCGCTTGCCCGGCTTCTCGACGACGCCCGACTGGCGCGCCGCGTTCTGGACGAGCACCTTCCACTCGGCCGGCGGCTCGATGAGCAGGACGCCCAGTGCGGGGCTCGCGCCGGCGACCTCGCGCACGACGTCGCCGATGACCTCCATCGCGTTACCGCTGTGCGGATCGGTCAGCGCGAGCGAGACGCGCGTGCCGACCGGGAGCCACTCGGAGACCTCGCTCGTGTCGAGGCAGATGCCGACCTCGGAGACGTCGCGGGTGTGGCAGACCGCCATCTTGCCGCCGAGCAACGGGCAGACCGTCACGTTCAGCGAGATGCGATAGCGGGGAGCACGGCGTGACACGTGATTGCCATCATACCCCGACGGGCGCTGCGACGCGCGGGCCGCGCAATGACAGGGCGCGCCATGTCACGTTTGCATTGACCGGTCCACGATCGCGAGTAAACGTACGCGCATGAGAATTGCCCTGGCGCTCGTCGCGAGCGTCGTCGCGGCGCCGGCGTTGGCCGACGACACCGCGCCACCGACGGTCGAGGCGTCGACCTCGGCGCCCGGAGCGACCCCGCCGGTCGAGTCCGCACCCGACGAACCCGAGGCGCGGCCGTCGAACGACATGCTCGTCCCGACGCGCGCACGCCCCGTCGCGGACATCGTCGTGACG
>JAEWJO010000746.1 GCA_023386455.1 Pseudomonadota bacterium | reverse complement strand
AGCTGCGCCCACAGCGCGCGCGCCTCGGCGTGCGGGCCATCGCGGGTCAAGGCCGCGGCGACCGCGTGGCGCGTCGCGAGCGCCTCGAGCGCACCACCGGGCAGGCCGGCGACGAGCTCGGCGCGGCGATCGAGCAGCTCGAGCATGCGCGGATCGCCCGCGCGCGCCGCGGCGTCGAGGCCGACGTCGATCACGCGCAGGAGGCCGCTGCGGGTCAGCGTCGGGGACGGCTGGGTATCGCCGACGCGCGTCTCGCGCCCCTCGATCCGCTCGATCGCGGTCCAGCACAGCTCGAGCGCAGCGGCGGCGTCGCTGCCGCGGTCGAGGACGAGTGCCGCCGTCGACGCGACCTCATCGAGACCGGCGTTGATCGGCACCGCGGCGCGGCGGATCGCGACGACGCGGTCCCACGATCCGGCGACCGCATGCGCGAGGACGGCGAGCCCGGTGACGTGGTCGCGGACGGCCTGCGTCATGTCGCGGCCGAGGACGGTGTCGACGAGCGCCGCGGCGGTGTCGGCGCGTCCGTAGCGGAACAGCCACGCCTCGACGAGCTCGATCAAGAGCGCGGTCGACGCCGGCGTCACGGGCAGCGCCTCGATGCGGGTCTGCGCGGCGGCGAGCGGCTCGGGGTTCGCGAGGTTCAGCGCGGCCGACAGCCGGAGGCGCGGCGCGAGCGGATGGGTCTCGGCGAGCTCGAGGTAGCGCATCGCCTCCTCGGGCTCGTGCAGTGCATCCCAGCTCGCGAGGGCGGTGCGGACATTGAGATCGGCGAGGCGGCCGTCGGTATCGTCTCCGGACAGCAATGCCTCGGCCTCGCTCGCGACGAGATCGAGCATGTGCTCGACGAGGAGTCCGGCGTCGGGGACGTCGAGGTTTCGCGTGTCCTCGTCGAGTGGATCGGGCGGCTCTGGGCTCATCTGCGCGCTGTGCACGTCGGTCCTCGCCGGCGTCGGCGCGCGAACGGGTGCACGCGCCGGCAGCGGCGGCAGTTTGATCGAGGTCCCCCGGACCGGTGGCGGATCCGCCATGAACGGCCGATCGTACCGGCGATCCGTAACCGACGCCAGCAACGGGGATTTCCTTGGTGAGGGTGAAAATCAGTTCCGTTGACCTGACCAGGTGAGCCCCGTACGCTCCTCCCTTGACGATGAGGGCCCGCGCCATCTGCATCTGCCGGGACGAGGGGGTCTGCGGCGTCGTGGAGAGGGCTCTCGGCGGCGCAGGTGTCATGGTCGACCACCACGACGCCATCCCGGCGGAGCCGGTGGAACCCGGCGAAGTGGCGCTGTTTGTCGTCGATCGTCAGGCGCGGCGGCAGGCCGGCGACGACCTCCGCGACCTCGGCGCGCCCGTCGTCGTCGTCGGTGACGACCTCGATGACGACGGCCTCATCACGCTGATGCTCGAGGCGCCGGTCAGCCACCTCGTCCGGGATCCGGCGGATCGCGAGCTCGGGATCACGTCCGAGAAGCTCGTATCCGGCGATCTGTTCGGCCTCGAGAAGTACGTCGCGACCGGGACACGCGCCTACGAGCGCACCGTGAGCGACGACACCGAGAAGCGGCAGGCGATCGCCCAGGTGACCGCGTGGGCCGAGGCGATCGGCGCGCGCCGGCCGATCGTCCACCGGCTCGCGAGCGTCATCGACGAGCTGCTGATGAACGCGCTGTTCGATGCGCCGCGGGAGAGCAGGCCGGTCATCTCGCTCGACGCCGGCCAGCGCCGCGCGGTGCTGCGCTGGGCATGCGACGACCGGATCCTCGCGGTGTCGGTGTCCGATCCATGGGGCGCGATCCGCCAGCGCGACGTGATCGATCACGTCCGCCGCGCGCGCGACGAACGCGGGCGTCCCAATCCCGCGACCCTCGAGGATCCAGGCTCGGGCCTGGGTCTCTATCTCGTGCTCGCGAACGTCGCGTCGCTGATCGTCAACGTCGATCCGGGGCGGCAGACCGAGGTCGTGTGTCTGTTCGACCTCGCTCGCACCGGCAATCGGGCGATCGCCGGTGGTGTGCGATCGCTCCACGTGTTCCAGGCAAGCTGAGGCACCCGGGCACACCGCCGGGATGCTGTCGCGGTCGTTCGCTCACGCGGCGGCGGAGACAGAACCGAACTGTTCGCCGAGCGCCTCGAGTTGATCGCGCGACAGCGATTCCGCTGCGTCGGTGAACAGCTCGTCCTCTTGCCAGGCAGCGTGGCCGACCATCAGGTCGCCGAGCGCGGCGAACAGCTGCGGGAACTCCTCGTCGTCGACGTCGATCCACACCAGCTCCGAGAGCAGGCGCTTGATGGCGACGTGCTCGGCGCGCAGCTCGGCCATGACGTCGGCCGATACCCGGCGGGCGACCACCGGGTAGAGCACCTCCTGCTCGAGGGCGAGGTGCATCGTCAGTTTTTCGGAGAGCTCGTCGAACAGCGCCGCGTCGCGTGTACGGCTGACGACGGCGAAGAGCGAGTCGAGCTCCTCGTGCTGGGCGGTCAGTAGCTCGAGGGCGTCACGCATCTGGGTCATTGCAGATCGCGGCAGTTGCAGCGCACGTGCCAGCCTCACGCCAGGCGGATCGCTGCGAACACGAGCGGGATCCCGACGAACACGACCGACCACGCGACGATCCACGCCAGCTTCGCGCGCACCCGGGCGCGTGCGGAAATCGGCAGCGTGGCAGCGAGGCGCGGTAGCTCGATCGGCGGCCGGAACAGCCGGCCCGCGAGCGCGGCCGCATAGAGGGCCGCTCCGACGACAACCGAGACGACCCACGGCATCGGATCGGTCGGTCGCACGAGACCGACGACGACGAGCACGACGAACGCGATCGCGCCGAGCGCGAACGCCATCGGGTAGCGCCGGCGCATCAGGCGCGCGTCCTTGCGATACGGCAGAGCTGCCTCGCCGAGCAGGCTCGCGATCGCCCGCTCGAGCGCGGTCGGAGGGCGGATCTCGAGGGTCGCGAGCTGCTGGCGGTCGAGCGCCGAGACGTCGCGCAGGATGGTTCCCATCGTTCGCGGGGCGGCCGCGCGGACGGCGGCGAGAGCGAGCGCGCTCGCGACGGCGAGGCCGACGAGCACGCCCACCGGCGACAGCTTCGGCTGCCGGCCCCACAGCCACGGCGCGACGATGATCACGAACACGATCACGACGGTCGAGGCGAATCCGGGGAGTGCACCGAGCACGGCGGAGTTGCTGCCCGGCACCGCGGGACGCGCCGCGGCCCCATCGCGCGGGGAGGCGCCGGCGAGCTGGCTGACCGTCTCGAGCTTCGCGGCGCCACCGTGAGCCACGAGCGAGGCGGCCCAGGTCGCGACCGCCGGGAGGAAGCAGGCGGCGAGCACGCCGAGCACGCCGGCGAGCGCGACGTGGCGCGCGAAGAAGTCTCCGACGAGGAGACCCTCGGGCGGCGGCCCGGCGATCGGGGTCGTCAATGGCGAGCGAGTCACCCACGCCACCTCGGCCGGGTCGAGCGGCAGGAGCGCGGCGGCGCCGGCGAGCGCGACGAACGTCGTCTGCGCGGCGGCGCGGATGCAGCGCAGCCACGCGGCATCGAACAGCGCGCGGCCGGCGATCGGGAGCTGCGCGAGCAGCGCGGCGTCGGAGCGCCAGTACAGGTGAAACGGCACGCGCATGAACGCGAACGCGAACGCGACGAGGGTCGCGGCGAGCCACGCGCGGCTCGCGGCGAGTGGACCCGCCTCGGCGCCGCGCCAGTAGACGAATGCAGCCATCGCGACCGCCGCGGCGAGCGTGATGAGGATCGGCGAGCCGCGCTTCGCGCGCTTCTCGTAGAGGCGCGTCCACCGGATCAGCTCGCGGCTGGTCACGTCGGTCCCTCGTCGGCGATCAGCGATACGTAGAGATCCTCGACGGCGCTCGGCCCCTGGGCGAGCAGGGCCGTGACGTCGTCACCGCGCTTGTCGGCGACGAGCTTGCCCTTGTCCATGACGAGGATGCGATCGCACATCCGCTCGGCGACGCCGAGCAGGTGCGTCGACATCAGGATCGCGCCGCCGGCGTCGGCGGTCGCGCGCAGCGTCGCGCGGGCGGCGCGGGCGGCGTGCGGATCGAGACCGTTGAGCGTCTCGTCGAGCAGCACGAGCTTGACCGGGCCGACGAGCGCCGCGGCGAGGCCGACGCGCTGGCGCATGCCGAACGACAGCTCGCGGCACGGCCGCTGCGCGATCTTCGACAGCGACAGGTCGGCGAGGACCTTCGCGACCGCATCCGTCGCGGCGCCGCGCGCCTCGGCGACGAAGCCGACGTGCTCCTCGACGGTGAAGAACTCGTAGAGCGCGGGAGGTTGATCGGCGAAGCCGACCTTCGCGCGCGCCGAGCGGGGCGCGGTCGCGAGGTCCTCGCCATCGACGACGATCGAGCCTCGGCTCGGCAGGACGGCGCCCGCCATCGCCGACAGCGTCGTCGACTTGCCGGCACCGTTGGGACCGAGGAGGAGCGCGATCTCGCCGGTGTGCAGCTCGAGATCGAGGCCGTCGACGGCGACGCGCTTGCCATACTGGATCGTGAGCTCGGAGACGCGGGCGATCACTGACCCCAGGTGTACACCACGACGTACATGATCTTGGTCTGCGAGCCCGCCGGAACGAGCGCGCGCATCGCGATCTGCTGCGGGCCCTCCTTGGTCGCGTCGGGCTCCGAGTGATACGCGAGCGTCCAGTTCTGACCGCGATACAGGTGCTCCCGCAGCAGCACGCGCACGGGATAGGTGCGCTTGTTCTCGATCGTGATCACGAGCTCCTCGACGATCCGCTTGCCGTCGTCGACCGTGATCTCGCGGCGCTCGCGCGTGCCGGTGACGCCCTCGGCGGTCCCGACCGGGATCGTGTCGACGTCGGAGACCCGCGTCGCGGCGTCGAACAGGCTCGCCTCGCCGAGGACCGCGAGCGTGCCGTCGGCGCGTGCGTCGAGCAGGCGCACGGGACCCGCCGGGAGTCCGGCGCTGTGCGCCCGGTCGCGGCTGACCTCGAAGCTCTCGGTGACGCGGGTCGGCGCCGGTGGGCTGACGCCGAGCGACGGATCGGACAGCGGGCTCGCTCCCGCATGATCGAGCTTCGTGCCGATCGGATCGTAGACGAGCACCGATCTCATCTGGCGCGACAGGCCGGCGACGAGCTCGACCCGCGTCTCGCCGTCGCCGAGCTCCAGTGCCCCGAGCTCGCGCGGCTGCGCGGGCTGGGTCGAGCTCGACGTGCCGGCGACGAGTGCAGCGGCGACGGACTCGGCCGTCTTCGTCCGCCAGGCGCCGATCTCGGCATCGACGACGCGCGCGGTCGCGGCGCGGAGCGGCAGGCCGGTCGTGTTGAAGATCGCGAGCGCGCCGCGGACGTCCGCGCGCTGGCGGGTCTCGTTCGCGGTCATCGTGTACGCCGCGCTCCACGCGAGGCGATCGGTCACGTACGCGAGCACGACCGTGTAGTGGCCCGCGCGCTTCGCGGTGAGGTCGAGCGTCACGTCGACGGGCCGCGTCGCCACAGACTCCCGATCGGCGGCGAGCTCCCGGGTGGGTTCGGTCGGCGCGTGGAGCACGACGCCGAGGTCGGCGCGCTCGACGATCATGAGCTGCGCGGCGCGGGTGCCGGCGGCGACCTGGATCGTCTTCGTCGTCGTCCCGGCGGGCAGGTCGAGGTCGAGCCGCTGCCGGATCACCGCGACGTCGCGGTACAGCGTGATGTCGTCGCCGCGCGGTGCCGCGGCGTTCGGCGCGGGACGCGCTGGTGCGCCGCACGCGACGAGCACCACCAGCGCGAGGCGTTTCACCCTGCCGAGTATACGGTCAGGCCCGCTTACCGTCGAACTGCTTCGTCGGCAGCTGGTGCGTGTCGACGTCGTCGAGCGTGCGCACGTTGATCGCGATCATCGGGCCGTTCGGGCCCGTGCCGTTCGCGAACGACTTGATGCCGCACGTCTTGCAGAACGTGTGGTGGATGACGTGCTTGTTGAACTGGTAGTCGGTGAGGTTGCCTTCGCCCTTCTCGAGCTTGAACTTGTCGGGCGTGACGAACTGGAGCAGCGACCCGGAGCGGCCGCAGATGCTGCAGTTGCAGCTGAGCGAAGGCGCTTCGGTGTCGAGCTCGACGGAGTAACGGACGGCGCCGCAATGGCAACCGCCTTGATGGGAAGTGACAGCCATGGGCGTGAGCCTACCTCGAAGCGTGAATCGAGGTAGAACGCGCGAGTGAGCGAATCGGAGGCTCTCCGGAGCGATCTTTCCCGCGTCACCGCGGCGCTTCTCCAAGCCGTCGAGACGCTCGCCGGCAAACCCAGCGAGGATCTCTACAATCGCCTCGAGGAGATCGCGACGAAGCTGCGCGCGCACGAGCTGCAGCGCGGCGTCCTCGCCGAGGCGATCGGCGCGCTCGACGACGAACAGCTCGAGACGATGGCGCGCGCGAACGCGCTCGAGTGTCACCTGATGAACACTGCCGAGGAACGCGAGCGTCTGCGCACGCTGCGCGCGCGCGGCGTCCAGCTCGGCGACGGCATCGTCGCCGCGCTCGACGAGCTGATCGAGGCCGGGTTCGGCGAGAAGGAGCTGCGGGCGCTGTTCGACCGCGCGCTCGTGATGCCGGTGATCACCGCGCACCCGACGGAGTCGCGCAGGCGCAGCGCGCTCGACCACCTGACGCGCATCGCGACGCTGCTCGACGACGCGACCCCGCGCGGCGAGGACGCGCTCGAGGCCGAGGTGCTCGCGCTCCACGCGACCGAGGTCGCGCGCGCGCACAAGCCGACGCCGCTCGACGAGGTCGAGACCGCGCTCGACGTGTTTCGCCGGTCGCTGCTCGAGGTCACGCCGCGCGTCTACCGCACGCTCGAGGATCGCCTCGAGGCGAAGTTCGGCGGCGAGTGGCGGCTGCCGTCGTTCCTGCGCTGGGGCACGTGGGTCGGCGGCGACCGCGACGGCAACCCGAACGTCACGTCGGTCGTCACCCGGATCGCGTTCTCGCGGATGCGCGCGGTGGTCCTGCAGCGCTACCTGCTCGACGTCGAGGCGCTCGGGCGCTCGCTGTCGATGTCGGCGCTGCGCGCGAAGCCGGGCTCGCTCGACGAGCTGTACGCGGCGCTCGAGATCGATCGCGAGCGGTTCCCCGAGGTCGCGGCACACGCGCGGCCGCGGACGATGCACGAGCCGTGGCGCGAGAAGCTCTGGTACATGCAGGCGCGGCTGCGCGGCACGCTCGATCACGCCGAGCACGGCTATCCGAGCGCCGAGCACTATCGCGCGGATCTCCGGATCCTCGATCGCACGCTGCGCGCCGCCGGGTTCGCGCTCGTCGCCGAGGAGGACCTGCGCGACATGCTTCGCCGGGTCGACGTGTTCGGCTTCCACCTCGCGTCGCTCGATCTGCGCCAGCACTCCAACGTCCACGACCGCGTCGTCGCCGAGCTGCTCGCCCACGGCGGGCGGCCCGGCTACCTCGAGCTCGACGAGGACGGACGCCGGCGCGTGCTCGGCGAGGTGATGGCCGCGCCGATCGCGCCGATCCGCGATCGCGGCAAGCTGTCGGCCGATGCGCGCGAGCTGCTCGCGACGCTCGACGTCGTCGGCCGCGCGCGGCGCGAGCTCGGCCTCGCCGCCTGCGAGCGCTACGTCACGTCGTTCACGCGCGAGGTCTCCGACCTCCTCGAGGTCGTGTTCCTCGCGCGGTCGACCGGCCTCGCCCCCGGCGAGCTGAAGCCGGTGCCGCTGCTCGAGCAGCTCGAGGACCTCGAGCGCTCGGAGCAGATCGCGGAGGCCGCGCTCGCCAACCCGGTGCTGCGGACCGAGATCGGCGACGAGCTCGAGGTGATGGTCGGCTACTCCGATTCCGGCAAGCAGGTCGGCTACGTCGCGTCGTCGATGGCGCTGCGTCGCGCGCAGCTCGCGCTCGCCAGGGTCACCGAGAAGCACGGTGTCATGCTGACGGTGTTCCACGGCCGCGGCGGTGCACTCGGTCGCGGTGGTGGCCCGGCGAGCGATGCGATCCGTGCCCAGCCGGCCGCCGCGGTTCGCGGCCGCATGCGCGTGACCGAGCAGGGCGAGACGGTGACGGCGCGCTACGCGCAGCCGGCGATCGCGGAGCGCGATCTCGAGCTGACGCTCGGCGCCGTGCTCGCCGCTGCCGTCGAGGAGCGTGTGCCGCCGCTGCCCGAGGCGGCCTCCGACGAGGAGCATCTCGCGCATGCCGCCGATGCGGCGCGGCAGGCGTACCTCGCGCTCACCGCCGACGAGGATCGCCTCGCGCGCTACGCGGTCGCGGCGACGCCGATCGAGGATGTCGCGCACCTGCCGATCGGATCGCGGCCGGCCTCGCGCGCGCCGAAGCTGACGCTCGAGTCCCTGCGCGCGATCCCGTGGGTGTTCTCGTGGACGCAGAGCCGCCACGGCATCCCTGGCTGGTTCGGCGTCGGCACCGCGATCGAGGCGCTCGTCGCCGAGATGGGCGAGGCGAGCGTGCGCGCGCTGTGCACGCGGTCGCGGTTCTTCCGCGCGCTCGTTCGCAATTGCGAGGTGTCGCTCGTGCGCTCCGACATCGACGTCGCCGGCGAGTACGCGAAGCTCGCCGATCCCGATGCGCAGAAGATCTACGAGCTGATCGCGGCGGAGCACGGCAAGACGGTGCACGGGCTGCGCGCCACGCTCGGGATGGTGCCGCCGCTGGCGTCGCGCGCGTACCTCGTCGCCTCGGTCGAGCGTCGCAACCCTCACCTCGATGTCCTGTCGCACGTCCAGATCGAGGCGCTCCGGCGGCGGCGGGCCGGCTCCGGTGATGCGGAACGGCTCACGCGGATCGTGTTCACCACGATCGGGGGCATTGCGGCCGGTCTGCAGACCGCGGGATGATGGTCGTGATGGGACGCCGCGCGCTCGCGCTGATCGCCATGCTCGGCGCCGGCTGTGGCAGCGAGCCACCCGACATCGTCGGCTTGACCGACCAGGTCGCCGTCGTCGGCCAGGAGCTGGTCGTCGAGCTCGTCGGGACGGATCCCGAGGGCGGCTCGCTCACCTACGGCGTCCATGCCGACGTCTCGCTCGAGGGTCGAGCCTCGATCTCGCTGACGCCGACCGGCAACGGCGTGTTCCGGTGGACGCCGCTCGCCGAGGACGTCGGCGTGCACGCGTTCGACTTCACCGTGTCCGACGACTCGAACGACACGACCGTGACGATCTCGATCGACGTGCGTTCGACCGCGGGCGGCATCCCGATCTTTCGCCAGCCGCTCGGCGCCGGCCGCGTCGTCAACTTCGGCCAGACGCCGTGCGTGAAGCTCGACATCCTCGTCGAGGATCAGGACAGCGCGCAGGTGACGATCGGCGAGGAGGAGCCGCGCATCGAGGGCGCGACGCTCGTCCAGATCGACGGCGCGACCGCGTCGTGGGAGTGGTGTCCGACGCCGCCGCAGCTCGCCGCGGCCGATCGCTTCACGCTCGTCTTGTCGGCGGACGACGGCGACCATCCGAGGACGATGAAGGAGTACGTGATCGTGCGCGGCGGCAGCGGCGGTCCGGGCCTCGTCATCAACGAGGTCGACTACGACATCGTCGGCACCGACTCGACCGAGTATCTCGAGCTCGTCAATCCGTCGGGCGGTGTGACCTCGCTCGCCGGCGTCGAGGTCGTGCTCGTCAACGGCGCGACGAACACCGAGTACAGCTCGATCAAGCTGTCGTCGCTCGGCTCGCTCGCGGCCGGCAAGTACATCGTGATCGCGGGCCCCGGCGTCAGCGTGCCGGCCTCGGCGATCAAGATCGATCCGCTGTGGACGACCGATCAGATCCAGAACGGTGCGCCCGATGGCATCGCGATCGTCGATACGGTCACGCAGACCGTGATCGATGCGGTGTCGTACGAGGGCTCGATCACGGCGGCGACGATCACCGGCTTCCCGGCCTCGATCACGTTCGTCGAGGGGACCGCGCTCGATCCCGGCGTCGCCGACTCGAACACCGTGACGAAGACGCTGTGCCGGTCGCCGAATGCACGGGACACGAACGACGCGGCGGCCGACTGGGCGCTGTGTAGTGCACGCACCGTCGGGACCGCGAATCAGCCCTGAGTCGTCGTTGTCGATGCGTGTCGCGGGCTCGCGAGGAGCGCGTGGAGCGCCGCGATCTCGGTCGCATCGGTGACCTGGGTCTGAGCGACGTTGAGCACGGTGACGACGTGCGCGGCGACGGCGTCGATCGCGTCGTCGAGCCACGGGCTCCTCGCGAGGTGTGCGTCGGCGAGCGCGCGCAGCTTCCGGTTGTTGCCGGCCACGTAGACCGAGGCGTGCTGGAACCAGAACATCGGCGCGTCGTCGTCGGCGATCGACCACTCGTAGCCGGCGAGGCCGAGCTCGCCGACGCGCTTGCTGATCAGCTCGATCAGCGCCTGCAGGGGATGCGGCGGCGCGGGCTCGCGCGGTGGCGGAGGAGGGCGCTTCGGTGCGGCCGGCTTCTCCGGCGGCAGGCCGGGGGGCCTCGCGGCGACCGGCTGTGGCGGGGCGGGCGTCGGGATGCGCGGCGTCTCCTCGCGCTTGCGGCGGAGGCGGTTGCCGAGATGCTCGATGACGACACGTGCGGTCGCGCTGCCGTCGTCGACGACGGCGACCTGCGCATCGGTGGTCTCGCCGCGGGCGAGCAGCGGAACCGTCGATTGCCGGCGGACGAGCGAGACCCAGGCGCGCGCGTCGAGCGGCTGCGGCGCGAAGCACGCGAGCTCGATCCCGCGCACCTCGGTCGGCTTGATCGCCTGCAGCGCGAGCGCGTGCGCGACGTGGGCCGCGACGGCGTCGGGGGCGACGTCGGCGCGCTTGCGGATCAGCTCGCGCACGATCTTGCCGTAGGCCGTGCCTGCGACCTGCTCGAGCGCGCGGTCGAGATCGAGGTTGTTCTCGGCGGAGACGAGGAGCAAGCCGCCCATCGCGAGCGAGTCGCGCGGTGCGAACGAGCGGACGCCGGTCGTGTGCGCGACCTTGATCGTGCGGAGGCTCGCGTAGGGCGTTCCAGCGAGCCACAGCGCGCCGCGTACCTGCGACTTGCCCGACTTGCGAAGCTCCTTGCTGTCGGCGTTTGCCGTCGCGTCGATGCGAAGGCTGACGAGCGCGTCGGCCGGCGCCTCCGCAAGCGTCGCGAGTGCACGCTCGCTCGCCGCACGCACCGCCTTCTGGAGCGCCTGCCAGGTGGCGTCTGTCTTCGCTGCAGCCCACGTGCGATCCGGCTCGAGCCTCGCGTCGTCGACGATCGCCATCGTCGGCCACGAACATGGATCGTCGGTGCGGCCGAATGCGTGCATCGCGCGATGCGGATAGAGGCCGCGGTTGAACCTCGCGGCCGGTGAGAGCACCGCGACGGTTCCGCGCGGCGCCGAGATGCCATCGCCGCCGAGCTCGACCTGCGCGAGCACGCCCTGCACCGTCGGCAGCGCGAGCGACGGCGCCGGCGGGCGGTCGCGGTTCTTGCGCGCCTGCGCGTCGAGGGCGAGCTCGTGCGTCGCCTCGGTGATCCTGAAGCCGTGCTTGCCGGCGCGCGCGAGCGCCTCGCCGTCGATCCGGAACACGAGGCGCTCGGGATCCAGCGGGCGATCCTGCGTGCCGCTCGTGATCGCCCACGCCGTCCCGTGCCGGTCCATCTGCTCGACGAACGACGCCCACGGGTACCAGCCCTCCCGGGTCTCGCATACCGGGAGGTCGCGCAGCATGTCCGGATCGAGCTTCTTGCCGAGCACGGCGCGGAACAGGTGGCGTCGCATCGTCGGCGTGACGAGCTGGGGCAGCTTCGCGACGACGTCGCTCGCGAGCTGGCGCGCGAGCTTTCCGATCAGATCGATATCGAGCACCTGCTCCTCGACCGCGAGCTGGATCGGCGGCTCGACCGCGAGCTCGACGACGCGATCGAACCGGCCGCTGATGTGGATGCGCGCGACCGATGCGGCCGCATCCATCGCGAGGCCGATCTCGCCGGGGCCGAGCTTCCTGGCGTCCGGCAGATCACCGAGCGAGCGGCGAAGCTCGGGCGCGATGCCGGCGACCTTCGGCGTCGGCAGGAGCCCTCGCGCCATCCGGCGCCGCGCCTGGAGCCGGGCGACCTCGTCGGAGGCATCGACGATCACGCCGTCGCGGAGGTTCTCGACCAA
>JAEWJO010000610.1 GCA_023386455.1 Pseudomonadota bacterium | reverse complement strand
CGTCACGACGCGGCGGTCGCGGTCGCGGTCGCGCTCGTACCGGACGCGGCGCCGCTACCGCCGCCCGTCGATGCCGCGATGCCGATGGCGACCGCGGACGCGGCGCTCGCGTCGACGGGCGCGATCCTCGTCAAGAACGATACGTGGTGCGACGTGTCGATCGACAACGGTCCGACGACCCGGATCTCGCCGCGACCGATCAAGGTGCCGATCGGCCATCACGTCGTCACGTGCGCGCAGCCCGGGCTCGGCAAGCAGTGGACGCGCGAGGTCGACGTCGCCGCCGGAGCGGTCGTCACGGTCGCCGGCTCGCTGCTCGGCGCGGTCACGATCACGCTCGGCGTCGCCGCGTCGATCGACGGCGTCGCGCATCCGCGAGGCGCGGTGATCCAGCTCAAGGCGAACCGCTACGAGGTCGTGGTCGGCGATCGGAAGGCGTTCCTCGACATCAGGGTGTCCTGCACGATCCGCACGACCCCGGAGCTGGGTTGCTACTAAGCCGGGCGTTTCGGGCAGTTCCGGGAGTTTCAGGAATCCGCGACACGGCTGTCGCGATCGCTGCCCGACGGCCGGGTAGGGTGTTGGTGATTCCAGCACTTGCGGCTGGCAGGGTGGTTGCAGCACGGTGGAACCTCGTGAGCCGGTTCTGGATCCTCTGCGCGCTGGTGTCGGGGTGTATCTACACCGACCCGATCAACCAGCGTCCGTCGATCGGCATCAAGCGCAAGGCGCCGACCGGCGAGGTGTTCCGCGGCTCGGCCGTGACGCTGGAAGCGAACTACCACGACCCCGAAGGTCAGATCGTGTTCTTCCAGTGGCGCGCGTACGCGTGCACCGATGCGACGCCCGACGCGAGCGGCGCGCGGCCCGGCTGTGATGCGACACCGTTCTTCACCGGCGTGCTCGAGACCGCGGACTTCGACGTGCCGAGCAGGCGCGCCGATGCCGACGTGCCGGTCGCGCAGGTGATCGCACTGTTGCAGGCACAGGACGACTACGGGGCGACGTCGAAGCCGACGCAGGAGCTGCTGCTGCCGATCTCGAATGCGGTGCCCAAGGTCGTGCTGCGCAAGGACAGCCGCTACAACTACGTGAAGGGGACGGACATCAGGATCTACGCGGCGATCAGCGATATCGACGACGGTCCGCTCGCGCCGACGCTCGAGTGGAAGGTGTTCTCGCCGCAGTCGCAGCCGACGTTCGCATTCGAGGACCTCGTGCCGCCGGTCCCGCAGGACCCGATGCATCCGGAGATCCGTCAGCTCGGCAAGCGGTTTCATCCCGACGCGATCGGCGACTACGAGATCCAGCTCGACGCGACGGACCCGCTCGGCGGGACGTTCATGGACCACCTGACGATCTCGGTCGTCGACGACACGCCGCCGTGCCTCCGCCAGCTCGCGCCGATCGTCGCGCCGCCCGGCACCGCGCTGCCGCTGACCGAGCCGACGCTGTTCCGCGTCGATATCGTCGAGGACGACCTGGACCCGTTCCCGGCGACGAGCGATCCGGTACTCGGTACGCCCCACTTCTTCTGGTCGATCTTGCCGCCCGGCGCTAGCACCCGACAGAGTCTGTCGGCGACCGGCAACGCGGTGCCGCTCGATCCGACGAACTATCAGCCGGGCGATATCGTCGAGCTGCGCGTCGAGATCGGCGACCGCAACACGTTCGCCAACCGGCCGCTCGGTTGTGCGGAGAGCGCGGCGACGTGCGCGATCGGCACGGATACGACCTGCCTGCAGCGTCAGACGTGGCGCGTGGAGGTGCGGTGATGAAGCGTATCGTCCTCGCCTTCGCGCTGTCGCTGGCGGCGTGCGCCGGCGACGCTGGTTCGGTCGGTCCGGGCGCCGACGCCGGCACGCCATGCGATACGCAGATCACGTTCGAGCCCGACGAGCTCTACGCGAGCGAGACCGCTCCGATCCGCGCGCGTGTCCTGCTCGTCGGCTCGCCCGGCGTGTTCCAGTACACCTGGTCGGTCGCGCACAACGCGCAGGCGGTCGTGTTCACGAACGAAGCGGCCGACGGCTCGCAGATCGGGTTCATCGCCGCGACGCCGGGTGTGTACGACGTCAGCGTGCAGATCTCGGGTCCGACGGCGTGCACGATGGTCAGCGGCACGGCGAACGTGCTCGATCCGAATGCGGCGAACGGTCTCTATCGCCTGCGAACCGTGCCGTCGTCGAGCGCGCCGCCGCAGGAGGCGGTCGTCCTCGTGCACGGCAACCAGGCGACGTTCCAGCGCGACATCGCGCTCGATCCCGGCCTGCCCGCGGAGGGCACCGTGCGCGACGGCGCGTCGGGTCCCGGTATCGCCGCGTACGTGAAGTTCCAGCCGGTGTCCGCACCGCTCGCGTTCACCGAGCTGTTCACGCCGGCGAGCGGCGCGTACTCGACGAAGCTCCTCGGTCAGATGCACGAGGTGATCGTGATCCCGCAGTCGACGGCGCTCGCGCCGAAGAAGGTCACGTGGATGCCTCCGGGGAACAATCTCGACCTCGTCGTCGGTCCGGGGACGCTCGTCACCGGCACGGTCCGCGACCGACTCGGCAACGGCCTGCCGGGCGCGCACGTCCAGCTCTACGCCGACGGTGTTCCGTCGACGCTCGGCACGAGCGCGGCGGGCGGCGCATTCTCGCTGCGCGCCGACTTCCCGGCGCAGTCGCAGATCACGGTGAAGGTGACGCCACCGAATGCGAGCGGCCTGCCGCGCCTCGAGGCGATCGGCGCGTTCGATCTCGGCCAGGCGATGCAGATCAACTACGCCGGCACGCTCCAGACGTGCGACCTCGCCGGCTCCGCGGTCAGGCGCGGCGGCACGAACCAGGCGGGCGCGAAGGTGACGATCGTCGGCGCGCTGCCGGGCACGTCGGCTGTCGTATCGACCGGCTCGATCACCGCGAACGCCGTCGGCACCGCGCGCATCGCGGCGACGGCGAATGGCAGCGGCACGCTCCCGGCGACGCTCGTGCCGCGCGCGGCGCTCTCGGCGGTCGTCCAGCTCGCTGCCGCGGACTGGGC
>JAEWJO010000541.1 GCA_023386455.1 Pseudomonadota bacterium | reverse complement strand
GTGCTCGCCCGGCCCGAGCAGGTCGTCGCCGCCGCGCTCCGCCGTGTCTACGACGGCGCGATCCGCGCGAGCGACGACACGCGCGACGAGATCTGGGGTCATGACTCGGTGCAGAGCGTCTGGGTCTGGCTCGAGCTCGCCAGGCTGCGCCTCGCGCCGGGACCGATCGACGTCCATCTCGAGCTTGCCGGCGAGGGCGTGCGCGACGCGCGGATCGCCGACACGGGCCGCGCGCAGGACGATGCGCCCGACGCGCCGCTGCGGCTCGCGCTGTGGGCGGACGAGTCGCTGCGCGGCTCGAGGCAGCGCATCGTCGACTACAACGACGGCAACGTGCTGACCGAGCGCCTGATCTTCGGTGTCGGTAACACCGGTGACGTCGCGCGCGAGGTGTTCGTCGACGAGCACCTGCGAATCGCCGCGAAGCGCCGCGTCGAGCGCGCGTGGCCGAAGAAGCCGGCGGCGACGGGAGACGTGCTGCGCACGAAGCTCGTCGCGAAGCCCGGCGCGATCGCGCGCACCGGCTACGTGATCTCGTACGAGTTCTAGCCTTTTGTCCGGCTACCGGACACGCGGTCCGGCGCTCGTCGGACGCGGACGGCACACTCCTGTTGGTTCGCCAGGTTGTCGACGGCACGGCTCGTGCTCGTCCGCTTCCACATGGAGGTCGAGTGCTATGCTCCGGGACATGGACCCGAAGGACGTCATCGAGCTCGAGGGACTGCGACCGATGAAACGTGCGGAGTACAAAACGCTGGCGGCGCAGGGGTTCTTCGACGACGAGAAGGTCGAATTGCTGTTCGGTGTGGTGGTTCCGATGACGCCGACTGATTTCGATCACGGATTGTCCGTGAGTCGGGTGATGACCGCGTTTGCTCGGAGCCTCGGACCCCGCGCCGATGTGTGGTGTCAGTCCTCGTTTGCGGCCTCTGATGTTTCGATGCCCGAGCCCGACGTGTTCGTGATTCCGCACCAGACGGAATGGGGACTCGACAATCCTGCACGCGCGTACCTGGTCGTCGAGGTCGCCCGGACCTCGCTCCGGCGCGATCGAAATGTCAAGACGCGCCTGTACGGCCTGGCCGATGTCGACGAGTACTGGATCGTCAACCACGTCGATGGCGTCATCGAGGTCTATCGCGATCGGCTGAGCGACGGTTCGTGGGGCAGCCTGACCGTCTATCAGCGCGGCGAATCGATCGCGCCGCTCGCGTTTCCCGACGTCACGATCACCGTCGACGACGTCGTGCCGCCCGTCGGCTCGTGATCAGTCCACGCCGGTGAGCGAGAACGTGTAGTTGTTCACCGAGCCCATGACGGCCGGGAACACCTCGAAGATGTAGTCGCCGGCGGCCAGCGTGCTGCATGCGGGCGACATGCCCGGGCACGTGATCGACTCGCCGTCGCCGAAGCCGCGCGACTGGCTGACCATCGAGCCCATCGAGTCGTAGAGCTTCATGTCGAGGTCACCGCCGGCGCGGTTGGTGAACGCGATCGCGATGGTGACCGGCATGGCGCCGGACACGGTGAACTTGTAGAAGTCGTGATCCTCGGGTGCGCCGTCGGTCGGCTTGCAGATCGCCGCAGGACCGGTGTCCGCCGCTGTCACCACCGCGGGCGTGGTGATCGAGTCGTTCGGCTCCATGTACTCGCACTCCGTCTGCGTGTACGGCGTGTCGGCCATCGCGTCATGCGGAGCGGCGCTATCCGAGAAGTCGAGGACGAGCGAGCAACCGGGGCACAGCGACGCGACGAGGAACAGACGAACGCACTCCCGGACCATGTCGACACGCTACGCGCGCGGTGACGAGATCGTCAAGTATTCTGGCGCACTTAGCTCATGGTCGTCGCTTGACCGACGAGCTTTCGGACGGTAGGGTCCCGGCGGCGCATGTACCTGCAAGACCTCATCTTCACGCTCAGCAAGTTCTGGGCAGAGCGCGGCTGCGTGATCGAGCAGCCGGTCGATGTCGAGGTTGGAGCCGGCACGTTCCATCCGGCGACCTTTCTCCGCGTGCTCGGGCCCGAGCCGTGGAACGCGGCGTTCGTCCAGTTCTGCCGCCGGCCGTCGGACGGTCGCTACGGCGAGAACCCGAACCGCGCCGGCGCGTACTACCAGTTCCAGGTCGGCCTGAAGCCGTCGCCGCTGAACGTCCAGGATCTCTACCTCGACTCGCTGCGCGCGATCGGTCTCGATCCGTCGAGCCACGACGTGCGCTTCGTCGAGGACGACTGGGAGTCGCCGACGCTCGGTGCGTGGGGGCTCGGCTGGGAGGTCTGGTGCGACGGCATGGAGGTCACCCAGTTCACGTACTTCCAGCAGGCGGGCGGCATCGACCTTCTGCCCGCGACCGCCGAGCTGACCTACGGCATCGAGCGCGTCGCGATGTACCTGCAGGGCGCGTCGAGCATGTACGACCTCAAGTGGGACAAGCACACGACCTACGGCCAGCTGCGGCACCCGTGGGAGGTCCAGTACTCGACGTATCACTTCGAGCAGCTCGACCCGGCGATCGCGTTCTCGAACTTCGACACGTACGAGGGCGAGTGCAAGCGGCTGCTCGCCGCCGGCCTCGTGCTGCCGGCCTACGAGTTCTGCATGAAGAGCTCGCACCAGTTCAACTCGCTCGACGCGCGCGGCGCGATCAGCGTCACCGAGCGCCAGCGCTTCATCGGCCGCGTCCGCGGGATGGCGCGCGCCTGCGCGCACGCGTACGTCCAGAACCGCGCGCAGCTCGGCTTCCCGCTGCTTCCCGCCGCGCTCGGCGCGAAGGCGAAGGCAGCGTTCGACGAGGTCGGCGATGCCGGCGTCAACGCCGGTGCGCTCGCCGCTGCTCGCGTCGTCGTTCCGCATGCTCAGGAGCTGCCACATGCCGGATAATTTCCCGGGGGAGCCCGGGGGCAGAGCCCCCGGGTGTGATCTGCTGTTCGAGGTCGGGTGCGAAGAGATTCCCGCGAAGATGCTGACGAAGGCGCTCGCCGATCTGCCGGCGGCCGTCGAGGGCAAGCTCTCGGGCGCGCGCCTGACGTGGCAGAGCGTTCGCGCACTCGGCACGCCGCGCCGCATCGCGATCATCGTCAAGGGCCTCGCCGATCGGCAGCCCGACCTCGACGAGGAGGTCGTCGGTCCGCCGGTCGGTGCCGCGTTCGCGCCCGACGGCACGCTGACGAAGGCCGGGCAGGGCTTCGCCGCGAAGAACGGCGTCTCCGTCGAGTCGCTCGTGAAGAAGGAAGTCGCCGGCAAGAAGGGCATGTACGTCGTCGCCCAGCGGCACGTCGCCGGCACCGAGACGCGCGCGCTGCTTCCGGATCTGCTCCGCGACCTCGCGACGGGCATCCCGTGGCCGAAGTCGATGCGCTGGGGCTGGAACGAGTTCACGTTCGTGCGCCCGGTGCAGTGGATCGTCGCGCTGTTCGGCGGCGAGGTCGTCCCGCTGACGTGGGCCGGTCAGCCCGCCGGCCGCAAGAGCCGCGGTCACCGCTTCCTGTCGCCCGGCTGGGTCGAGATCGCGTCCGCCGACGCGTACGCCGAGGCGCTGCGCGCCGCGAACGTCATCGTCGATCCGGAGACGCGCCGCACCGACATCGAGAGCGAGCTGCGCCGGCTCGAGCAGGAGACCGGCTTCAAGGTCCGCGAGGATCGCGCGCTCGTCGACGAGGTCGCGAACCTCGGCGAGTATCCGCGCGGCGTCAGCGGCGGCTTCGATCCGGCGTTCCTCGAGGTGCCCGAGGAGATCATCGTCACCGCGATGCGCACGCACCAGCGCTACTTCGCGATGGAGGATGCCAAGGGCAAGCTCGCGCCGCGGTTCGCGACGATGATGGCGACGATCGTCAAGGATCCCGCCGTCGTCGCGAAGGGCAACGAGACCGTCCTCGCGTCGCGCCTCTCGGACGCGAAGTTCTTCTTCACCGAGGATCGCAAGCACACGTTCGACGAGTGGAACGGCAAGCTCGACGGCGTCGTGTTCCAGGCCAAGCTCGGCGACAAGGCAAAGACGATCGGCCAGAAGATCCAGCGCCTCGTCGCGATCGTCGAGGCGCTCGGCGGCTCGCCGGCCGCGAGGAAGGCCGCGCTGTACTCGAAGTCCGATCTCGCGTCGTTCGCCGTCGGCGAGTTCCCCGAGGTGCAGGGCATCATGGGCAAGCACTACGCGCGGCTCGCCGGCATGCCGGAGATCGCCGACGCGATCGAGCAGCACTGGTGGCCGAAGGGGCAGGGCGCCGAGCTCCCGAAGTCCGACGACGCGGCGGTGATCGCGCTCGCCGATCGCATGGACACGATCGTCGGTTGCTTCGCGGTCGGTCTCGAGCCGAGCGGCTCGGCCGATCCGTTCGGCCTGCGCCGCGCCGCGATCGGCATCTGGCAGATCCTGCTCGACGGCAAGGGTGGCGCGACCTATCCCGCGCTGCGCGCGGCCGCCGAGAAGCAGCTCGCGACGCAAGGCGTGCGCCTCGCAGATCCCAGACCGCTCGACGAGTTCTTCCGCGCGCGCCTGCGCGGCATCTTCATGGACCAGGGCATCCCACCGCAGGACGCCGACGCGGCGCTCGCGCAGGACTTCACCGACCCGGTCGACGCGCGGGCTCGTGCCCTCGCGTGCGCGAAGATCTCGAAGGAAGCGCGCGAGGTGTTCAAGCGCGTCGCGAACATCCTCGACGACGCACGCGCGAAGAAGCTCGAGCCGAAGACGACGGTCGATCCGAAGCTCTTCGCGACCGACAAGGATGTCGAGCAGAAGCTCCACGCCGCGATCACCGAGGCGCAGAAGCGCGAGACGAGCGCGCGTGCGGCCAAGGACTACGCGGCCGTGTTCGAATCACTCGAGCGCGTGCGGCCGACCGTCGCCGCGTTCTTCGACAAGGGCGGCGTCATGGTCATGGATCCGGATCCGAAGCTCCGCGACAACCGGCTCGCACTCCTCAACTGGTTTCTCACGCCATACATGGCGATCGCAGACTTCCGCTTGCTCGGAGGCGCCTCGTGAAGTTCGTCCGTCAATTCGGTGGTGGCTCCGCGGAGGGCCGGTCCAAGGACAAGGCGCTGCTCGGCGGCAAGGGCGCGAACCTCGCCGAGATGGCGTCGCTCGGTCTTCCTGTCCCGCCGGGCTTCACGATCACGACCGAGGTCTGCCGCCACGTCATGGAGCACGGCGCCGGCAACTATCCGGACGGCCTGTCGGCCGAGGTCGAGGAGGCGCTCGCGCGCGTCGAGCAGCTGACCTCGACGACGTTCGGCGATCCAGCGAACCCGCTGCTCGTCTCGGTCCGCTCGGGCGCGCCGGCCTCGATGCCCGGAATGATGGACACGATCCTGAACCTCGGCCTCAATGACACGACGGTGCAGGCGCTCGCGACGCAGTCGGGCAATCCGCGCTTCGCGTGGGACTGCTATCGCCGGTTCGTCGCGATGTACGGCGAGGTTGTCCTCGGCGTCGTCGCCGCGACCGACTCCGACGAGCCGCCGTTCGACATCCTGCTCGATCAGGTCAAGGCGAAGCACCGCGCGAACCGCGATCAGGACCTCCAGGAGGACGCACTCCGCGAGGCCGTCGCCGTGTTCAAGGCGAAGGTGAAGGAGGTCACCGGCGCCGCGTTCCCCGACGACGTGCGCGCGCAGCTGTGGGGCGCGATCGGCGCCGTGTTCCGGTCGTGGAACAACCCTCGCGCCGACGTGTACCGCAAGATGCAGGGCATCCCGGCGTCGATGGGGACTGCCGTCAACGTCCAGGCGATGGTGTTCGGCAACCTCGGCGACGACTGCGCGACGGGCGTCGCGTTCACGCGCAACCCGGCGACCGGCACCGCCGAGCTCTACGGCGAGTTCCTGACGAACGCACAGGGCGAGGACGTCGTCGCCGGCATCCGCACGCCGGAGCCGATCGCCGAGCTCGCGAAGAAGCTGCCGGCCGCGCATGGCGAGCTCGTCCGCGTCGCGAAGCTCCTCGAGGATCACTTCCGCGACATGCAGGACCTCGAGTTCACGATCCAGCGCGGGCAGCTGTTCATGCTGCAGACCCGCAACGGCAAGCGCACGGGCAAGGCGATGGTGAAGGTCGCCGTCGACCTCGTCGCCGAGGGCAAGCTGACGCCGCGCGAAGCAGTCCTGCGCATCGATCCCGCGAAGCTCGACGAGGTGCTGCACCCGACGATCGATCCGAAGGCGCGCCCGACGCCGATCGCGAAGGGCCTGCCGGCGTCGCCCGGCGCCGCGATCGGTCGCGTCGTGTTCACCGCCAACGCCGCCGAGGAGTGGCACCTGCGCGGCGAAGAGGTCCTGCTCGTTCGCACGGAGACGTCGCCCGAGGACATCCACGGCATGAAGGCCGCGGCCGGCACGCTGACCGCGCGCGGGGGCATGACATGCGTCGCGGGCGAGACGCAGATCCTCACGGATCGCGGACTGCTCACCGCCGAGCAGGCGTTCGCGGTACTGGAGACCGGGGAGTGCCTGCGGATCCTGTCGTTCGACAGCAAGGCGATGCGCGCTGTCTGGCGGGACATCATCGCGGCCGGCCGCAAGCCATCCGACGTGATCACCGTCGCGGTCTCGCAGACCGGGCGCGTCGACGACAATACGTTGAGGGTCACCGATGACCACAAGACGTACCTCCTCGCAAACCGCAAGCTGGCGAAGAAGCCGATCAAGGACGTTCTCGCCACCGAAGACTTCGTGCTCGCCGTCGATCAGCTCCCCGGGCTGGGCGAAACAGCCACGGCGCCCGCGCTGGCCTACGTCGCCGGTGCGCTGCTCTCGGACGGCTACATCAAGGTCACGCCGACGAAGGGCTCGGTCACGAGCATCCAGAAGCGGACCGAGGACAAGATCGAGTTCATCGCAGCCGTGGAGCAGGCGTTCCTCGAGGCGTTCGAGGTGCCGTTTTCCTACATGCGGGAGCGCGAGACGGTCTCGACGCTCCGCGGTCGCGAGATCCGCGGTGAGGTCCAGGATCGAATCTGCTTCCGGCGCGAGCCGGCGGCTCGTCTCGCCTGGATCCGCGACAACCTCGTCCAGTGGGTGATGACGCTCGACCGGACGGCGCTTCGCTTCTTCCTGGCTGGCTACGTCGACGGTGACGGATCGATCGCCGGCGAGGCGAGCACCCGTATCCAGATCACGATCTCGGCTGCGAAGCCGGCCAACCTCCAGGGCGTGGTCCTGGCGTGTCTGCGGCTCGGCATCATGCCGCAGGTCACCACGAACCACGATACGTTCACCGTCCAGGTCGCCGAGGGTGTCGAGCAGATCCTGTCGTTCACGCATCGGCTATTCGGAGACACGTCCCCGCGCGAGCAAGAGTCGCGGTGCTTTTCGGTGCGCGGCTTGTTCGACGACATCGTCGATGACGTCAATTTCATGGGACGCGTCCGCGAGGGCATCAAGCGCAACTTGATGTTCGGCGCCGACAAGATTCGCCGTGACATCCTGCCGCTTTGCGCTGGCGAGCAGGCGCGCGAGCTTGTCTCCGTGCTCCACGCGGGCATGCGGTCGTACCGGGTGAAGCAGGTGGGCGATCACGAGCCGGCGCTCGTCTACAACTTCGAGGTCGACGCGGCCGACGAGCTCGACAAGAACTTCGTCGTGTTCTCGAGTCGGCTGACGCCGATCCTCGTGAGCAACTCTCACGCCGCAGTCGTAGCGCGCGGCATGGGCAAGTGCTGCATCACCGCCTGCACGTCGCTGCGCGTCGACGCGGCGAAGAAGACGGCCTCGTTCGTCGGCGGCGGCAAGGAGCACAAGCTGAAGGAAGGCGACGTGCTGACGCTCGACGGCTCGAGCGGCGAGGTGTTCCTCGGCCCGGCACCGCTCGTCCCCGCCCAGCTCGGCTCCGAGCTCGGCACGCTCATGACGTGGGTCGACGAGTTTCGCCGGCTCAAGGTCCGCACCAACGCCGATACGCCGACCGACGCGCGCACGGCACGCAGCTTCGGTGCCGAGGGCATCGGCCTGTGCCGGACCGAGCACATGTTCTTCCAGCCCGAGCGCATCCTCGCG
>JAEWJO010000504.1 GCA_023386455.1 Pseudomonadota bacterium | reverse complement strand
GGCGGCGGCGGTCAGAAGGCCGACGCGAACGCGCACAAGGCCGGAAACCAGAAGCCGCCGAAGGACGACCGGATCGATCTGCGCGGCTACCTCGGCGTCTTCCGCTACAGCAAGCGCGCGATCCAGCTCGTCTGGCAGACCAACAGGAAGCTGACATTTGGCCTCGCGCTCGGCAGCCTGATCGCAGGTGCGCTGCCCGCGGGCGTCGCCTACGTCGGCAAGCGGCTCGTCGACTCGATCGTCCACGCGCGTGCAACCGACATGGGTCGCGACGACGCGATGATGTGGGTGGGCGCCGAGCTCGGGCTCGTCGTCGCGCTCGCGCTCGTCTCGCGAACGCTCGGCATCTTCCGCTCGCTGCTGCGCCAGCAGCTCGGCCAGCGCATCAACGTCGACATCCTCGAGAAGGCGCTGACGCTCGAGCTAACGCAGTTCGAGGACTCCGAGATCTACGACAAGATGACGCGTGCGCGGCGCGAGGCGTCGTCGCGGCCGCTATCGCTCGTCTCGCAGACGTTCGAGCTCGCGCAGAGCATGATCACACTCATCGGCCTCGGCGGCCTGCTCGCCGCGTTCTCGCCGGTCGCGCTGTGCGTGCTGATCGCCGCGGCGATCCCGCCGTTCGTCGCCGAGCTCAAGTTCTCCGGCGACGCGTTCCGCCTCTCGCGCTGGCGCACGCCCGAGACGCGCGAGCAGATGTACGTCGAGACCGTGCTCGCGCGCGAGGACCACGCCAAGGAGGTCATGCTGTTCGGCCTCGGGCCGCGGTTCCTCCAGCGCTACAAGGACATCTTCGAGAAGCTCTACGCGGGCGATCGCGCGATCACGATCCGCCGCGGCATCTGGGCGCTCATCCTCGGCACGATCGGTCAGGCCGCGTTCTACGGCATGTACCTGTGGATCGCGTACGCGACGATCGACAAGAGCATCTCGCTCGGCGCCATGACGATGTACGTGCTCGTCTTCAAGCAGGCACAGTCGGCGCTCTCGAGCGCGCTCGGCGACATCGGCGGCATGTACGAGGACAACCTGTACCTGTCGAACCTCTACGAGTTCCTCGACACGCCGACGATGACGCCCGGCGGCGTCGCGACCGAGGGGCCCGATCCGAAGGACGGCGTCCGCTTCGACCACGTCTCGTTCGTCTACCCGGGCTCGCACGAGACCGCGCTGACCGACGTCGATCTCCACATCCGACCCGGCAGCAAGCTCGCGATCGTCGGCGAGAACGGCTCGGGCAAGACGACGCTCATCAAGCTGCTCACGCGCCTCTACGAGCCGACGTCCGGCCGCATCACGATCGACGGCCGCGACCTCCGCGAGTGGGCACCCGGCGCACTCCACCGCCGCATCGGCGTCATCTTCCAGGACTTCGTCCGCTACCAGCTCACCGTCGGCGAGAACATCGGCGCCGGCGACGACCGCGCGTACGACGACCGCGGCCGCTGGGAGGACGCCGCCGAGCGCGGCCTCGCGAAGCCGTTCATCGCCGGATTCCCCGACCAGTACGACACGCAGCTCGGCAAGTGGTTCCGGTCGGGACGCGAGCTCTCGCTCGGCCAGTGGCAGAAGGTCGCGCTCGCGCGCGCGTTCATGCGCCGCGAGGCGGACATCCTCGTCCTCGACGAGCCGACCGCGTCGATGGACGCCGAGGCCGAGGTGAAGATCTTCGAGCGCTTCCGCGAGCTGACCGACGACAAGATCGCGATCGTGATCTCGCACCGGTTCTCGACCGTGCGCATGGCGGATCAGATCATCGTGCTCGATCACGGCACGATCATCGAACGTGGCTCGCACGACGAGCTCGTCGCGAAGGGCGGCCGCTACGCGACGCTGTTCAACCTGCAGGCGCAAGGCTACCGCTAGACCGCCTCGCCGGGCCTATCGCGCCTCGCGCGTCGCGGCTATCGTCCGCCGCATGAAGCGCATCGCCATCGCACTCCTCGTCGTCCTCGGTTCCGCGTGCGGCTGCAGCTCGAAGTCGCCGCCGCCGGCGACGCAGCCCGCACCGCCGCCGTCGACGGAAGGCTCGGCGACCGAGCCGCCGACGTCGCAGTCGGGCTCGGCCGCGACGGGCCCCGGCATCGGCGAGACATGTGGCGACAACGACGCGTGCGCCGCGCCGGCGACCTGCGTCTCCTACTACGGCATCGCCGGCGCCCGCGGTCCCCAGTTCAAGACCTGCGAGGTCAAGTGCGAGGACGACGGCGCGTGTCCGTCCGGCCGCAAGTGCGCCACGATCGCCGACGGTCCCGGCCGCGTCTGCCGCTGACGGACCGAGCGGATCGATCACACGTTTTCGATTTCGTGTGACCCGCCGTACGTCGACTCCCCGACGAGAACCTGCAAACTTTGCAGGCGGACTGAAACTGCGATCGATCGCGAAATGAAGTTGCGCCCGGCTCGCGCGATTCAGTTATCGTGAAACGCATGAGGTGGGTGGTCGCGGTCGCGGTGGCCTCGTGCGCCTGTAGTTTCGACCACGGTGCTGCGCAGACCGATAGCGGAACGAAGGATGGCTCGACGAGAGACGTGCCGAACGGGCCGTGGCTCCCGGGCTACATGCGGCGCAAGCCGATCACGCTGACGCCGCCGATCAGCTCGGCGCTGACCGACTTTCCCGTCGGCATCATCGAGCCCGCCGACGCGCAGCTCGCGCAGTCGGCGCGCGAAGACGGCCGTGACCTCGTGTTCACGGCCGGCGACGGCACGACGCCGCTCGATCACGAGCTCGTGCGCTTCAACGGCACGAGCGGCGCGCTCGAGGCGTGGGTGCGCATCCCGGTGCTGCCTGCGACGCCGACGACGATCTACCTCTACTACCAGGGCACGGAGCGTCCGTCGGCCGGCGCCGCGACGTGGTCGTCGAAGTTCGCGGGCGTGTGGCACCTCGGCACCGCGACGACCGACAGCACGGCGCACAATCACCCCGCGGCCGCGCAGAATGCGAGCAAGACGCCGAACCTCGTCGACGGCATCGCCGGCAACGCGCGCGACTTCGACGGCAACGACGACACGCTCCTCGTCGCCGACCCCTCGGACGGCAGCCTCGATTTCGGCATCAGCTCGTTCAGCATGTCGCTGTGGGTGAAGGTCTCGCAGAGCAACGGCATGTTCGACGCGCCGATCGGCAAGGGCGGCTCGACGACGACCGACCCCGGCTACTGCATGCTGTTCGGCCAGGACAACTGGCAGATCAAGATCCACGACGGCGTGAGCTATCGCGACCCGGTCGTCGGCACCGAGACGCTGAACGAGTGGGTCCACATCGCCGCGGTGCTCGATCGTACCGCGCAGCAGTACCTCGGTTATCGCGACGGCGCCTTCGCCAGCATGGAGCCGACCACCGGCGTCGGCAGCATCAGCTCGGCGCAGCCGCTGGTCCTCGGCGTGATCGATCAGACCGCGTTTCGCGGCTCGCTCGACGAGGTTCGGATCTACAACGGGACGCTCGCGCCGGACTGGATCGAGGCCGAGCACGCGAACCTCGCGACGAGCACGTTCGTCGCGATCGGCACCGAGCAGACGCCCTGAGCTACTTGCTCATGCGGCGCTCGAGGTCGGCGAGATCGTCGCATCTTCGCCACCACACAACGGCACGATAACAGGGTCGATTCCTGACCCCGGATCAAATCGTGTTGCGCGCGCTCGGTGATTTGCCGTAGAAGATGCGTCCACACGTCGCGAGCCGATTGGCTTTGCTTGCGACTCCGGGCTGGTAGCGCCAGCCTTCATGAGTTGTCATGTCGTCGAATTACGAGCTCATCGAGACGTCGGGGGTACCGATCAAGGCGTGGACGCGCGGCGTCGGCGTCGAGGATTCGGCGCGCCGTCAGCTCGAGAACGTCGCGCGCCTCCCGATCGTGTTCCATCACGTCGCGGTCATGCCCGATGTCCACTACGGCATCGGTGCGACCGTCGGCAGCGTCGTGCCGACGGAGAAGGCGATCATTCCGGCAGCTGTCGGGGTCGATATCGGTTGCGGGATGGTTGCCGTGCAGACGGATCTGCCGGCCGCGCAGCTGCCGGACTCGCTGAAGTCGCTGCGCGCGGCGATCGAGCGCGCGGTTCCGCACGGCCGCACGGCGAACGGTGGCCGCGGCGATCGCGGCGCGTGGAGCAAGCTGCCGACGCAGGCGACGCAGGCATGGAAGGGTCTCGACCGGACGTACGCCGAGATCATCGCGAAGCATCGGCGCATCGGTCAGGGCAACGACGTCAATCACCTCGGTACGCTCGGCGGCGGTAACCACTTCGTCGAGGTCTGTCTCGACGAGACGGATCACGTGTGGTTCATGCTGCACTCGGGCTCGCGCGGCGTCGGCAATCGCATCGGCACCTACTTCATCGAGCTCGCGAAGCAGGACATGCGCCGCCACGTGAAGAACCTGCCGGACAGCGACCTCGCGTATCTGCGCGAGGGCACGACGCACTTCGATGACTACGTGCAGGCGGTCGAGTGGGCGCAGAAGTTCGCGATGACGAATCGCCGCCTGATGATGGACGCCGTGATCGCCGCGGCGCACGAGGAGCTGCCGCCGTTCCAGCTCGGCGAGCACGCGGTCAACTGCCACCACAACTACGTCGCGCGCGAGCACCACTTCGGCAGCGACGTGTTCGTGACGCGCAAGGGTGCGGTCCGCGCGGGCATGGGCGACATGGGCATCATTCCGGGCTCGATGGGGGCGAAGAGCTTCATCGTGCGCGGGAAGGGCAACGCGGATTCGTTCTCGTCGTGCAGCCACGGCGCGGGACGGACGATGTCGCGCGGCGAGGCGAAGCGCCGGTTCTCGGTCGAAGATCACGTGAAGGCGACCGAGGGCATCGAGTGCAAGAAGGACGCGAGCGTGATCGACGAGACGCCGATGGCCTACAAGGACATCGACAAGGTGATGGAGGCGCAGTCGGATCTCGTCGAGGTCGTGCACCAGCTCCGCCAGGTCGTCTGCGTGAAGGGGTAGAGTCCGTCCGTGAGGCTGCCGGTCGACATCGATGGCTCGCGCGGCGAGGGCGGCGGCCAGATCTTGCGGACGTCGCTAGCGCTCGCGATCCTGACGGGCCGCAGGCTGCGCATGCGCAAGATCCGCGCGGGTCGCAAGCGGCCCGGTCTGCAGCGCCAGCACCTGACGTGCGTCGAGGCGGCGGCACGGCTGTGCGGCGGTCAGACGACGCCGCTCGAGGTCGGCGCCGGCGAGCTCGTGTTCACGCCGGGCACGGCGTGGGCGCGCGAGTTTGCGGTCGACATCGGGACCGCCGGGTCGACGACGCTCGTCGTGCAGACCGTGCTCGTCCCCGCGCTCGCCGCGCCGCACCCGGTGCGCGTGACGATCACCGGCGGCACGCACAACCCGCTCTGCCCGCCGTTCGAGTTCCTCGACCGGGTGTTCCTGCCGCCGCTGCGCGCGATGGGCGCGGACGTCACGGTGACGCTCGAGAAGCACGGGTTCATGCCGAACGGCGGTGGGCGCGTCGTGCTCGAGACGAAGCCGTCGAAGCTCCGGCCGATCGAGCTCGTGACCGCGGGGCGGGTCGTCGCGCGTCGCGCGGTCGCGATGTGCGCGAGCTTGCCGCGCCATGTCGGCGAGCGCGAGCTCGCGGTCGCCCAGGAGCGGCTCGATCATCCCGCGTGCGAGCTGAAGGAGTTTCCGAACGACGGGCCTCACAACGTGTTCATGGTCGAGGTCGAGCTCGACGGTGGCGCGCGCGAGCTCGTGACCTCGCACGGCCGCAAGGGGTATCCCGCCGAGGACGTCGCCGACGATGCGCTCGACGATCTCGAGGACTTCCTCGAGGCCGGCGTGCCGGTCGGCGAGCATCTCGCCGATCAGCTGCTGCTGCCGATGGCGATCGCCGGCGGCGGGCGGTTCCGCACGATGGCGCCGGTGTCGCTGCACGCGACGACGAACATCGAGACGATCCACGAGTTCCTCGAGGTGCCGATCCGCGTCGAGGCCAGTGGGATGATCGCCGACGTGATCGTTGGCTAGGATCGCAGCGCGCTGACCGCGAGCCACACCCAGCCGGCGAGGAACGCGAGGCCGCCGAGCGGCGTGATCGCACCGAGGATCTTCACGTCGGTGAGCGCGAGCGCGTAGAGGCTGCCCGAGAACACGACGATGCCGCCCTGGAGGAGCCAGCCGGCGGTCTTCGCACCCGGCACGCTCGCGACGAGCACCGCGCAGAGGAGCATCCCGAGCGCGTGATACATGTGATAGCGAGCGCCGGTCTCGAAGACCTCGAACGCGCGGGCTTCGAGGCGCGAGCGAAGGCCGTGTGCGGCGAACGCACCGGCCGCGACGGCGAGCGCGGCGTTGATCGCACCGGCGGCGGCGAGCGTCTTCTGCATCACGCCACCGCCTGCAGCGAGACGGCGTACTTGAGCTCGGCGGCGTCCATCGTCTGCTTGATTCGCTCCATGGTGTCGGTCGCGACCTTCGCGTAGTCGTCGCACGCCGTCCAGGGCCGCAGGTACAGCTTGACGCTCGCGTCGGTGATCTCGGCGATGTCGATCTGCGCCTCCGGCCGCCTCTCGATCCGCGAGTCCGCGGTCAGCACGCCCTCGAGCAGCTGGCGGACGCGGTTCAGATCGGTCGCCTGCCCGACGGTGACGACGAGATCGACACGGCGGCGGCCGAGCACGGTCAGGTTCTCGATCGGCTGCGCGATGATCTGCCCGTTCGGGATCGTCACCTCGCGGTGATCGGCGGTGACGATCACGGTCTGGAACACGCGGATCCCGTCGACGCGACCGAGGTACTTGCCGACGGCGACGAGGTCACCCACCTTGTACGGCCGCAGCACGATCAGCATCACACCCGCCGCGAAGTTCGACAGCGAGCCCTGCAGCGCGAGGCCGATCGCGAGGCCCGCTGCACCGAGGACGGCGATCACCGCGGTCGTCTGCACGCCGACCGCATCGAGCGCCGCGATCGTGACGGCGACGAGCATGATCGCGTAGACGACGTCGCAGAGGAACTTGCGCAGCGAGACATCCATCCGGCCTCGCTCCATGAACCGGTCGAGCGCGCGCAGCACGAGCTTCGCGACCTGGCGGCCGGTGAGGAAGATGACCACCGCGACGAGCAGCTTGAACCCGAGAGGGATCAGGTGCGCCTCCGCGAACGCCTTGATATCGTCGAGGGTGAGGTCCATGCGGGGCTTTGTACCGCACGGACCCTGACCTCACCGCTGCCACGGAGGCGGGTTTAGCGCCTTCGCGAGGTGGTCGAGAAACAGCGTGAGGCGCGGCGGGATGTTCTGGCGCGCGGGATACACCGCGTGGACATCGGTCGGGCGCGTGTGCCACTCGGGCAGCACGTGGACGAGCTTGCCGGCCCTGATGTCGTCCATCACCATGAAGTCCGAGATCAGCGTGATGCCGCCACCTTGTCGCGCGACATCGACGACCGGGCCGTAGTTGTTGCTCGCGAGCCGCGCCGGCCGACCGAAGTCGTAGGTGTGGTCGCTCCCGTTGTCGTGCACGAGCGTCCACGTCTGATTGCGCGAGGCCGGCGTGAACAGCACGTGGTCGTGATCGTCGAGCTCCTCGACGGTCTTCGGCGCGCCGCGCCTCGCGAGGTAGGACGGCGATGCGACGAGGATCAGGTAGAGGCTGCACAGCTTGCGCGCGATCAGCGTCGACTCCGGCATCTGGCCGAAGCGCAACGCCAGGTCGAAGCCCTCGTCGATCATGTCGACGACGCGATTGGTCGCCTCGAGCTCGACGTTGATATCCGGATGCTGGGCGAGGAACTCGGCGACGATCTCGCCGAGGAAGCGCGCCGAGAAATCGACCGGCGCGGTCACGCGCAGGCGGCCTCGCGGCGTCGCCTGCATGTCGGTGACGAGCTGCTCGGCCGCCGCGACGTCCGCGACGATCCGGGCGCACCGCTCGTAGTACGCCTCACCGATCTCGGTGAGCGCGAGCTTGCGGGTCGTGCGCTGGACGAGCCGCACGCCGAGGCGCTCCTCGAGCTGAGCGAGCTTCCGGCTGACGGTCGATTTCGGCAGGCCGAGCGCGTCCGCGGCACCGGTAAAGCTCTTGGTCTCCACGACCTTGGTGAAGACGACGATGTCGTTGAGGTCCATGGCCTACACCTGACTCCGGTTCTACACTCGGTCCGAGTGTCTCGCTACCCGGAGCTGGCTGCGAAGGTGGACGCGTTCTTCGCGCGTGTCCAGTCGCGCCACGCATCGGATCTTCGCTGCGACACGGGTTGCTCGCATTGCTGTCACGTTCGGCTCTCGATCACGGGAGTCGAGGCCGAGGCTATCCGCAACGAGATCGGAGCGTGGCCGGCGGAGCGCCGTTACACACTTCGAAACACGGCGGCCGCCGCCCCGCCCGACCGCTGCGCCGCCCTCGGCTCCGACGGCCGGTGCCAGATCTACGCGGCGCGGCCGATCGTGTGCCGGTCGCACGGCGCGCCGATCCGCCTGCGCGACGGCCGGTCCCTGCCGGTCGTCACCGCGTGCCCCGACAACTTCACGGCGCACGGCCCGGCCGCCGCCGAGCCGGACTGCATCATCGATCAGGCGACGCTGTCGGCGATGACGCTCGCCATCGATCGCGATGCCGGCAACGATGGCACGCGGTTCGATCTCGCAGCGGTGCTCGCAGACTGCTAGATTCCGCCGCCGATGTCGTACGAGCTCGACGCTACGATTCCGCTCGATCACCCGAAGTACACGCGCGCCGAGATCGGCGTGTTCACCCGCCGCGTCGTCGCCGACTGCATGACCCACGAGTGCACGATCGTCGACGGCAACAAGCGCAAGCTCGACGCGTGCTGCCAGTACGGCTGCGATGTCGATCTCACCGAGCGCGATGCGATCCTCGCGCGCGCCGAGTCGATCCGGCCGATCCTGTCCGACAAGGCGCGCTCGCTGCCGTGGTTCGACGAGAGCGCACCGGAGCAGGATCCCGACACGCCGTCGGGCACGGTCGTCCGGACCGCGGTCCTCGACGGTGGCTGCCTGTTCCTGTCGCACGACAAGCGCGGCTGCGCGATCCACCGCGCGTCGATCGAGCAGGGCTGGGACTTCCGCGGTGTGAAGCCGACGATCTGCCGGCTGTTCCCGCTGACGTACGGCGAGGGCGCGATCTTCGTCAGCGACGACTACCCCGACTACTCGTGCGCGTATCACGAGGACGCGCCGACGCTGTATCGCGTCGCGCGCGACTCGATCGCCGACATGTTCGGCGAGGAGCTCGTGCGTGCGATGGATGCGGCCGAGGCCAAGGTCCTCGCCGACCAGCCCGTGCGCCTCAAGGTCGTCTGATCAGTTCGCAGGCCGGTTGGCCTGCCTCGCCTCGGCGACCCTCTTCGCGTAACCCTTCCACTCGGGCGTCGGGTCGGCGACCGAGCGCACGCGGACGACGGAGCCCGGCGCCTCGACGACGCCGGTCGTCATCGTCCAGCCCGGAGGCACCTGCGGCTCGCTCCAGTAGTAGAGCCAGCGCGCGTCGCGCGGCGCGAGGTTCACGCAGCCGTGGCTGCGCGGCTTGCCGAATGCGTCGTGCCAGTACGCGGTGTGGAGCGCGAGATCTTCGTCGGGGAAGAAGAACTGCGTCCACGGCACCGTCGCGACCGAGTACGGATCCTCGGCCTTCAGGTTCTTCATGTCGGCCTCGGACTCCTTGAGCCACATCCGGTAGAGGCCCGTCGTCGTCGGCGTGTCCTTGGCGCCCGACGACACCATCGTCGCGTAGACCGGCACGGTGCCCTCGAACGCGACGAGGATCTGCAGATCGAGATCGATGTCGATCCAGCGCTCGTTGGGCTGGAGCAGTGGCGGCAGCTCGGTCGGCTGGAACACGCGGACGTCGAGCGCGTTGATCCACTCCCCTTCGCCGACGCGATACGCGGTCGGCTTGCCCGTCTTGTCGGCGGCGACCTCGAGGATCGGCACCGCGGTGCGCGCGGCGACCTGGCGATTCACGATCGCGTTTGGCTTGTGATAGGTCCACGCCTGCTGCCAGTTGTTGCGCGGCCACACGAACGCGATCGGCAGCTTCCAGCCCGTGTCGTCGCCGAGCCGCGTGCCCATGAAGTCCGACGGCCGCATCAGGCTCACCGTCGACTTGAGGACGTACTCGTTGCCCTTCTGGCTGATCCGCCAGTAGACCTTGCCGCCGACGGTCAGCTCCTCGTACTGGCGGACCGTCAGCGTGCCGAGGATCGGCTTGTCCTCGATGATCTTCGGCTCGGGGGCCTTCGGCGCGGCGAGCTGGCTCGGCGAGGTCACCGGTCCCGTCGCCTTGGCGGTCTTCTTCGGCGCGCCCTTCGCCGGCTTCTTCGGCGGCTCGGGCTTCTGAAGCGTGTACGTGACGTTGTTGTTCTTGCCGGTCACGCGCCCGTAGATGCCGGGCACGATCTCGCCGCGGTCGAGCAGCGGGACCTCGCGGCCAAACGGGAGCTTCGTGCTCGGCCTCATGTTGTCGCCGCACACCCAGCCGCGAGGCCGGATCTCGACCCAGAGCTTGGTGCACCCCTTGCCGGTGGCGGTCCGGGTCCAGCCGACCCGGGTGTCGATCGCGATCGTGCCGATCCGCTTGCCGGTGTCGACCGGGTCGAGCCGCACCGGTACCGTCCTCAGGAGCTCCAGCGACAGGGTCCCGGCGGGAAAATCGGGGGTCACGACCTGGGGCGGCTCGACGGCAGTCGGGCTCGGGGGCCCGGGCTCGCCCGCGGTCGGCGGGGGTGCCTGGTCCTTCTTGGACCCGCATGCCGTCAGTAGAAGAGCGCAGCACCCGATGCGCCCGAGCGTCCTCACGCACCACCAATAGCACGACCGCTGGCGTACGCCCGAAACTCCAGGCGGCACGAGGACCCATGCTACCGTCGCCTGCGGATGCGGCTCGGCGAGATGCTCGTGCGCGACGGTCGGCTGACCGAAGCCCAGCTTAGCAGCGCGCTCGTCGCTCAGACCAAGGATGGCGGGCGGATCGGCACGATCCTCGTCGAGCACGGCCTCGTCGACCTCGAGGCGCTGACCGTCTATCTCGGACTCGAGCTCGGGATCCCGATCGCGACCGGTGCGATGCTCGAGCGCGCCAAGCGCGCCGCCGTCCGATTGCTCCAGCCGACCCAGGCGTTCAAGCACAAGTGCGTGCCGCTCGTCGTCCAGGACCGCCAGCTGATCGCGGCGATCGAGGACCCGCACGACTTCGCGACACTCGAGGCGCTCGCCCAGCTCACCGGCTACCGCGTGCTGCCACGCGTCGCGCCCGAGGTCCGGATCTACTACTACATCGAGCGCTACTACGG
>JAEWJO010000447.1 GCA_023386455.1 Pseudomonadota bacterium | reverse complement strand
CCGCGCGGTGTGATTCGCCGGGTAGACCTCGCCCAGCGCGCCGCGGCCGATGACGTTGCCGAGCTCCCAGCTGCCGACGACGACGCCGGTGAAGCGGCCGGGTCCGCCGACCTTCAGCGCGCGATCGAGATCGTGGCGCAGCTCCGCGAGCTGGACGTCGCGCTGCGCGGCGAGGCGGGTCGCCTTCTGGAGGTGCTCGATCGAGCGAAGCGAGGTCTTGCGCGTGACGCGCGCGAGCCAGAAGCACAGCGCGTACGCCATCTGCAGGAGGCCCTGGCCCGCGATCTGGGCCTGCACCGAGGCATTCTTGCCGACCGCGTAGAACCCCGGATCGTCGATCACGCCGGTGATGATCAGCAGCGCCTCGGTGCCATGTGCGCCGGCGGCGATCACGTAGATCGCGATCGCGGACGCCAGGCTCTCGGTGCGGCAGAAGAAGTAGAGCCCGAGCGCGACGACGATCGGAGCGGCGGAGAATGCGCCGACGTAGAACGTGCCGAGCTGGCCACAGATCACGGCGGTGACGGCGAGCACGTTCATGCGCGCGGGCGAGTAGCGAGACGGGTCGGCAAGCTGCGCGTACATCCACACGCTGCCGATGATGGCGACCGCGAGCGAGGCGAGGAGCGCGAGCGCGATCTGGCGATCGCCCGGTGCGATCAAGACCGCGGCGGCGGCGCTGAGGGCGACGATCCAGCCGACGCGAAGGACCTCGCGCGTGCGCTTCACCTCCTCGGCGCGCAGCGCGTCGGACGCGCTCGACATCGCCGAGTGCGAGATGCTCCGCGCCGAGGTCAGGCTCTTGACGGTCGCGTTGCTCACGCGCTCTCCCACGGCTGCCTGCGGATCAGTGCGTCGCCGCGGCGGCGTAGCTTCGGCTCGAGCTCGCCGGCGAGCGCATCCTGGAGCGTCGCGACGAGCGCGTCGCCGCTCGCGAACCGATCGTCGGGCGCCTTCGCGAGCGCGATCGCGAACCAGCGATCGACGTCGGCATGGAGGTCGGCGAGCTCGCAAGGGCGCGGCGGCATGCGATGGACGACCGCATAGAGGAGCGCGGGCGTGTCGGAGCCGGTGAACGGATAGCGGCCGGTGAGCGCACGGTACGCGATCGCGGCGAGCGCGTAGAGATCGGCGCGCGTGTCGACGCGCAGGCCCTGCGCCTGCTCGGGCGCCATGTAGTACGGCGTGCCGACCGCCTCGCCTTGCGTGAGCGTGCCGCTGTCACCGCGCAGCGTCGCGACGCCGAAATCGAGGATCTTCCACAGGCCCTCGGCGGTGAGGAACAGATTCTGCGGCTTGAGATCGCGATGGACGATGCCCGCCGCGGCGGCTGCATCGATGCCCGCGCCGGCATGGCGCATGACCTCGAGCGTCTCGGCCGCCGGCAGCCGAGGCTCGCGGCGAAGCAGCTCGCCGAGCGTCTGTCCGTGCAGCCGCTCCATCGCGAGGAACGGCAGCGGGTCCTCGGGAGCCGAGGCATCGAGCACGCGCACGACGTGCGGCGAGATCAGCGCGGCGCTCGCGCGGACCTCGCGGAAGAATCGCGCGACCTGCGTCGGATCGGAGAGCTGCTCGCGGCGGAGCAGCTTGACCGCGGCCTGCGCGCCGGTGCCGACGTGCTCGGCCTCGTAGACCTCGCCCATCGCACCGCGGCCGAGGACGATGCCGAGCTTGTAGGTGCCGACGACCTGGTCGGTGTAGCGACCTGGACCGCCGACGCGCAGCGCGCGCTCGAGATCGGCGCGCAGCTCCTCCATCAGGGCCTCGCGCTGGGATGCGAGGCGCGTCGCGCGCTGGAGCTCCTCGATCGACGTGAGCGAGGCCGTGCGGAACGTGCGCGCCAGGTAGTACGCGAGCACGTACGTGCCGAGCACGAACACGGTCGCGGCGGCGAGCGGTGCGCGGCCGATGATGCGATCCGAGGCGAACACGCCGGGGTCGTCGATGAGGCCGCTGACGATGACGCCGGAGATCGCGCCGTAGCAGATGAGCGCGGTGATGAAGATCCACCTCGCGACGTGACCGAGCTCGGTGCGGGCGACGAAGTGGATCCCGACGACGACGAGCATCGGCGCGCCGCTGTACGTGCCGAAGAACAGCACCGCGAGGTGGCCGTTGATCATGCAGACGACCGACAGCGTCACGAGCGCGCGCTCGGTGTACCGGAGCGGATCGGCGAACGAGCGGTGATAGAAGAAGCTGACGATCAGCCCGACCACGAGGCCGGTGATGAACACGATCGTCATGCCGCGCGGTGCGTCGACGAACGGTACCGTGCACATCGCGATCACCGTGATCGCCCAGCCCATCGAGATGAACAGGCGCGTGCGCTCGATCTCCTCGTTTCGCATCGCGTCCGCCGCGGTCGTCAGCGAGATCGAGCGGCTGCCGGGCGACGTGGTCGGCGCGGACGGTGCGGGCGGCTTGCCGGCGGCGACCCACGCGAGCGAGCTCGGCACCGGCGGCACGTCGAGCGGTGCGGTCGGCGCGGTCTGCTCGCCGCTCCGGGGGATCCCCGTCTCGCCCGGACGCGTCGGCGGACGGTCGAGCGCCGTGGCATCCGGATCGTCCTCGGATGCGGACCGGTCAGGCTTCGGGCCGGGCTCCACGCCCCGAGGAGAGTATCAGGACGGCCTTCCCGACCTGCATTTCCCGTGATCTCGGGCACCAAGAGCTGCATTTGGCCGGTTCGGGGCCCCGGCCGGCGCTCGGTCAGAAGCGGTCAGGCGCCGCGCGGCATCGGCCTGCGGTACCATCGCGGCGTGGTTCGCCTGGGGTTCATCGCAATCGTCTTGCTGTCGGCCTGTACCGGAGAGATCCAGAGCGACAACCTCGAAGGCCTGTCGCCCCAGGAACAGGTCGCGCAGACCATGTGGGTCGACAAGGCGCTGCCGGTGCTCGCGGGCAAGTGCGTGATGTGCCACGACGGCTCGATGCCGATGATCGGCTACATCGCCGGCGCCGACGATCTGATGAAGCGCGACACGCTGATCAACTACGTCCCGCGCATCGTCAACATGGGCGCTCCGCAGTCGAGCCGCATCCTCACGAAGGGCGATCACACCGCGCTCGGCGGTGGCCCTGCGCTCGACGCACCCGAAGCATCGGCGATCCTCGCGTGGATCGTCGCCGAGCGCGACGCGCGGCCGGCCGCGACGGTCATCCGCACGGCGCAGGCGGCGATGATGGTGTGCGCGAGCGGTCAGGATCCGTGCCCGGTGAACGTCGTCGACATCTCGGCGCTCGGCGCGGCGGGGAGCGTCGAGTTCGCGATCGAGGCGATCGGCAGCGACTCGTACTTCCGCGATCTGAAGATCAAGGCGGGCGCCGACGGTCTCTACATCGAGCACCCGCTGCTCGAGACGTGGCCGGCGGGTGCGACCGAGCCGAAGCCCGATCCACTCGATCGATTCTTCGCGGTCCAGCAGAACATCGAGCCGAACACGGAGCTCCTCCTCGGTGGCACCGGCACGGCGAGCGTGACCGGCTTCGCGCCGACGGATCCGATCAGCCTGCGCTTCGACGTCGTCGAGAAGAAGCGGCCGTAACCGCTCGCCGGACCCTCGCGACGAGCCGCGACCACGCGACGCGCAGGCGGCCGAGCCTCGTCTGCGGCGCACACGCGAGCCACTGCGCGAACGCGGCTGGATCCTCGAGCTGCGGCGAGTGACCGACGTTGTCCCAGACGTCGAGCTTCGCGTTCGGCAGCGCGCCGGCGAGCGCCTCGAGCGACGCGAGCGAGACCAGCGCATCGCGGCGGCCGGCGAGCACGCGCGCGCGAACGCCGAGCGCCGGCAGCTGCGCGCGCACGTCCCAGTGCCGCAGCGCCTCGTAGATGTCGATCAGCACGCCGTCGGTGACCGCGACCGCGTCGGCAACGAGCGCGGTGAAGTCGACGGCATCGGGATCCGCCGACGGCATCATCCGCGCGAGCGCGTGCGCGATCGACAGCCCGGTAGCCGCCGAACAGCCGGCTCCACTGCATCGCCGTCGCGAGCGCCATTCGCGACGACGGCCACACCGGATCGGTCCACGCGAGCAGCTGGCCGAACAGATCGCGCCGCGAGCGCATCGCCTCGAGCCCATCGCCCGGCGCCGGCGCGACCAGGCCGAGGCTGTGCAGCGTCTCGGGCCAGCCGAACGCGTACTGCAGCGCGACCGCGCCGCCGAGCGAGTGGCCGACGAGGTGAAAGCGGCGCAGGCCGAGCCCGCGGGCGAACGCGCGCACGTCGCCGGCGAGCTCGTGGATCGACCGGGCACGTGCGCCGCGCGTCTCGCCGAACCCGCGCAGCGTCGGCGCGTGGATCGTGAAGCCCTCCGGCGGGCGCTCGAGGACCAGCCGCCACCACCGCGACGTCGCGAAGTTGCCGTGGAGCAAGATCGCGACCGACCGCCCGGTGCCGGCGGTCTCGTACTGCATCGTCAGCGCGGGAGTCTCGAGGTACGGCACGCGAGCCTTACGCGGTCGTGTACTGCCTGCGGTGCTCGGCGACACCGGCGAAGCGGAACGTGCCGCGCGGTGCGCGCTCGTCGAGCGGCGCGGTCATCGCCATGATCCGCTCGTACTCCGCGACCGAGATGCGCTCGCGTGCCGCGAGGACCTCGTCGATCCGGGCCGCGGCGATGCGCTCGCCCGCGCGGGGCGCGACGACCCCGGAGAAGAACTCGCTCGTGCAGCCGCTGCCGTACGAGAACATCCCGATGCGCTGGCCGGCAAGGCTCGCCGCCTGATCGTCGAGCAGCCCGGCGAGCGCGAAGTAGAGCGAGCCGGTGTAGACGTTGCCGACGCGCGCGCACAGCCGCAGCGAGCGCTCGACCTGATCGCGAAAGCTCTCGTCCGCGCCGGTGTCGTCGCCGGTGATCGCGCTGTCCTCGAGGTCGCAGCGCCGCAGCTGCACGTGCGCCTTCTTCGCCATCTTGCAGAACGGCACGTGGTAGCAGATCCGCGCGAGCCGCTCGCTGATGAGGCCGTCGCCGCGGACGAGCTCTCGCGCGATCGCGCGCTCCTTCCAGCCGCGATATGCGCTCGCGAGCGCGTCGAGGTAGCACTGCACGCTGTAGTGGCCGTCGACCTGCGCCTCGCGCTGGCCGAGCGGACGCCAGAAGTCGTGGACGTGTGCGCTCGACGCGCCGGTGATGCCGACATCGAGCTCGAGGATCGACGGATTCGCACTGACGACCATCGCGATCGCACCGGCACCTTGCGTCGGCTCGCCTGCGGTCGCGACGCCGTAGCGCGCGATGTCCGAGCACACGACGAGCGCGCTGCGTCCGGATCCCGCGGCGATCCACTCGACCGCCGCCATGAGTCCCGCGGTGCCGCCGTAGCACGCGTGCTGGGCATCGTAGACGCGCATCGCGCGCGGCAGCTCGAGCAGGCCGTGGACGAACGACGCGACCGGCTTGCTGTGATCGACGCCGGTCTCGGTCCCGACGACGAGCATGCCGAGGCTGTCGCGATCGATCCCGTCGAGCGCGCGGCGTGCCGCCGTCGCCGCGAGCGCGACCGTATCCTCGCCGGGGTCGGCGACCGCCATCTCGCGCGCGCCGAGACCGTGGGTGTACTTCGCCGGATCGACGCCGCGGGCCCGCGCGAGATCCTCGATGTCGACGTAGCGGCGAGGGACGGCCAGGCCGAGTGCTTCGATTCCGATCCTGATCCTCATCGTCGTCGGAGCGTGAGACCGCTGACGCGATGTGTCAACGACGGATCGCTGACAATTGCTGCGCTGCAACAACTGAGTCCAGCTCGCCGGCGTACGCCCGTTCAGCGCCGATCACCGAGCGACCTCGCCGATCATCGGCCCGAACCGGACGTCGATCATCCGCTCGCGCCGGATCCCGTCGGCGGTCCTCGTCAGCACCTCGAGGTGCTGGTCGTCGGTGCCGAGCGGCAGGATCATCCGGCCACCGATCTTGAGCTGCGCGACGAGCGGCGGCGGTGGCCGATCGGGCACCGCACACGTCACGATGATCTCGTCGAACGGCGCGGCCTCGGGCCAGCCGAAGTAGCCATCGCCGACCTTGAGGTTGACGCGGCCGAAGCCGGCGACCTCGAGGACCGTGCGCGTGCGCGCCGCGAGCTCCTCGTGGATCTCGATCGTGTAGACCTTCGCGCCCATCACCGCGAGCACCGCAGCCTGGTAGCCGCTGCCGGTCCCGATCTCGAGCACGCGATCACCGGGCTTCACGTTCACCGCCTCGGTCATCATCGCGACGATGTACGCCTGGCTGATGGTCTTGCCGAAGCCGATCGAGAGAGGACGATCGTCGTACGCCTGGTCGCGCAGCGCCGGCGGTACGAATTGCTCGCGCGGCGTGAGCTTCAGCGCGGTGATGACGCGAGCATCGGCGACGCCGCGGCCGACGATCGTCCGCTCGACCATCTCGGCGCGCGCATCGACGAACGGATCGGGCGCGACCGGGGCAGCCGGTTCGGGTTTCACCTGGTTCTGCGGCGGTGCACCCGCATGCTGATCGCCCCGGCAGCCAGCCGCGAGCGTCAGGAGGCCCAAAGCGAGCCGCAGGAACATGCCCTGGAGGCTACACGCTGTGGCAGATTGCGGCCATGCGTTTGCTGCTCGCCCTCGCGCTCGTCGCCGGTTCCGCCCTCCGCGTCCACGCAGAGGACAAGCCGGCACACGACTTCATCGCCGACGCGAAGGCACTGCTCGTCGTCGGAGCGTGCGCCGAGGGCGAGCCGCCGCCGAACATCAAGCCGCAGACCTATGCCGCGCACTGCAAGGCGCTGAAGGGCTCGCAGGACCAGTACAAGAAGAACTGGCTCGCGAAGGCGCGCACGTTCTTCGACGCGAACGTGCCGAAGTCGGTCCCGAAGATCGTCGTCTATCCGTTCGCCGGCGGCGACCTCGCGACGGCGCTCGCGGTCTATCCCGATGCCGACGAGATCACGACGCTGTCGCTCGAGCCCGCCGGCGATCCGCGCGCGCTCGGCAAGCTGACGGAGAAGGAGATCAAGCAGTCGCTGCAGACCGTCGCGAAGGAGCTCGGCTCGCTCTATCGCTCGAACTTCTCGGTGACGATGAACATGATCGGCGCGATGCGCGGCGGCCACCTGCCGACGCAGCTGATCTTCAGCCTGTCCGCGCTGTCGACGCACGGCTACGAGCCGATCTCGCTGCGCTACTTCCGGCTGACGCCCGAGGGTGACATTCACTACCTCACCGACGACGATCTCGCGGCGATCGACGCGATCAAGGACACCGGCAAGCGCAACGCGGAGCTGTCCAGCATCGAGCTGAAGTTCAAGAAGATCGGCGGCACGAAGGAGCAGACGTACCGCCACATCCTGGCGAACCTCGACGACACGCACCTCAAGGCCGATCCGTCCGCGCTCCTGCATCTCGAGAAGAAGGGCAACGTCGCGGCGATGACGAAGGCCGCGAGCTACCTGCTGACGTTCGAGAACTTCGTGACGATGCGGAAGTACATCATCGAGCACGTCCAGTGGATGGTGTCGGACTCGACCGGTCTGCCGCCGAAGTACGGCACGCCTGCCGGCTTCGAGTACGAGACGCACGGCGCGTTCGAGAAGTCGAACATGAAGGCGGGCGAGTCGGTCGCGCCGGTGTACCGCGCGATGTTCAAGGCGCAGCCCAAGCGTGAGTTGCCCTTCAGGTTCGGCTATCCGGACGGCAAGTTCCGCGGTCACCTCGTCATCATGCGCAAGAAGCAGTAGGGTTCGCCGATGAGCCGCAAGGGCGACCACATCAAGCGCGTAGGCCTCGTGTTCTCGGGCGGCCCGGCGCCTGCCGCGAACGCCGTGATCTCGTCGGCCGCGATCTCGTTCCTCGAGGACAACCGCGAGGTGATCGGCTTCTTTCACGGCTACTCGAACCTCGAGGAGTACCACCCGGTCACCCGCCGGCTCCTGCCCGACGAGCACTACCGCATCTTCAACTCGAAGGACCTCTCGGGGCTGCGCAACACGCGCGGCATCGTGATCGGCACCGCGCGCTCGAACCCGGGCCGAGGCATCGAGAAGCCCACGGACCTCGACGATCCGAAGAAGACGGTGAAGCTGCGCAACGTCTACAACGCGATGGTCGATCTCGAGATCGACGCGCTGATCTCGATCGGTGGCGACGACACGCTGAAGACCGCGAACTTCATGTACGAGTTCCAGAAGCACCTCCCCAAGGAGGCGCGCAAGGTCCAGGTCATCCACCTGCCGAAGACGATCGACAACGACTACCGCGGCATCGACTTCACGTTCGGGTTCTTCACCGCCGTCGACGTGATGGCGAAGGAGCTGCAGAACCTGCGCGCCGACGCGATCGCGACGAGCAGCTACTTCATCGTCGAGACGATGGGCCGCAAGGCGGGCTGGCTGTCGTACGGCGTCGCGATCGCGGGCGAGGCGAACCTCGTGCTCGCCGTCGAGGACGTCGTCGGCGAGCTCACGGTCGAGGGCAAGGGCAAGCACCTGTCGCTGCCGGCGCTCGTCGATCGCATCGTCGATCTGATCGTCGCGCGCGAGAAGCGCCACAAGCACTACGGCACCGTCGTGCTCGCGGAGGGGCTCGCCGAGATGCTGCCCGAGAGCGCGATCGCGAACCTGCCGCTCGACGAGCATGGTCACCTGCCGCTCGGCCGGTTCGACCTCGGCAAGCTCGTCGCGCAGCTGGTCGGCAAGCGCTACGAGGAGCGCTACGGCCGCAAGAAGAAGCTGACCGGCCTGCAGCTCGGCTACGAGTCGCGCTGCGCGCCGCCGCACGCGTTCGACGTGATGCTCGGCAGCCAGCTCGGCATCGGCGCGTACCGCGCGCTCGTCGAGGAGAACCTCGACGGCCACATGGTCAGCGTGTCGGGCCAGCTCGACCTCAACTACGTTCCGTTCAAGGAGCTGATCAACCCGACCTCGATGAAGACCGAGGTCCGGTTCATCAAGGCGGGCAGCGACTATCACAAGCTCGCCCGGTTCCTCGAGACGCGCACCGACCGCGCCCTCGAGTGGACCCCGGCCCGCCGCGAAGAGCGCTAGCCGGCGAATCGGAGCACGCGGAGCAACCTCGGCGCCGCGCCGCGTGTCCATCCGCTGTGCGGAGGTCTGCTCTCGGGGTCCTGGCCGGGCTACTGGCGTGTGGGGACACGCGGCCGCCGCCCACCGGGAAGCAGCCGAGCGCGCCGGCGGCCAGCCAGATGCGCGTGATGAGCTACAACGTCAACTTCGGGATCGCGGGCGATCCGTCGACGATCGATGCGATCGCGGGGGCGCGCGCCGACATCGTGCTGCTCCAGGAGACGAACGAGGCGTGGCAGTTCTCGATCGCCGAGCGCCTCGGTGGGCAGTACCCGTACCGCCAGTTCGCCGATCCGACCGGCTGGCCGGCGGGCGGCATGGGCATCCTGTCGCGGTATCCGATCGTCGCGATCGACACGCTACCGCCGCCGCCCGGCGCGCCGTTCTTCGCGTGGCGGATCGTGCTCGACACGAAGCTCGGCCGCGTCC
>JAEWJO010000445.1 GCA_023386455.1 Pseudomonadota bacterium | reverse complement strand
CGACACGATGCCGCCCGGCGCGTCGGTGACGATCGACGGCAAGGATGTCGGCACGACGCCGGTCACGCTGACGTCGCTGCCGCCGGGCACCGCCGTCGAGGTCGTGCTGAAGCTCACCGGCTACGAGAAGACGACGACGACGCTCTCCGTACCGGGTCCGGGCAAGGAGCTGCACATGGTGCAGCCGCTGCCGATCTCGAATCAGTTCGCGCGCATCAAGCTCGTGTCGGATCCGGTCGGCGCGCAGGTCGTGCAGAACGGCCAGCTGATCGCGGGCGTGACGACGCCGGCAGAGATCCTCGTCGAGGCGGGCAAGATGCAGCGCTTCACGCTGACGATGCCCGGCATGGTCCCGGCGACGATCGATCCGTTCTCGCCCGGACGCGGCGCGACCGGCATCGTCAGGAGCGGCAAGCTCGTCCCCGGCGCGCTGCTGAAGCTCCAGTCGACGGCGGCCGACAGCAAGATCACGGTCACCGGCGCGCCGCACTGCAAGGACCTCGCGCTGCCGGCCGAGTGCATGCTCGCGCCCGGCACGTACCAGGTCGACTTCGTCGCGACCGGCGTGAAGCTCACGCGCCAGGTGAAGGTCACGGCGAAGGAGTCGACCGAGAAGTTCGACGTCGGCGTCGTCGAGGCCGGCGACGGCAAGCACCTTCAGGTCGACGGCCGGAAGGTGAAGAAGGTCACGCTCGAGGTCGGACCGCGCACGGTGACCGTCGTCGACGAGGGCGGCCCGCGCCAGGTGCAAGTTCGTGTCAAAGCGGGAACCTCCGTCGTCGCGAACTAGGCGTTATATGCTCCGCCGGCCATGAGGCCTGCGATCCTTGCCGCGGTCCTCGCGCTCGCCACACCGGCGGGCGCGACGCCGACGCTGCAGTCGCAGAGCGCTCCGTATCCGGGCATCCACCGCGAGACCTGGACCGACGTCGACATGCGCATCCGCCTGATTCGCGTCGACCTGACGTCCGCCGAGATCGCGGTCTACGCGACCGCCGAGGCCAACCGCGGCGAGACGACGAGCGACTACGCCGCGCGCAAGAACGCCCAGGTCGCGATCAACGGCGGGCCGTTCGCGGTCAACAACTTCGTCCCTCGCGGCCTCGCGATGGGCGAAGGCAACGTGTGGTCGCAGACCGCCGACGATGCGAGCTACGCGCTGTTCCACATGCGGCGCTCCGGCGAGCGAACGATCGCGAGCATCCTGCCGCCGGAGAGCGTCGTCGCCGCCGCCGATCTGCCCGAGGGCACCGAGGGCATCGTGTCGGGCCGGCCGCTCCTCGTGCGCCAGTCGCAGGTGACGACGACGTTCGACTGCAACGACCCGGTCACGATCCCGTGTCAGCCGGCGCCGCGCACGGCGATCGGCGTGGCTCCCGACGGCAACACGCTGTGGCTCGTTGTCGTCGACGGCTGGCAGCAGAACGCGCTCGGCATGACGGCCGCCCAGCTCGCGGAGTTCATGCGCGCGCGAGGTGCGGGGATGGCGATGGCGCTCGACGGCGGCAGCTCGTCGACGCTCGTCGTCGGCGGCAGCGTCGTCAGCCAGCCCTCCGACGGCATCGAGCGCGCGGTCGCGAACCACATCGCGATCAAGTACGGCTCGCTGCCCAAGGGCGAGCTCTACGGCCTCATCTGCAAGCACAGCGTGATCAACTGCGCGACCGACGTCCCGAGCCGCAAGATCACCGGCGCGACCGTCACGCTCGACGATGCCCGCCAGCTGACGACCGACACGACCGGCAGCTACGACTTCTTGAACATCACGCCGCGGCTCGCGTGCGTCACCGTCCGCAAGACCGGCTTTGTCAGCAAGACCCAGTGCCACCAGGTCGTCGCCGGCGAGCTCCAGTACAACTCCGTCGCGATGTGGGAGGGGACGGATGCCCCCGATGCCGGCGTCGGCGACGGCGGCACGACACCTCCCGACGCCACCGCCGCGACCGACGGTGGCACGAGCGACGCCGGCACCAGTTTCGACGGCCCCGGCGGCGGTTGCTGCGATACAAGCACGAACGGCCGCGATCGCATGCCCGCGCTGCTCGTGCTCCTCGTCGCTTTCTTCCTGATGCGCCGTCGGGGTACAACCGCGTAGGGACCTTGAGTACCGTCCACACTCAGCTACTTACGGACGACGCGAGCGGGCTTCTGCTCGAGCGCTCGTTCCGGCTTCGCGTCGTGTCCGGGCCCGATCAGGGCAAGGAGCACATGCTCGACGAGGGCACGACCATGGTCGGCACCCACGCCGACAACGACCTCGTCCTCACCGACGCGACCGTCTCGCGGTACCACCTCGAGATCCGCGTCCGCCGCGACGGCATCGAGGTCCGCGACCTCGAGACTACGAACGGCACCAAGCACGGCGGCGCGCGCATCGGCAGCGTCGTCCTGACGGGCGCCGCCCGCCTCCGCCTCGGCAAGCACAGCGAGGTCGACGTCGAGCCGATCGACACAAGCGTCGAGCTCGGCGACTGGAGCGGCGATCGCTTCGGCGATGTCCTCGGCGTCACCCAGCCGATGAAGCGCCTGTTCTCGCTGCTCGCGAAGGCCGCGCCGACCGAGGCGACGATCCTTCTCCAGGGCGAGACCGGCACGGGCAAGGAAGCGATCGCCGAGGCCGTCCACCGCGCCTCGCGCCGCAACAAGGGCCCGTTCGGCGTCGGCGACTGCGGCTCGATCCCGCACGAGCTGATCGCGTCCCAGCTGTTCGGCCACGCGAAGGGCAGCTTCACCGGCGCGGGCGCCGACAAGCAGGGCCTGATCGAGGCCGCGAACCACGGCACCCTCTTCCTCGACGAGATCGGCGAGCTCGCGCTCGACCTCCAGCCGCAGCTGCTTCGCGTGCTCGATCGCCGTCAGGTCCGCCGGGTCGGCGAGACCCAGTCGGTCGACGTCGACATCCGCGTCATCGCCGCCACCCACCGCGACCTGCGCGCGATGGTCAAGGCCGGCCAGTTCCGCGAGGACCTCTACTACCGGCTCGCCGTCGTCGCGACGTCCGTGCCGCCGCTGCGCGACCGCAGGGCCGACATCCCCGCGCTCGCGACGTGGTTCGCGGAGAAGATGGGCCGTGGCTCGTTCGCCCAGTCCCCTGCCCTGATCGATCAGCTCCAGCGCCACGACTGGCCGGGCAACGTCCGCGAGCTGCGCAACGTCGTCGAGCGCGCGCTGTCGCTCGGCGATGCCGCGCTGGCCGACCTCGGCGACGGCGTCCCGCCCGCTCGCTCGAGCCAGCAGATGGCCGCCCAGACCGGCGAGGACGACTCGCCGAAGCGGTCCTCGAACCCCGACGTCCTCGAGCTGCCGTTCAAGGAAGCGAAGGCGCAGCTCGTCGAGGCGTTCGAGCGCGACTACCTGTCCGCGCTGCTCGCGCGCCATCACGGCAACATCTCGCGCGCTGCCGCCGAGGCCGGCATCGATCGCAACTACATCCATCGCCTCGTCAAGAAGTACGGACTCGAAGTCGACCGCAGCTGATATGCGTCGCGCGATCCTCGCCGCCGTGTCCGCGCTCGCGCTCGTCGCGTGCAAGGGCGACAACGCGGCGCCGAAGGTCGAGGGCGGCAGCGCCGGGTCCGCCGCGCCTGCCGCCGAGATCGACTGGAAGGCGTGCGACAAGGCGCTCGCCGCCGCCGCAACGGCCCCGCTCGACACGCGCCCTCGCATCGTCATCGAGGGCTGCAAGGTCTGCGGCGACTGGACGCCACTCCTGCGCTGGAGCACACCGTCGACCGAGGGCGGCCCGAAGCAGGCCGACGTCGAGGCAGCGATGGCGCGCTGTGGCTTCTGCGACGGCAACGCCAAGCAGCGCTTCCTCGGCACGCTCGAGAAGGCGCGCGGCACCGAGGCCCGCACGCCGTGGCGTCAGCTCGGCGACGTCTGCAAGGAGAAGGTCAGCGCCGTCCCCGACACGCGCTTCATGAGCGCGCCGTTCTACGCGCTCGATCGGATCGCGCGGGCCGCCGGTGCGCGTGGCGGCGACACCGCGACCAAGCTCGCCGCGCTCGAGATCCCGCTGCCCGCGGTCTCCGTCGTCGGCACCGGCGTCGTGATCCCCGACGTCGACAAGCACGTGTCGCCGAAGGTCGGCGCACTCCAGATCACGCTGCTCGCCGACGAGCTCTACGTCGGCAAGCTGCCGCGCGCGCGCCTCGGCGCATCCGGCGTCCAGGCCGACATGGGCGCCGACGCGTATCCCGGCGCGCCGACGAAGCTCGCCGACCTACCCGCCGCGCTGAAGAAGCTCGCGACCGCCGACGACACGATCATGCTGATCGCCCCGGTCGCGACCCCGGCCGAGAAGCTCGTCCCGGTGATCGCCGCCGCGGCGACGGTCGCGCCGCTGTACCTCGCGGCGAACGCGCACGACGTTCCGGAGGGCTGGCAGCTCGTCGGTGCGATTCCGGTGCAGCTGACCGCGGACGGCAAGCCAACCGTGAAGGTCGACGCCGAGATGACGGTGCAGAACCTCGCGACCGAGCTCGCCCAGCAGGCCGGCGCACACGTCACGCGCGTCGGCGTCGTCCGCTGATCAGAGCTTGCTGACGTAGGCCGCAGCGGTCCCGCAGCCGAACAGGGTCTCGTACTCGTCCGCGGCGAACAGGTACGTGCACGCGCGATCGACGAGATAGAAGTCGAAGCGCGGCATCCGTCCGATCGCCGCGATCGCCTCGCCGATCGACGGGAGCTCGACCATGGTCTCGCCATCGCGGCGGTTCGTGAACAGCACGACCGGGCCGGCGGCGTCGAACTCCTCGACGAGCTTCCAGCTGTCCTCGCAGGTGACCTGGGCATCACCGACGAGCGCGTCGGTCCGGACGGACGGCGTGGTGCCATCGGTGAACGCGCGCGTCGCACGAGCGCGGAGGTCGCGCGCATCATCCGCGGACAGGATCGCCGTCCGCTGTGCGAGCTCGGCGGGTAGCTCGTCGAGCGCGGCGAGCAGGACGTCGGACGGCTGCGTTGTCATCGGTGAATCGCCTCTCGACGGCATACCATTCAACGGGCACTCGGCCGACTCTTGACGCCCTGCGTCGAAGGCCCGATAGTCGGCTCGTGAGCAGTCCCGCCACCTACGATCTCGTCGTCATCGGTGGAGGCATCACCGGTGCGGGGATCGCGCGCGATGCGGCGCTGCGTGGGCTCCGGGTCGCGCTGTTCGAGAAGAACGACTACGCGTCCGGCACCTCGAGCAAGTCGAGCAAGATGATCCACGGCGGGCTCCGCTACCTGGAGCACGGCGAGATCGGGCTCGTGTTCGAGTCGGTATCGGAGCGTCGCGTGCAGACGCGCGTCGCGCCGCACCTGGTGCGACCGTTGCCGTTCTTGATCCCGATCTACAAGGGCGTGCGGCCGGGTTTCGAGATCATGAACGTCGGCCTGTGGCTGTACGACTCGCTCGCGCTGTTCCGCGCGCCGAAGATGCACAAGGCGTTTCGCGGGACGAAGGCGGCACTCGGGCTCGAGCCGCAGCTGCGACCCGACGGGCTGCGCGGCGCGCTCGAGTACTACGACTGCGCGACCGACGATGCGCGCCTCGTGCTCGAGAACGCGCTCGACGCGCAGAACCTCGGCGCGGCGTGCCACACGTACACCGAGGTGATGCGGTTCGAGCGCCGCGGCGACGGCCGGATCACCGGCGTCGTCGTGCGCGACCGGCTGACCGGCACCCAGAGGAGCGTCGGCGCGCGGGCGGTGATCCTCGCGGCCGGTGCGTGGACCGACGAGATGATCCGGCGGTTCGAGATCCCGATGGAGCGCCCGCTGCTGCGCCGGACGAAGGGCGTGCACGTGGTCATTCCGCGGGAGCGGTTGCCGCTCGCGAGGGCGATCACGCTGATCTCGCCGGTCGATGGACGCGTGATGTTCGCGCTGCCGTGGCGCGATCGCAGCGTGCTCGGGACGACGGACACGGACTTTGCCGGCACGGCAGACGAGGTCGCGGCGGACGCGGCCGACGTGCAGTACCTGTGTGATAGCGGCAACGGCTACTTCCCCGGCGCGAACCTGACACCGAAGGACGTGATCTCGACGTGGGCGGGATTGCGGCCGCTGATCGCGGCACCGCCCAACGTCGACGAGAGCGAGATCTCCCGCGAGCACGAGGTGTTCACGAAGCGCGATGGGCTCGTGATCATCGCCGGCGGCAAGCTGACGACGTACCGCCGGATGGCGCGCGAGGCGGTGAGCAAGACGCTGGAGCTCTTGACCGAGCTCGGCGAGAGCGTCGACGCGAAGCACGAGAACACGAAGACGCGGCCGCTGCCGGGTGCGGTCGGGATCGAGTCGGCGGACCTCGAGGGTGTGGCGGCGATCGGGCGCAGGCTCATGAGCGAGTACGGGCTCGACGTCGACACGGCGACGCACCTGTGCGGCGTGTACGGTGCGCGCGCGACGGAGCTCGGCGCGGCGATCGCGGCGGAGCGATCGCTCGGCGAGCGGATCGATCACGAGCTCCCGTACGTCTGGGCCGAGATCGACTTCGCGGCGCGGCACGACCTCGCGCGCACGGTCGAGGACGTGCTCGCCCGCCGCGTCCCGCTGCTGCTCGTGTCGCGCGACCAGGGACTGGGAATCGCGGAGCGGGTCGCGCAGCGGCTGGGCTCGATCCTCGACTGGGATGCAGCGACGACCGCGCAGATGCTCGACGAGTACAAGGCCGAGGTCGCACTCAGCCGGCGCTGGCGCGAGTGACGAGCGAGCTGCTCGAGAGCTTTGGCATCTATGGCGGCGCGCTCGTCGTCGCGTTCATCGCCGGCATGTTCCCGCTGTTCTCGATCGAGGTCTTCCTCGTCGGGATCACGGCGAAGGTCGAGCCGACGATCGGCCAGCTGCTCGTGTGCTGCCTGCTCGCGGCGACGAGCCATCAGGTGGCAAAGACGATGTGCTACTACGCCGGCGTCGGCGTCCTCGAGCGCGGCAGGCTCAAGGCACAGCTCGACAAGGCGCGGCCGAAGATCGAGAAGTGGAACAAGGCGCCGAAGCTGATCATGCTGCTGTCGGCCACCGTCGGGCTCCCGCCCCTCTACCTGCTCGCGTTCATCGCCGAGCCGATCATGCGGATGCGGTTCTGGACGTTCACGCTGATCGTGTTCGTCGGGCGATTCGGCCGGTTCGTGGCGCTCTCGGTCATCCCGTTGCTGTTCTGATCGGCAGCTCGAGCTCTACTTCCTGTCGCGGATGTGGCTCTGCGGCGGCCGCGAGAACGGCAGCTCGAAGAAGAAGCGCGAGCCACGGCCGGGCTGGCTGACGACGCCGATGCGGCCGCGGTGCGCCTCGATGATGCGCCGGCTCGCATAGAGACCGAGGCCGTAGCCCGAGCTCGTCGTCATGCCGCGGCGGTAGCGACCGAAGATCGTCCGCGACTCGTCGGCGGAGAGCCCCGGACCGGTGTCGATCACCGAGACCGCAGCGTAGGCGCCGCGCGCGGCGAGCTGCACCGTGATCTCGCCATCGCAGTACTTGAGCGCGTTCGCGACGAGGTTCGACACGACGCGCTCGATCCGCATCTCGTCGCCCTCGATGGTGCAGACGGTCCGGATCACGAGCCGCACCCGATGACGTTCGACCGTCGGGACCGCGCGGCCGACGGCATCGCGCAGGACGCGCGCGAGATCGATCGTGTCGATCCGCAGCTCGAGCTTGCCGGCATCGTGCGAGACCGTGTCGAGCAGGTCGGACACGAGCCGATCGATGTACGCCGCGTTCTGCGAGATGCGCTCGAGGCCCCGCTGCACGCCGGGCGGCGGCGGGTCGAGCAGGTGCTCGATCTGCGTCGTCTCCAGCATGATGATCGTCAGCGGGTTCTTGAGGTCGTGCGCGAGCGCGGCGACGTCGTCATCGGGGATGGTGCCCGCGCGCTGCCTCGCGTCGCGCGCCAGCTCGTCGAGGTTGTCGCGCGTTCCGGCGGCGAGCACCGGCGTCGGCTGGTCGTCGTCGTAACCTTCGAACGGCTCGTACGGCTCGCCGCCCTCGTTCCGATTCCCGGGCCCCGGCATCCCCTATTGTTGCCTAAAACTCGACCGCGCGCCCCTCGGGATGATCGGCCTCTTCTGCCTCACCGCGTCCTAACGCCCCAAACCTGTTTGACCCCCAACAGATAATTTGGCCGTCGCTGATCACCGCACACGCGTGTGACGAGCTCGCGGCAAGCAGAGCGGCCTTCACCACGCCCGCGACGGCGGACACGACACGGCTCCTGAGGTCGACGGCCCAGCACCGGACACTGCCGTCGCGGATGCGCGCGCAGCGGCCTGCGACACTCTCGACGTTCGCGAGGTTCGGCCACGGCGAAGCGAGCTTGCAGCTGTCCGCTGGCTCGAGGCACTGCAGCTTGCCGGTCATCGTGACGACACAGAGGCCGACGTCGAATGCGAGGTGCTTCGCGGTGGGGAGCCGCAGCACCTCGAACGGCATCTCGGCGGGCTTCGCCTCGGTCTTCGCGGGCGCGGCCTTCGGCTTCGCCGCGGCCACCTTCGCCTTCGACGCCGGCTTCTTCGCGGTCTTCTTCGCGGTCGCCTTCTTTGCCGGCGCCTTCTTCGCGGGCGCCTTCTTCGCGGGTGCCTTCGGTGCCGGCGGCGGCTTCGGCGCCATCGCGGCGCACCGCGTGCTCGGGCCGACGCACGCGACGGTGCCATTCTTGCGCAGCGCACAGATCTCGTCGCCCGACGACGCGATCTCGACGGCGTCACGGATCGCGGTGGGCTTCGGATCGCCGTCGGCGCCCCAGAACGAGACCCGGCCGTCGGCATGGAGCGCGCCGTTCGTGGTGAGCGCGACGACGTGGTCGAGCCCCGCCGCGGGCGACGGCACGCGGCGCTCGTTCGAGCCGCCGGCGAGTCGCAGATGGCCGCTCGGATCGATGTCGCCCCAGCACACGAGCGCCGCGTCGTCGGTCGTCGCGCACGACGCGCTACGCACCGCGAAGATGCGCTGGACCTTCGACACGCCCGGTGCGGCGGCAGGCCTCGTCAGGTTGTCCCGCTTGCCGTAGTTGATCCGGCCCCAGCACGTCACCGAGCGATCGTCGAGGAGCGCGCAGACGTGGGCGGGCCCGGCGACGAGGTCCTGCACGCCGCGCAGGCCGACGTTCACGGGCTTTCCCGAATCGGTGGTCGTCCCGTTGCCGAGCTGGCCCTCGCTGTTCTTGCCCCAGCACCGCACGCTCTCGTCGGCGAGCAACGCACACGAGAACTCGTCCCCGACGACGACCTTCTTTGCCGTCGGCGTCTCGGCGGCGGCCGGCGCATCGACGGCAGCGCCGGCGTCGATCGCGACGACCGCGGCATCGTCCTTCGGCGGCGGCTTGTACGGGACTTCCTTGTTCTTGCAGCCGGCGGCGAGCACGACCGCGGACACGACAGCGAGCCACTTCAAGATGCGAGCGCTCCTTCGACGAGGTGACGCGCGTACGGTCCGCATGCAGCGTGGAGGAACCGCGAGAAATCGATCGCGGCGGCGTGGTTCGCGGTGTCACTGATCACCCGCGCGATCGCGAACGGCACGCCATGCTCGTAGCATACCTGCGCGACCGCCGCTCCCTCCATCTCGACCGCGAGCGCGGCGGGCAGCATCGCGCGAAGTGCGTTCGACGCCTCCGCTGAACCGAAGAACTGATCGCCGGATGCGACGAGCCCTCGCCACACGCGCGGCGCGGTGATGCCGAGCGCGACGACGTCGGGAGGCGGCACGAACCGCGCGGCCGCGGCGGCCAGCCGCTCCGACAGGACCGGATCGGCCGCCAGCTCGGAGATCCCGAGCAGCGGGATCTCGTGGCGCGGGAACAGCGGCCGCGCGTCGAGGTCGTGCTGGACGAGGCGGTCGGCGACGACGACGTCTCCGATCGCGAGCCGCTCGTCGAGGCCACCGGCGAGGCCTGTCATCACGAGCGCACGTGGCGCGAACCGCTCGAGCAGGATCGTCGCCGTCGTCGCCGCGGCGACCTTGCCGATGCGGCTGATCACGCAGACGACGGGCTCGCCTCCGTAGTGACCGCGATGGTACCGGCGACCACCATGCTCGACGACCTCGTCGGCGTGCATCGCGTCGACGACAGCGGCGAGCTCCTCGGGCATCGCGCTGATGATGCCGATCATCGCAGCAGGCCTTCGACGATCCGCAGGTCGATCCGGCCGAGCAGCTTCTTCACGCGCTCTGCCATGTCCTCGAGCTCGGACAGCTGGGAGGCCTGGTACAGCTTCTGCGCGAAGTTCATCACGCGGACGAGGTACGTGAAGAGGTTGCCCTCCTCGTGCTCGAGGTGATGCTTGTCGACGAACTCGAGAAACGAGTCGCCGCTGTCCTCGAGCTGCGCCCACACGTTCTTCGCCTTCTTGCCGCCGTGCAGCTCGGGGTGCGGGACCTTCGCGGAGAACTCGCCATGAATGAGCTCGATCTTCGTCAGCTCGCGCGGGTGCTCCTTCTCGTACAGCGCCTCGACATCCTCCCAGGTGACGTGCGGGTTATCGACGCGAAGCTCGCGCAGCTTCGTCCGCATCCACTCCTTCTTCGCGTCCTCGCCCTTGCGATCGAGCACGCGCTGCACGATGTCGTTGTCGAGCAGGTACTCGACCAGCTGGCGGAGCTCGAGGTAGTCGAGCTGGTGGTTGAACAGGATGTAGAAGATGAGCAGGCCATCCATGCCCTGCAGCTCGCGGATCATCTGACCCGAGACCTGCTTGCCGTGCTCGTCGATGACGCCGATCGCCTTCAGGTTGTCGACGAGCTGCGCGAGGATCTTCTGCAGATCGCGCCGCTCGCGCTCGGTCAGCAGCAGGTTCTCGATCACCGTCAGGATGTCGAGCCGCATCGAGGGCGGCAACGATGCCTCCGCCGCGGCCATGCGCGCGTCGGCTTCGGTCACCGCACCGAGCGGGGCCGCGGTCAGATCGGGCAGACCGATCGCGAGTACCTGCTCGGCGGTGATCTTCGTCTTGCTGCGCAGCTCGGCGGGCTCGCCACGCACCAGCTCCTGATGAACCTCCGGCGTCCAGATGACGTCGTTCTTGCGCTGCGCGTCCATCCGCGCCCGGCCGTAGACGCTGCGCTTGACCTTGCCCTCGTCGTAGGCGGGTCGCTTCGCCGCGTCCTTCAGCTCCTTCTTGAGATCGCTGACGACCTGCTCGGGTGCGAGCGTGATCGCGAGGCCGCGGTCGTCGAACTGCGGCCGGCCCGCGCGCCCTGCCATCTGGTGATACTCGGCCGCCGTGATCATGCGCGGCTGCTGCTTGATGAACTTGCGCAGCGACGGAAATACGACCGTGCGCGCCGGCAGGTTGATGCCGGCGGCGATCGTCTCGGTCGACACGACGAACTTGATCAGTCGCTCGAGCGCGAGCTGCTCGACGAGCTGCTTGTAGCGCGGCAGGATGCCCGCGTGATGGATGCCGATCCCGTGACCGAGCAGCGGGCGGAGCTCTCTCGCGGCGCCAGACGGTAGCAACGCCTCGTCGCACATCACGTCGACGCGCGCCTTCTCCTCGTCGGTCGTGAATCGCCGGCACGACTTCAGCAGGCGCGCGACCTCGAAGCACTGCTCGCGGCCGAACACGAAGATGATCGCCGGCACGTCGCCGCCATGCGCGAGCTCGCGGACCGTCTCGATCAGCATCTCCTCGCGGAACTCGTGGACGAGCGGGACCTTTCGCTCGCGCGAGTCGACGAGCAGCATCGGCATGCGGCGCGTGACCTCGACCCACTGGCAGAACTTCTCCGGGTGGCCGACGGTCGCCGACAGGATCACGAGCTGCGTCCGCGGATCGAGGCCGATGATCGACTGCTCCCAGACGTAGCCGCGCTCGGGGTCGTTGAAGTAGTGACCCTCGTCCATGATGACGATCTCGGCCGGCGACACGTGCTTCTCGGCGACGATCCGGTTCCACAGGATCTCGGCGACCTCGACCTGGATCGGTGCCTCGCGGTTGACCTTGTAGTCACCGGTCGCGAACCCGACGTTGCCCTCGCCGAAGTCGTCGCACAGCTCGCGGAACTTCTCCTCGGTCAGCGCGCGCAGCGGCGTCGTGTAGATCGCGCGCTCCCCGCGATGGAACGCGCGGAACAGCGCCGCCTTCGCCATCAGCGTCTTGCCGGTGCCCGTCGGCACCGTGACCATGAGGCTCTTGCCGGCAAAGATGTGGCCGAACGCCTGCTCCTGTACCGGGTACGGTTCGATGCCCTTCGAGAACAGAAACTTCTCGTAGAACGCGAGCTCGATCTCTGGATCTGTCACGGAAAGTAACTCCGGTGGCTGCCCCACGTCGCCGCCCAGTCAGGGAGCATGCGCTCGTGCGCCCACGGCGTGAGGACCGGTGGCAGCGCCGACTCGAGCTGGAACCACAGCGACGAGCCGCCGAGCGCGACGGGGCGATCGGCCTCCTCGGCGGTCACGTGCCGCGACCGCTCGACCGCGCGGCCGCTGACGCCGTGTGGCGTGAGCGACGGCGTGATGAACACGCACCCGGGCTGGAACGGACTG
>JAEWJO010000439.1 GCA_023386455.1 Pseudomonadota bacterium | reverse complement strand
CTCGGTCGTCTTCATCTCGGGCAACAAGCAGTTCGAGACCGAGATCACACCGTACCTGATCATGACGCGGCTCGACGAGTTCGACTACGCGAGTGCGACCGCGCTCGCACTCGTCATGCTGACGGTGTCGTTCGTGATGCTGCTCGCGATCAACGGCTTCTCGGCGTGGGTGCGCCGTCGCCACGAAGGGATCGCCTGATGGTGGTCTCCGCGCCTCCCGTCGCCGAACGCGCGCTCACCGCGACCGCGGATCCCGCGTGGGCGCGGCGCATCATCATCGGCATCGCGCTCGCGTTCTCGGCGCTGTTCATCCTCGTGCCGCTCGCCGCGATCTTCGGCGAGGCGTTCTCGCGCGGCATCGGCGCGTACGGCGCGGCACTCGTCGATCCGAACGCGCTCGCCGCGATCAAGCTGACGCTCCTGACCGCGGCGATCGTCGTGCCTGCGAACACGATCTTCGGCATCGCCGCGGCGTGGGCGATCGCGCGCTTCCGGTTCCCGGGCCGCGCGCTCCTGATCACGCTGATCGATCTGCCGCTCGCGGTGTCGCCGGTGATCTCCGGCATGGTGTTCGTGCTGCTGTTCGGCTCGCGGGCCGGCTACCTCGGGCCGTGGCTCGCCGAGCACGGCATCAAGATCATCTTCGGCCTCCCCGGCATCGTCCTCGCGACGACGTTCGTGACGTTCCCGTTCATCGCCCGCGAGCTGATCCCGCTCATGGAGGCGCAGGGCGGCGAGGAGGAGGAGGCGGCGCTCGTGCTCGGCGCGAGTGGCTGGCAGACGTTCCTTCGCATCACGCTGCCGAAGATCAAGTGGGGCCTCCTGTACGGCATCACGCTGTGCACCGCACGCGCGATGGGCGAGTACGGCGCGGTCTCGGTCGTGTCGTCGAACATCAGCGGCCGAACCAACACGGTGCCTCTCCACGTCGAGGCCGCCTACAAGGAATACAACCACCAGGCCGCATTCGCGGTCGCCTCGCTCCTCGCGGTGCTCGCGCTCATCACGCTGGTCGCGCGCCGCATCATCGCTCGTCGGATGGAGGCCTCGAAATGACGATCGCAGTTCGTTCGCTCACCAAGCAGTTCGGCTCGTTCACCGCGCTCGACGACGTCAGCCTCGACGTCAAGGGCGGCCAGCTCGTCGCGCTGCTCGGCCCATCGGGCTCGGGCAAGACGACGCTGCTTCGCATCCTGTCCGGCCTCGAGCGCCCCGATCGCGGCACGCTCGAGATCGACGGCCACGATCTCGCATCGCAGTCGGCGCGCCAGCGCAACGTCGGCCTCGTGTTCCAGCACTACGCGCTGTTCCGCCACCTGACCGTGTTCGAGAACATCGCGTTCGCGCTGCGCGTCCGCAAGCGGCCGAAGGCCGAGGTCGAGCAGCGCGTCAACGAGCTCCTTCGCCTGATCCAGCTCGAGGGCCATGGCCAGCGCCTGCCGTCGCAGCTGTCCGGTGGCCAGCGCCAGCGCGTCGCGCTCGCCCGCGCACTCGCCGCTCGCCCGCGGGTGCTGCTCCTCGACGAGCCGTTCGGCGCGCTCGATGCCCAGGTCCGCGCCGAGCTGCGCGGCTGGCTGCGCCGCCTCCACGACGAGATCCACCTGACGACCGTGTTCGTCACGCACGATCAGGACGAGGCGTTCGAGGTCGCCGATCAGGTCGTCGTCATGAACCAGGGCCGGATCGAGCAGGTCGGCGCCCCCGCCGACGTGTTCGAGACGCCGGCGAACGACTTCGTCATGCGCTTCCTCGGTCACGTCAACGTGCTCGATGCCGAGCTCGAGGCAGGTCGCGCGCGCGTCGGTGAGTTCGTGCTCGACGTCGCGCACGACGGCAGCGGTCCGGGGCGCGTCTACGTGCGTCCGCACGAGGTCGAGATCGTTCGCACGATGCAGGAAGGCGCCGTGCCCGCGCGCGTCCTCCGCGTCACGCCGCTCAACGCCGGCCTCAAGGTCGAGCTGCAGGCGCCGTCACTCGGCTCTCTGCGCGCCGACGTCGACTGGGAACGCGGCACCGCGCTCGGTCTGCGCGGCGGCGACGACGTGTTCCTCTCGCTGCGCCGTGCCCGCGTCTTCAACGAAGACCGTCGCGCCGCCTAACCTTAGTCGTTACTGCCACTGGCCCTGGAGGACGAGCGTGATGACGCGGCCCGCGCTGTGATAGCCGGCGCGCGTCTCGGGCTGGACGTCGAGCGCGTCCTCGACGCGGAGCACGGCGAGGTACTCCTTCGTGATCGGCGACGTCGCGGTCGCCTCGACGAGCGTGTAGGCGTCGACCGGCATCGCCCTGTCGACCGCGTTGCCGAAGTAGCGCACGCGTGCGAGCAGCGTCAGCTTCGGGTGGGGCGAGCCCTGGACCCAGCCCTCGGCGCGGTGGTGCGGCAGGCGATCGAGCGGATCGTCGCCGGTGTCGTCGCTCCTCGCCTTGATGAAGTTGTAGGCGCCACCGACCCACAGGTTCGGGATGACCTCGACGCGCGCCTGCGTGTCGACGCCATAGATCGTCAGCTTGCCGAGGTTCGTCAGCTTGCCCATGTCGGCGGGATCGATCGACACGCGCACCGTACCGTTGGTCTGCTTGTAGAACGGCGCGGCCTCGATCTTGATGCGGTCCTTGATGTCGTAGCTCGCGCGGACCTCGGCGGTGCTCGCCATCTCCGGCCCGAGCGCGGGATTGCCGGTCGTCAGATCGAAGCGTTCTCGCAGGCTCGGCACGCGACCTTTGCGGCCGCCGGTCGCCGAGAGCTCGAGCGGGCCAAAGCTCGGCCGGTACTTCACGACGAGCTTGGCCTCGGGCCACGGATCGGCGCCGACGCCGACCGGGATCGCCGCACCACCGGCTGCGTCGATGCGCACCGTCTTCTTCTCGTACTGCGCGTTCGCGGCGAGCTCGAACATCGTGACCGCGCCGCGCGACACGCTGCCGTTCAGCACCGCGACGCGCGCGTTGTCGCGATCGACGCTGCCGGACACCGCCCACCGCGCGTCGCGCCCGATCGGATGCGTCGCGAGCGCCGTGCCGCCGACGCGCATTGCCTTCAGGTCCTCGTCCTGCGCCTGCTCGGTGAGGGTCGCGTCGCGGAAGTAGCGCGCGTGGCGCTTCATGCCCTGGATCCAGCCCTGGGCCTGCAGCTGCAGCTTGTCGCGCTCGAGGTCGGCCTTTGCCGACGCGCGCGTGCTCGTCTCGCGATCGACCATCAGGATCGAGCTGTTCATCGTGTCCGACGGCGGCGAGATGTAGTGGCGGTCGTCGAGGAATCCGTCGGCGACGATGCGCACGTTGCCCTTGCGGTACTCGAGGCGGGCCGAGCCCGTCGCGGATCGTCGCTCTTCGCCGATCGCTGCATTCATCGGCAGCTCGAGATCGCGCGCACCGCCGATGCCGGACGCCGAGAGCCGGAGGCCGAGGTGCTTCGCGAGCGCGACGCGCGCCGTGCCGGTCACGCCGACGCTCGGCAGCGAGTCACCGATCATGCGCACGATGACGAGCCGCTCGCCGACTCCGTCGCGCGTCAGCACCTCGACGACACCGCCGGGTCCGCCGGGACCGTCGATCGGCGACTGGGGCGTCGTCGACATCCGGACCTGCACGATGTCGGTGATCGGGATCGTCGAGACGTCGAACGTGCCGTAGTACGGATCGGTCACGAGCACCCCGTCGATCAGGATCGTGACCGCGCCCTTGCGCGCGCCGCGGACGTCGATGTTGAACCCACCGCGGCCAGCATCGCGCACGGTGACATCCGGCAGGAGCGCGAGTGCGCTGCCGAGGTCGGTCGCCCCGCGCGCCGCGAGCTGCTCACCGGTCAGGCGCACGTCGGTGTCGCGATCGAACGGCTTGTCGGGACGCTCGTCGAAGATCTCGATGGTCTCGGCGGCCGCTTCCGATTGCCGCACCATCTCCTCGTCGGAGAGACCGGCCGGCTCGGGCGCGGGTGCGTGCTCGGTGATGCTCGTAGGATCGGCGGGTGGAGGGTCGGTCGCCGCGTCGGTCGCGTCGGCGGTCGCTGGCGTCGCCGGAGGTGGAGGTGCAGGTGCAGGTGCAGGTGTTTCGGCGGGGGCAGGGGCCTCGGCGCGGGCCTGGCCACCCCAGTACAGGGTCGCCGCCAGCGTCGGGATCAGCCACTTACCTCGTGCGAGCATCGGCACCGCCGATCATCACGCAAGACCGCGACCAGGTGCGTGTCATTCACCTGCAATATCGGGATGTCACACGCACGAACTGCAGCTCATCCCCGTCGGACGCGCGGCACACGACGACTAGCGCGCTTCGCCGCGAAGCCGAGCCATGCGTGGCCGTCGCGCCAGCGACCGAGGCCGGATTCCGCGTTGATGTGGCCGGCGCCCTCGAGCACGGTGATATCGCTGCCCCAGGCGTCGGCGAGCGCGCGCGAGTACGCGAGGCGCGCGTACGGATCGTCGTCGGACGCGACGATGCGCGACGGAAACGGCAACGGTTCGCGCGGCACCGGGGCGAACTCCGCGAGCACGTCGATCGGACGATCGAGATCCGGCGGCGCGACGAGCAAGGCGCCGCGCACGCGGCCGCGGCCGAGGGCGGCCCAGTGCGCGACCGCGATGCAGCCGAGCGAGTGTCCGACGAGGATCGGCGGCTCGCTGCTCGCGGCGATCGCGCTGTCGAGCGCGGTGAGCCACGCGTCGCGCTTCGGCTCGAGCCAGTCGGGCATCTCGACCCGCGCCGCGCCGGCGAGATCCTGCTCCCAGTACGACTGCCAGTGATCGGGACCCGAGCCCGCCCAGCCGGGGATGATCAGGTAGCGCGCCATGCTCGTCAGATCGCCGCCTGGAACCGGGTCGCGATCAAGTGCTCGGTGGGGCGATCGCCGCCGCTGGGCGCGCCTCCGGTGTAGACGGTGCCCTCGTAGTTCACCTGCAGCTTGATGTAGCGGTTGAAGTACCAGTTGAGGCCGACGGTGCCGGCTCGCGCGCGACGTACCGACGACGCCGGGTCGGCGATCCCCGTCGTGAACGACTCGCCGTCGAGGCGGATCTCGCCGTACCGGGCGGCGACCTCGAGGGCGCCCCACGTGCGCGCGTCGAGATCGAACGCCTTCGTCGGCACGAGCCCCTTGAAGCTCGGCCTGTCGCCGGGCGTCAGCGCCGCGCTCGCCGCGATCTGCCACGCGCGCTGGAACAGGAGCGTGTGATCGCCACGGAGCGCGACCGGCTCGTAGTCGGCGACGTACTCGGCGAGCGCGCCGATCGGTCCGGTGTAGTAGTACGCGTGGCCGGCGAACCGGTAGCGATAGCCGTCGGCGACGGCGGTCGTCGCGAGCGTGTCCATCGCACCGCCGCCGGCGTACTTGAAGATCGTCGCCTGGCCGCCGCTCTTGATCGCGGTGATGCCGGGATTGGCGACCGTGCCGTGCGTGCGGCCGAACGTGGTGGCGCCGCCGATCGCGAGGTCGCCGAAGCGCGCGAGACTCTTGCTGCCCTTGAACGGCGAGATCAGGAGGTGTGCGTTGTATTCGTACGAGTCGTCGGTCTCGCCTTCGAGCACCGCACCGTTCGCGACGCCGTTGACGATCGCGAGCGAGTAGTGGACGAGGCCGCGACGGATGTCGCCGCGCAACGCGAGACCGATGTCGCGGTTCGGCGCGATCTGCGTGGGATACGAGCGCTCGATGAACGTCAGGTCGGCGGCGCTCTGCAGGCGCTCGATGCCGAACTGCGCCTTGTCCTTGCCGAAGCGCAGCCCGACCTCGGGGCGCAGCCCGACCTCGATGAACGCGTTCTGCACGGCGAGCTTGCTCTGCGCCGTGTCGATCAGCGTGTTGAACTTGAACAGGCCGAACGCCTTGCCCTCGAGCTTGAAGCGAATGCGGCGCAGCGTCTGCTCGTGCTGGCCGGTGTCGGTGGCGAACGAGCGAGTGTCCGCCTGGAGGTAGCCGCCGGGCTTGAGCTCGAGCTGCTTGGGCTCGTCCTTGCCGCTGGTCTTCGTGAGGTCGATGCCGATCGTCGGGCCGTTCGGTGTCTGCTGGACGACCGCGGTCGCCGCGTTGACCACGACCGGTGCCGAGCCCGCGACGGGCGGCGATTCCGCCGGGGCAGGGACCGGCGCGTCGGCAGCCGGCGGTGGCGCGGCCGGCGGATCGGCGGCGACAGGTTCCGGGGGAGCCGGCTGCGCGGCGGCAACCGACGAGACGAGGACGAGAGCGAGGGTGAGGCGACGGGACATGACCGGACTCCGGCGCCGCCTCCGGTATCCCGGTCGTCGGTCGCGATCTTCTGCAACGGGTGCCTCTCGTCGACGAGTCGGCGTGAAACGTCAGCGCTTGGCGCGATCGGCCGCGCGTGTGGGTCTCACCTTCTCGGTGCGCGCGATCTGCACGACCTCTCCGTCGTGGATCGCGATCGTCAGCTCGCCAAAACGAAGGCCGACCAGCGCGGCGCGGATGAGCTCGAGGGGTTCCTGACTCACCAGACGTGTATCCGTTATAACGGACAGGCTGTCAAGTCCCTGGATGCCGCTCCCGCCGCCCTCGCTCCCGACGCGGCGTCACGACGCGGTATCGTCGCGCGCATGGTGCGTCGTGACGACGACGGAAGTCCCACCGGGCAACCGGCTGGCAATCCGTCGTCACGCTGTGATGATCCAGCGGGTGCAAGTCCCGCCTCGGTAAGCGCCAGAGCGCCGAGTAGCAGAC
>JAEWJO010000359.1 GCA_023386455.1 Pseudomonadota bacterium | reverse complement strand
GTGCCGAGCTCGCGAAGCTGCCGCCGGGACGCGCGCCGGTGCGCAAGGACTGGGAGAAGATCTCGAGCGCGTGGACCGCGAAGCTCGACGAGCGGATCGCCGAGCTGCAACGCCTGAGGCTTGGCCTCGGCGAGTGCATCGGCTGCGGCTGTCTATCGATCGACAAGTGTCAGTTCGTGAACCGCGGCGATCGCGCGGGCGCCGCCGGTGCCGGGCCGCGCTTCTGGCTCGGCGACCGGAGGCGCTAGCCGCGCTCGCGCTTCGTCAGCTTGCCGAGGCCCTCGACGATCGGCCGCACGATCGTGCCGCCCCACGGCCGGATCGCCATCGTCCACGCGCCGACGACGAGCGTCACGGGCAACCGGACGAACAGCCTCGGCAGCTCGCGCACGACGAGCACCGCGGCGAGCAGGCGCGCGATCGCCGACACGACGAACACCATCAGGTACGCGTGGTGATCGCTGCCGAAGTAGCCGAGCACCGCGCCACCGATCAGCGACGCGCCCGCGTTGCCGAACGCGTTGAGCGCGCTGAACGCGACCTGCATCGTCGTGCGCTCGGCATCGTCCTCGGCATCGAACAGCGCGAGGAGCAGGCCGAGATCGAAGCCGGCCCAGCCGATGCCGGCGTAGATCTGGACGAGGAGCAGCCACCAGAACTGATCCGACGCGACCCACAGAAACGGGATCGGGGCGATCGCGAGCGCCGAGGTGCTCAGCATGTGCCGCACGCCGACGCGCGCGACGATCCGGCCGGCGATCGGCAGCATGACGATCTTCGTGACGAGGATCGTCGCGGTGAAGACGCTGTACTGGACGTAGCCGAGGTTCTCCTGCACGAGCAGATACGGCGTCAGGAACGGTCCGGAGATCGCCGCCGCCGCGCTCGCCGCGACGAGGTAGCCGAGCAACGACGCGCGCGGGGTGCCCTTCAGCTTCGGCGGTACGGAACGCAGGCGCATGCGCCGGCGGGGTGACGGATCGATGCCACTGCCCTGGCGCGCGACGGAGATCGTCGAGACGAGGCGCGCGACGAGCGCGAGCGCGAAGAGGCCCGCGTAGACGTGGAGGATCCGCGTCGTGCCCGCGAACGCGTGCAGCGCGATGCCGGCACCGATCAGGCCGACGAGCATCGTCGCCTGGACGACGCCCTGGCGGCGGCCGAAGAACTTGCTGCGGATCCGTGCCGGGACGATGCGCGCCATCCACGGGGTCCACCCGGCGGATGCGGCCATGCCCGCGCCCCAGTACAGCGATGCGGCGGCGAACACGACCGGTGTGTTGAGCGTCCCCGTCAGGGCGACGACGATCAGCGGCACGAACGCGAGCGCCTGGACCGCCATGCACGCGGCGACCCAGCCGCGCAGGCTGCGGGTCCGCGCGATCGCACGCGGCGCGATCAGCTGCAGCACGCCGCCGGTGAACAGCGGCACCGTCGACAGCAGGCCGGCGAGCACCGGCGACATCCCGAGCGCGAGCCCGAACGCCGGCAAGTAGACCTCGGCGACGCCGGCCATCGCGCCGTATCCCGAGGCGTCGCCCAGGCTCAACCGGAGATCGCGACGAACTCCACCCCGCGGGCGCACGGCCATGAGCTAGCACGAGCGTAGCGCACGTGCCCTGCGGCGTCTTCGCAGAAGCTATGATGGAGCATGCGCCGCTGGTTCTTCGGTGTCGTCTCGTGCGCGGCGTCGGTCTCCGTTGCGGCGGCACAAGACCCCGTGCCGTCGGATCCTGCACCTGCGCCTGCACTTGCACCTGCACCTCCGGCGCCCGTGCCGTGGACCGTGATGCGTCGCCGCTGGTCGGTCGCCGTCGCGTTCGGCCCCGAGATCATGCGCAGCAAGCTCGACGACGCGCCGCGCGTGACGTTCGGCACGCTCGAGCTATCGGGACGCTTCCGGATCCGTCCGTCGATCGAGATCGCGCTCGGCGGACGCGGCGGCGGTGCGGCGCGCGGCGACCTGTCGACCGGCGGGCTCTACGCCGACGTCCGCTACCGGTTCCGCGCACACCAGCCGCTCGACGTGTACGCGCAGCTCGGCCTCGGCGTGATCTCGATCGCGCCCGAGAACGGCTCCGAGGTCGAGAAGCAGGGCCGCGGCGCGCTGCGGCTCGGTGCCGGTGTCGAGTGGCGGTTCACGCCGCTGCTCGGCATCGCGTTCGAGCTCCGGATCGCGGGGATCGGCGAGAACCCCGAGGTCCCGACGCCGATCGTGCCGAGCCTCGACTACGAGATGTCCCGGTACAGCGCGAGCAGCACCCAGCTCGCGCTCGACACCTCGTTCTACTTCTAGATCTTCGCCGCAACGGAGCGTTCCCCTTGGCGCCTGTATGGCGGGCGCGCGCGGTCGAATCAGCGGGCATGACCGCCGACCCGATCGCTGTCGCCGACGTCGTGCTCGACGCCGCGCTCGCGGCCGATGCGCAGGCGATCGTGATCGAGCCGGCGCAGACGATCGGCCGGCATTCGATCGTCGTGTCGCGCGCGGGAAGCCGATCGACAACGACGTGCTCGTCAGCGCCGTGCGGCAGGGCATCGAGCATCACAACGAGCTCGCTGCCATCGCGGGTGAGCGGGAGCACGTTCTCCGCCGCGCTCGCACGAGCGCCGAGCTCGAGGCGCAATTTCCAAGGCTGACGATGCCGGCCCGCGCACACGACGGCGCGTACCTCGTTCAACGGAGGCAACCACCTCAGGTGGCCGGTCTCGGACTGGACTCGCTACTCGCGCTCCGACGCTAGCTGCGCCATACTCTGCCCGCGATGCGAAGGTCCTCGGCGGTGATGTTGGTCGCCGGCAGCACGGTGGTGCTGTTCATGCTCGTCGTGCTCGTGCGTGCGGTCAACTCGAGCTCGACGTCCGTGACGCCGACGTCGACGGGCCCGCACGAGGCGCCCGCCGGGGCGACGCCCGGACCGACCGCGACGCGCGGCTCGGCACCGACCGCCGCTCGCTCGCGCACCGGATTGCCGCTGCCGGGCCGTCTGGCGCCGCGCGCCGAGTCCGATGACGGCGACCGGCCCGCGATGCCGGTCGACGATCATCCGCCACCGGCGACGCGCGCGAACACGAAGAACCTCCAGTACGGCGGTACGCAGCTGCGCGCGCAGGCCGCGGCCGTCGAGCCGCTCGTCAAGAAGTGCGTCGAGACCGCGAACGCCGCCGGCACCTCGCCGACGGGCAAGGCGATGCTCACCTACGTCGTCGCGCAGCACGGCGACAAGGTCCAGGTCGAGGACACCGCGATCGACGACGACAAGACCACGCTCCAGGGCGAGAAGCTCCTGGAGTGCTTGCGCGAGACCGCGCGAAGCATGAAGTTCGTCGGTCTACCGCGCGAGGCCGAGGCCCTCGTCGTCAGCCGCTCGATCACGCTCGATCACGGCACGATCACCGAGTACAAGCACGTTGGTTTTTCGTACCTGCGTTAGACGCTGACAGGGCACGCTAACCCGACGCAGCGCCACGGGTGCGTCAGGGTGCGGCAACCCGACGTCGCATCTAGGCAAGCCGTCGCTGGCTTGGTACGCACGGCGCACCAACTAGGAGCAACGCGTGAAGAAGCAACTGCTGGCTGCGACTCTCTTCCTTGCGGCGTGCGGATCGAACCCGCCGCCGACGTCCACGACTGCCTCGACGGGCACCGATCCATCGGGCGCCGTCGACGGCACGCCCGCTGCTGCGGCCTCGCCGACGACCAAGGGCAAGCCCGAGATCGGAACGTGGGGCTTCGACAAGGCGGGCATGGACACGAAGGTCGCGCCGGGCAAGAGCTTCTATGACTACGCCAATGGCACGTGGGTGAAGAACACCCCGATCCCGGCGGACAAGTCGAACTACGGCATGTTCACGGTTCTCTCGGACAGGAGCGACGAGCGCACGAAGGAGATCATCCTGAGCGCGAGCGCGGCGCAGGGTCCCGAGGGCCAGAAGATCGCCGACTACTACAAGTCGTTCATGGACGAGGCCGCGATCGAAGCGGCCGGCATCAAGCCGATCGAGGCCGACCTCGCGCGCATCAGCGGGATCAAGGACGCGAAGGGCCTGATCGCGGCGTTCGCGTGGCAGTCGCGCACCGAGTCGGAGTCCCCGCTCGGCACCGCCGTCATCCAGGACGACAAGACGCCCGAGCAGTACATCGCCGTCATCGCACAGGGCGGCCTGGGCCTCCCCGATCGCGACATGTACGACGCCAAGAACAAGCAGTTCGAGGCCGTTCGCGCCGGCTACAAGAAGTACATCGAGGCGCAGTTCACGAACATCGGCGCGAAGGACGCGGCGAAGAAGGCGGCCGCGGTCTACGCGCTCGAGGAGAAGATCGCGAAGGTCCACTGGACGCGCGTCCAGAACCGCGATCCGCAGAAGACGTACAACAAGACGGCCGTCGCCGATCTCGCCAAGGTCGCGCCGGGCATCGACTGGAAGGCGTGGCTCGCGGGCGTCGGCCTCGAGGGGCAGACGCACGTCAACGTGATCCAGCCGTCGGCGATCACCGGCATCGCGAAGCTCATCAAGAGCCAGCCGCTCGCGACGTGGAAGGACTACCTGACGTTCCACAACGTCAGCGAGGCCTCGCCGTACCTCCCCAAGAAGTTCGTCGACACGCGCTTCGAGTTCTTCGGCAAGGTGCTCTCGGGCACGCCGCAGCTCAAGGACCGCTGGAAGCGTGGCGTCGATCAGATCACCGGCGTGCTCGGTGAGGCCGTCGGCAAGCTCTACGTCGAGAAGTACTTCACGCCGCAGACGAAGGCGCAGGCCGACCAGCTCGTGAAGAACCTCCTCACCGCGATGGGCCAGCGCCTCGACAACCTCGCGTGGATGAGCGACGAGACCAAGACGAAGGCCAAGGCGAAGCTCGCGACCTACAACCCGAAGATCGGCTACCCGAAGAAGTGGCGCGACTACTCGGCGTTCGAGGTGAAGGCGGGCGACCCGGTCGGTAACGCGACGCGCGCCGGCGAGTTCGAGTACAACCGCGGGCTCGCGAAGCTCGGCAAGCCGGTCGATCGCGACGAGTGGGGCATGACGCCGATGACCGTCAACGCCTACTACAACCCGTCGCTGAACGAGATCGTGTTCCCGGCGGCGATCCTGCAGCCGCCGTTCTTCGACCCGAACGCCGACGACGCCGTGAACTACGGCGGCATCGGTGCCGTGATCGGTCACGAGATCAGCCACGGCTTCGACGACCAGGGCAGCCAGTACGACGCCAAGGGCGCGCTGAACAACTGGTGGACGAAGGACGACTCGGACAAGTTCAAGACGGCGACGAACATGCTCGTCGCGCAGTACAACGCGTACTGCCCGTTCCCGGCGCAGGGTGAGAAGCCCGCGCAGTGCGTGAAGGGCGAGCTGACGCTCGGCGAGAACATCGCCGACCTCGCCGGCCTCACCGTCGCGTACAACGCGTACAAGCTGTCGCTCGGTGGCAAGCCGGCGCCGGTGATCGACGGCCTCAGCGGCGATCAGCGCTTCTTCCTCGGCTGGGCGCAGGTGTGGCGTCGCTCGTACCGCGACCAGGAGCTGGCGAACCGTCTCGTGACGGACCCGCACAGCCCGTCGGAGTTCCGCACGTCGGTCGTGCGCAACCTCGATGGCTGGTACGACGCGTTCCCGGTCAAGGACGGCGATGCGCTGTTCCTCAAGGCCGACCAGCGCGTCAAGATCTGGTAGTCGCCGCCTGATCCAGGCGGCCTGCCGTCGCCGTCGCACCATCGATCGAGCGCAGCGTCGCACCGGTCGCGCCGATCGCGAGCGCGACGAGGTTCAGGCCGGGCACGATCAGGATGACGGCCATGACGGCACCGAGGCCGAGCGTGCGCCAGCGGTGCTCCTTCAGGTACGCCATCTTCTGGCGATAGCGGAGCCGGCGGCGCGCCCACACCGCGTCGTAGGCGTCGTACGACGCGAACCGCGCCGTCGCGATGCCGCCGAGCACGGTCGCGACGATCGTGCCGACGACCGGCACGGCGATGCCGACGACGAGCAGGAGGCCGATCACGACGAGGTAGACGATCACGCGGCGGATCGCGTGGATCGCGCCGACGGCGGCATCCAGGAGGAAGCGCAGGAGCGAGAACCTCGGAGCCGGCTCGCCGGTCTCGCGCTCCTCGATCGACTCCGACAGCATCTCGTTGAACGGGCCGGCGATCACCGCCGAGGCCGAGATGAACAGCGAGTAGCTGGCGATCAGAAGGATGATCGTCGCCGCGATCTCGAGGACGTTATCGAGCCAGTGGCCGGGCACGAACGCCGAGATCGTCGCGATCGGCGCCCCCAGCATGCCGAGGATGGCGCCGATCACCGCGGCGAACACGAGCGCGATGACGACGGCCGGGGCCAGGACCCAGCCCCACAGGCGCGGGTGGCTGACCAGGTACGCCGCACCACGTACGCCGTCGTAGACGCCACGGCCCAGCTCGCCGAACACGATCGCGTTCTAGCAGAAATAGCCGGCGGGGGCTGGTCGTGCGAAACTAGGCGCCGCGGTGGACACCCGACTCCAACGGGCGATCAGCACGCCGAAGATCCTGCAACAAGCAGGTGAGCTGATCCGACTCTCGTTTCGTGCACTCGACGATCTCAAGCAGCTCGACGAGAGCCTCTACGAGCGTTTCCTCGCGACGCGCAGGGAAGCCGAAGATCCGGCGACCTACGGCACCGGCCTGCGGAAGCTGTGGGACGAGACGTTTCGTGGCCTGCACGACGTGCTCGCGTACTGCCGGACCCTGACGGCCGGTGAAGAGCCGTCGACGTCGACCAGCGACGACGTGGCGTTCGACTTCGGCGACTTCGGCGAGTCGGGGCCGCCCGCCCAGCCCGACCTCTCGATCGGCGCGTCGGACATCGGCGACCTGCTCGAGAACCTCGACGACGTGTCGTCCAAGGACGACTCCGAGCGATGGAAGGGCGTCGTCGACAAGGTCATCTCGATCGAGTACGGGCTGTCGTCGCAGCTGAAGGAAGCGCGCGAGCGGTTCGAGGTCGCGATCGGTGCTGGCGAGCGCAACCAGGTGCTCGGCATCCTCGACGACACGCAGAGCTCGTCGAGCGAAGGCGTGCACGCGCTCGTCGCGGCCGTGTACGAGACGTTCGTGCCCGATGTCGCGCCGGCGACCGTCGTGCCCGGCTACCTGACCTCGCTCGGCCGCGCGCTGCTCGTGCGCCGCGGACTCGCCGATCTCGCGGCGAAGCTGACGATCCACAACGACGTGCTGCAGAACGACAAGGCCGCCGACGAGCACGAGCACGCGCTCGGCAAGGTCCGGTCGCAGATGCGGACGTTCGTGAACTCGGTCGTCTGTCGCGCGATGCGCGCGGCCGATCGCTGGCAGATGGTCGAGTTCGAGCGCGAGCTCACCGAGCAGCAGCTCAAGCCGGCGAAGCTCACGAGCGAGGGCCTCGTGAAGTACGTCGACTCGCTGTCGTCGATCAACCAGCGCGAGGTGCTGCAGCTGCACGACAGCCGGGTGATTGCAGAGATGCGCGAGGCGCTGTCGAGCGCGCGCCAGCTCCTCGATCTCAGCCAGACCGCGGCGCGCGAGCAGATGGATCGCGCGTACCAGGCGGCGAATCGCCTGAAGGGCCGGAGCCCGGTCACCGACGAGCTGCTCGAGTCGCTCGACGATCGCTTCGGGCCGAACTCGTCGAACCCCGGCCAGAGCGCGGCATACCTCGAGAAGCTCGAGCAGATGCTCGCGGCGAGCGATCGCTAGACGGCCGGGTTCTTCGCGAGCTGGTTCAGCACGAGCTTCGCGAGACCCTTCAGCGTCTCGAACACGCCCTGGCCGGTCTTCGCGACGGCCTCGAACTCGGGCGCCCGGCGCACGTTCAGGTTCGCGCGCAGCTCCTCGATCGGCGACACGCTCGGCATGTCGCGCTTGTTGTACTGCACGACGTGCGGCATCGCAGCGAGCGAGCCGTTGTGCGCCTTCAGGTTGTCCTCGAGATTCTCGAGACTCTCGATGTTCGCCTCCATGCGCGCCTCCTGCGAGTCGGCGACGAACACGACACCATCGGCGCCCTTCAGGATCAGCTTGCGGCTCGCGTCGTAGAAGACCTGGCCGGGCACCGTGTAGAGGTGGAAGCGAACCTTGTACTCGCCGATCTTGCCGAGGTCGAGCGGGAGGAAGTCGAAGAACAGCGTGCGCTCGGTCTCGGTCTCGAGCGAGATCATCTTGCCGCGCGTCTCGGGCTTCGTCGCCGCGAACACGTACTGGAGGTTTGCCGTCTTTCCGCAGAGACCCGGACCGTAATAGACGATCTTGCAGTTGATCTCCTTGGACATGCGGTTGACGAAGCTCATCGCGCACCTCGCACGCGCGCGGCAGCCTCGGTGACGAGGTCGCGCACGCGATCAGCGGACCACTTGTAGTGCGAGCCCAGCTCGTCGAGGACGGCGAGCTCGGGCGCGTGGAGCGCGCCATCGGCCATCGCGACGAGCGCGGCGAAGCGGATCGCATCGGCGCGCTGATCGTCGGACTCGAACTCGGCGGCGGTGCGCGCCAGGCGCTCCCGGCGGCCGAGCACGGCGACCGACGCGTCGAGATCGTGGAAGTGGGCCGCGAATGCGGTGTGGTCGTAGCCGATGCCGGTGACGCGCTCGAGTGCGGCCGCGATCGTGTCGCGCTCCGCGGCGTCGAGGCCGTCGGCGGATGCGGCGAGGTAGCCGAGCTCGAGGGCAGCCATGAAGCGCTCGCCCTCGGCGGGAACCAGCGCGGCGATCGCGGTCGGTAGCCGGGACAGCGCGTCGGCAGGGAGCTGCACGATCACGGTGGTTTCGGGCATGTCCCCGATGGTCACACGTGGGAAGTGGCAGCACAACCCGGCAACGGTTTGCCGGGGTTCCCGCCGGCGCCGTCTCGGGTGTCACCGTACATCATGGCCCGTCGCCACCTGCTCGTCGCTCCCCTCCTCGTCGCCAGTGCGTGCAGCCAGCGGGTCTACTCGCCGCCGAGCCAGACGTTCGCGCTCGGCGGGATTCGCTCGCTCGAGGCGGGCCAGAACGCGCTCGACCTCGAGGTGTCGTCTCACTCGCAGATCTTCGATCCGGCGGTGGTCGCACTCGACGGCCGGTGGCACGCGGGCATCGGCGATAACGCCGAGGCCTCGGTCGAGGGGACGGCGCATCGCGTGGACGATTCGGGGCCGTCGACGGCGGACCGCACGTTCTACTCGGGACGCGCCGGTCTGCGCGTGAACCCGGGCCGCAGCGGCGCGACGTTCTTCGCGGGTGCGGGCGGCGGGTTCGCGGGCGCCGGCGGAGGATTCGCGTCGGCCGACAGCGGCATCGCGCTCGGCATCGACAACTGCTACGTCGTCCCGGTCGTCCAGGGGTCGGCGTTCATCTCGCAGCCGCTTCAGCCGACGCCGATCGATGTGAGCGATGGCGACACCGCGGCGACGGACACGCCGCAGCGCACGATCGGTGTCGTCGTTCGAGGCGGCCTGCGAGTCTCGCTGTCGCCGTCTCGCTGCCGTGCGGGCGAGCAGGTCCCGTGGATCACGCTCGGGTTCGGCGGGACGACGCTCGCCGATGCGGACGACTCGGCGACGCTCATGGGCGCGGGCCTCGGCATCCAGATTCCGCTGTAACGCTCGGTAAACCTCGCGTGTTTCAGAATGTGTCCACCGCGGCCGATGTGAACGGCGCGGGTGAGACTGCGCCGCGTGACCGCGGAATCGCAGCTCGTCGTGCTCTACGTCGAGGAGGACGAGCGCCTCGCACGGCTGACGATCCAGTACCTCGTCGCGCACGGTGTCGACGTCCGGCTCGTGTCGCACGGCGATCGTGCGATCGCCGAGCTGATCGCGGTCGAGCCCGATATCGTGCTGCTCGATCTCGACCTGCCGAGGCTCGATGGCCACGAGGTGTGCCGGCAGATCCGCGAGCACACAGACGTGCCGATCATCGTGATCGCCACGCACCGCGACGAGGCCGATCGCGTGACGGGCATCGCCGCCGACTACCTCATGAAGCCGTTCCTGTCGCGCGACCTGCTCGCCCGGCTGCGTCGACACGCGCGCGCGTGAGCCGTCCCGTCGAGCGTCACGGACGCAGCGACTTGCACGCGGCGAGCACGGCAGCGGCCTGACCGGCCTCGCTGCCGGTCGTCGTGCAGTTGTAGGTCTTGCCGCCGATGTCGCGGCGAACGCTGACCCAGTAGTTCGTGCCGGCGCCGCCCTTGTTCTCGAACGTCAGCGCCCAGCCATCGGGTAGCGTCTCGTCCTTCACGTTCCTGGGCGAGTACATGTCCGCGTCGGACTTCGCCTCGTCGAGCGTCTGCGGCGTCTTGGCGATCTCGACCTGCATCGCACCGATACCCGAGCCGCGGAGCATGTGGCCTTCGCCCATGATCGCGTCGCCGACCTCGACGGAACCGGGCGCGTCGAGCTGCAGGCCGAGCTTCGGCAGCTTCGTCGGACCGGCGGGCTTGGCCGGCTCCGCCGACTTGCCCGATGACGAGCCACCTTCGTCCTTCTTCTTGCAGGCCGAGAACGTTGCGAGCGACGCGAGAGCAACAACGAGAATCGATACGCGAGTCATCAGAACCTCCGGCCGCTCGCTATTACACGGACCGTGCCCACGGCGAGTCGCGTACTTGCAGCGCGTTCCGGGTGCGCGCCGACCCAGAACGCGCGTCCGGGTGGGTCAGCGCAGGCCGATGCGGCCGCCGCCGAGCTGGCCGGTATGGGTGACGTCGACGTCGACCTGACCGACGCGCGTCGCGAAGTGAAGGTGGACGTCGATGCGGTAGTCGCGGGCTCCGCTCGCCATCACGCGGGCGACGCTGATCGCGTCCATCGTGCCGATCGAGAGCGACGTCGTCACCGGCGCGACCCCCTTCGCCGGGATCTCCTGCGAGAGCTGCACGCTGCCGGTGACCGCGCGGGTGTTGCCGATCGACAGCTGCCAGTCGATCCCCGACAGCGGCACGCCGAAGCCATTCGGGTTCATCACGTCGAGCGCGAGCGCGCCGCTCACGCCACCGAGGCCGGCCGACGTCATCGACACGTCGCGAACCTCCGCGGTCGGCTTCTCGATCGAGTGCATGAACAGCGAACAACCGGAGACCGCGGCAAGGCAGGCGAGGGCAGCGAGGCGCATGCCGGGGTCAACAGCAAGGCATGCGCCGCACGCTAACTGCGCGCAACCAGAAGCGCCGCGCCGGGCGATGTGAACCGCGCTTGACGGCGACGTCACCTCAGGTGTCGCGCCATACTGACGGCGTGACCGAGGTGGCATTCCCCGACTCGCTATGTCATCGCTGCGTGCACCTGCGCGTCGTGACGAGCGGCAAGGGCTCGCAGTTCCTGATGTGCAAGCACCCCGCGCTGCCGAAGTATCCGCGGCAGCCGGTGCACGCGTGCGCCGGGTACGAGGCCAGGCCGTAGCGCTACATCCGGCGGATGCGCAGGTAGCGATACAGCTGTGGCGCGAGGCCGCGCATCACGATGACGGCGGCAACGAGCGCGGTGCCTGCAACGAGCTTGAGCGGGCTTAGCTTCACGACGACCTCCATGGGTGGTTGGCGACGAGCTCTCGAACGAGGTCCGCCGCGCCCGGCACGGCTGCCGCGACGGGCGCGCTGAGCTGCATCCCGGGCGAGATCGTTGCCGGCTCGCAGCCGACGATCAGGATCGGCGGGACCTTGCCGCCGAGCTCGCGCACCGTGTCGAGCACGTTCGACAGATCGATCCCGTGCGCGTCGGGCAGCGCTGCGCGCGAGCCATCGAGCTCCGGCTCGACGACATAGAGCGTGCCGGGCGCGCCGCCGCGCGGCATGCAGTCGACGACGATGCACGCGTCGTACGGCGTCATCAGCTCGAACGCGAGATGGACGGCGCGAATCCCGTAATCCGCGACGGTCGCGTCCGGCGGCGGTGTGCGGCTCATGAGGTAGGCGACCTGGACGCCGAACCCGTCGTCGCCGAAGAACACGTTGCCGATGCCGGCGATCAGGATCACAGGACGTCGACCTCGTCGAGGCGGTAGTAGTGAAACCGTCCGTACCAGTCGTGCAGCTCGGCCGCCGGATCGTCGTCGATCGTCACCGCGACGTAGGTCGTGCCGTCGACGTCCTCGCGCAGCGCCGCGACCGTCGCGACGTGACCGGCGTAGAGGAAGTCCTGCGCGTCCGTACGGTGGTTCGGTGGCCGCAGCCGGACCTTGCCGCCGATCTGCGGGCGCCGCGGGACCATCTCGCCGTCGCGGACGTCGCGGGTCGCGCCGTGCATGCGCGCGAGCTCGTCGAGCGGAAGCAGCTCCGCGCGGTCGATGATCTGCGCGGCACGGCGATCCGTGGCGCGCGCCTGGCGCTTCTCGTCGTCGGTGAGCGTGCGCGTTCGGAGCATCAGCAGCTCGTCGATCTCCGTCGCATCGCACAGGTCGCCGGCGCTCTCCGGCGCGAGCTGCGGATGGTCGTAGAGGATGAACGGCGCGAGCAGCGCGACGTCGGTCGATCCCGGCGGCCCGGCGAGCACCGGGTAGGTGCGGACGTTCGTGCAGTGCGCCGCGGCCTGACGTGCCCACGCCGGCGGATCGAGCGCCGACAGCAGCTCCGCGCCCTCGACGCCGAGCAGCAGGTGCGTCGACGCGAATGCCCCGGCGATCGCCGAGCCACGCGATGCGTGCAGCTCCGGCCACGGCGTCGTGTTCGCGACGCGAATCGTCAGGCGCGCGAGCGGCTGCGGCGCGTCGAGCGTCTCACAGCGTGTCGTGATCGCGCCCTCGAGCGCGAGGCGCGTCCGCACGACGCGGCCGCCGAGGTGTGCCTCGCTCGAGCGCGAGCCGGGAAACGAGAACCGCTCCTCGCCCGGTCGCGTCGCGATCTCGACATCGACGGTGCGGTCGAGGCCTTCGTCCCACGGCTCGAGGATCTCGCCGTCGCATTCGAGGCGGGCGAGCGGCGTGCCCTCGTGATCTTCGACGCGGCGCCGCTCGATCTGGACGAACCGCAGCTGCGCCGCGATGCGGCTCGGTGTGCCTGCGACGAGCACCTGCGCCTCGAGCCACCACGCCTCGCAGCCGCCGGCCTCGGACCACGTCCGCGGCGCGAGCACCCCGAACGTCCAGCGAAAGCGGTTCTTCGGCGCCGACGCGCGGTACGGATAGAGGACGTAGCCCTCCATCAGCACCGCGTCGGCGATCGCGCGTGCGACGTCGAGCCTCATCGCGTTGCTCCCTTCTTCTGGATGTCGGCGAACAGCTCGGCGAGCTCGCGCTCGACGGCGTCTCCACCGGAGATTCCGCGCCAGCACGATCGCAGCCTGCCGACGAGCTCGTAGGCGGTGCTGATCGGCACGAGGTGACACCGCGGCTCCGCCCTGCCGCCGCGGACGACGAGCGCCTCGACGTCGGGCTCGAGCATGCCGGCCAGCGGCGTGGTCTCGGCGACCGCGCTCCACGCGTCGAGACCGAGCTCGGCATCGATGATCCCCGCGGGGCCGGGATAGCAGGCGACGACCGCGTCTCGCGTCGAGTCGACGTAGAAGAACGCGAGCGTCACCGGGATGCCGAGCGCCGCCCAGCTCGTCGCGTTCGCGGCGAACGCGACATCGGTGACGAAGCGTTCGGGGACGGTGCGGAACTGCGACCCCGGTGCCGCGTGCGAGAACAGCACGGAGCAGGGCTGACAGACGCACAGCGCGCCGCGCGTCCCGAGCTCGACGACGTGGCGGTGCTCCGCGCCGATCGGACTGCTGCACACCTCGCAGC
>JAEWJO010000307.1 GCA_023386455.1 Pseudomonadota bacterium | reverse complement strand
CGCGGCGGTCCCGGTCGGCATCGCCGACGACGTGGTCGAGGTGGCAGGCGCCTTGGGGCCGCAGGCCGCGACCGCGAGCAGGAGACAGATCCTCTTCATCATTCGCGGGTATAGCGCAGTCAGGCGGGCGCGTGCCGGCTCCCGACCACCCATCCGGTGACCCCGCCAGCGACGAGGCCCACGACGATCCCGGCGGCGCCGCCGATACCGGTCGTCGCGCAGCCGAGAAGGCCTGTCAGAAGCGCTCCGAGGATCGCGCCCGCGCCGAAGCGATACGGCGACACATCGCGCGTCGCGACGCGACCGACGACAACGCCGACCGCCGAGCTCGTGCCGAGGCAGACGAGCACGCACGGCAGCGTCGGCGCCATCGCGCACTGCGGGCAGTGGCCCTTCGTGAACAGGAAGTAGATCGCCGGCGCGACGAACACCGGAATACCGGCGAGCACGCCCGCGAGGCTGCCACGTCGCCACGCGCCACCGCGCCAGCCGAGTGTCGCGAGCGTCGCGGCGAGGCCGGCGGCGACGAGCCACGTGAAGTCGGTCGTGCGATGCAGCGCGATCGCCGCGGCGACGAGCAGACCGGCGAGCGCGACGCCGCGGACCGCCGACAGCACGTGCGCGCGTTCGTACGCGAGCCGTGCGCGGGAGAGCGCGAGATCAGAGCGTGCCATGGCGGGACCTCCAGGACAGGCGCAGGCGGCCGAGCGCGCGCTCGAGTCGCTTGCGGAACGTGGCGGGTGCGATCGCGCGGCGCAGCTCGTCGTCGTCGGTGAGCGTCGCGTACAGGATCTCGCGATCGCGCGCGGGCAGCGTCGCCAGCGTGTCGAGCGCGGCGCGCACGAGCTCGCGATCGACGGCAGACTCGCGCTCGTCATGTATCTCCTGTGGCGCACCACCCACCGGTGCAGCATCGAGCGAGGTCTCGCCGCGGCGCTGGCGGCTGCGGCGCGCGGTGCGGCACTGCCACGTCGCATGGGTCAGCGCCCAGGTCAGCGCGTCGCGGTCGCGCTCGAATCGATCGAGCTGGCCGAACAGGCGGACGAGCGCGTCCTGCGCGCAGTCCTCGGCGAGCGCGGCGTCGCCGAGAAACCGTGCCGCGTAGCCGACGACGATCGGCCACAGTGCCGCGAACAGCGGCTCGACGGACGCACGATCCCCGTCGGCGGCTGCCGACATGAGGCGATGGATCGCGGTCCGATCGGTCACCGGGGCGTCAGCGACCGGCGTGCGCGGCGGTGAGGCAGAACGGACAGTCGGGGCAGCAGCCGCTACCGGCCGTGCAGCAGGCCGACGCGGCGCGGACGCTCGGGCTCGCGAACGCGGCGACGGGGACGAGGAAGGCGGCGGCGAGGGAGATGGCGCGGATGATCTTCATATGTCCCCTGTAGGCGCGAGCGGCGCCGGGCGTGACAGTCAAACGGCGGCCTCGTAACCGGCCGATTCCACAGCGGCGATCAGCAGCGGCACGATCGCGGGTTCATCGTGCGAGACCTTCGCCGTCTGCTCGGCCAGGTTCACGTCGACCGCGCTCACGCCGGCGATGGCCCGCAGCGCCTTGTCGACATGACGGACGCAGTTGTTGCAGGTCATCCCGGTGATGCGCAAGGTGGTGGTCACGACGGCGACGGTAGCACCCCATGACGGAAACGACGACGACGACGATCGACCTGCCCGTGCTCGGCATGACCTGTGCCGCGTGCGTGCGTCGCGTCGAGCGTGCGGTCGCCGCCGTGCCCGGTGTCGCGAGCGCGGAGGTCAACCTGCCGCTGTCGCGCGCACGCGTCGTGCTCGACCCGGGGGTCGCGAGCGCGACGATGGCCGCCGCGGCGATCCGCGATGCCGGCTACGAGGTCCCCGAGGACGTCCTCGATTCGCTCGCGCGCGGCCGCGGCTCGGGCGAGGCACGGCTGGCGGCGATCGCGCGCGCCGAACAGGCGGAGGTCCGCACGCTGCGACGAGATGCCGCGCTTGCGATCGTGCTGACCGTGCCGCTGCTCGCGATCTCGATGGCGCACGGGATCGCGACGAGCCGCGCGGCGATGACGGCGAGCGTGATCGTCCAGCTCGTGCTCGGCACGATCGTCGTCGCCGTACCGGGCCGGCACTACCTGCGCCGCGGCTGGATCGCCGTACGTCACCGAAGCCCCGACATGAACACGCTGATCGCGCTCGGCGCGGGCACGGCGTGGCTGTCGTCGACGGTCACCGCGGGGCGCTGGCTCGCCGGCGAGCGGCACCACATGCCGGACATCTTCTTCGAGGCCGGCGCCGCGATCGTCGCGTTCGTGATGATCGGCAAGGTGCTCGAGTCGCGCGCGCGGGCCCGCCTGTCCGAGGCCGTGCGTGGCCTCCTGTCGCTCGCGCCGGCGAAGGCGCACGCGCTCGTCGACGGTGACGAGCACGACGTCGATGCCGGCACGCTCGACGTCGGTGCCGTGATCCGCGTGCGACCGGGCGAACGCGTGCCCGCCGACGGCACGGTCGTCGAGGGCACATCGGCCGTCGACGAGGCGATGCTGACCGGCGAGAGCTTGCCGGTCGACAAGCAGGACGGCTCGCCGATCTACGCCGGCACGCTCAACGGCCACGGTGCGCTCGTCGTCCGCGTCGCGCGCGCCGGTGCCGACACCGCGCTCGCGCGGATCGCGCGCGCCGTCGAGGATGCGCAGGGCGACAAGGCTCCGATCGCGCGGATCGCGGACCGCGTGTCGGCGGTGTTCGTGCCCGCGGTGCTGGCGGTCGCCGCGCTCACCGCGATCGTGTGGCTCGCGCAGGGTGCGACGCCCGGGTTCGCGATCGAGCGCCTCGTCGCCGTGCTCGTGATCGCGTGCCCGTGCGCGCTCGGCCTCGCGACACCGGCCGCGGTCGCCGTCGGCACGTCGCGCGCCGCCGAGCTCGGGATCCTGTTCCGCGGGGGCGCCGCCGTCGAGGCCGCGAGCCAGATCGACATCGTCTGCCT
>JAEWJO010000262.1 GCA_023386455.1 Pseudomonadota bacterium | reverse complement strand
TGTCGCGCCCGAGCACCTTGTCGAGGTAGCCGAGGTAGTACGCGCCGGCGAGGCCACCGGCGGCGAGGAACACGAGGACGAGGACGATCAGCAGGCCGCGGCCGCGGCGCGGCTCGTCGTACGCGATGTAGTCGTCGATGTGACCGGTATCGGCGATCTGGATCGCACCGTCGGTCTCGGCGCGCGCACTCGAGGCGGCGACCTTGCTCGATCGCGCATCGGCGGCGCTCGTGACGACACCGGATGCCGGCTCGTGGAGGATCTCGATGACCGGGCCGCTATCGGCGTCCCTCGGCGAGGTCGGGATCACGACGCCACCGGCGGGCGTGCGCGCCTTGCTCTTCGCCGGGGTGCTCACCTCGGCGGCCGGCGCGCGGACGATCTTCGTCGGAACGAGCTTGACCGGCTGCGTCTCGGCGGCGGTCTTGCACTCGCGGCTGCAGAACGACACGACCTTGCCGTCGCGCACGCTCACCGCAGGAGCGCGCAGCGGATCGACCGGCTTGCCACAGGTTGGACAGGGCGTCATGGCAGAGCGAGAACCGCGTCCTCTCCAAACTGCGCGATCAACCGATCGACATATTTGATGATGTTGTCCCGGCGCTGGATGATCGCGCGAACCTCGTCGGGCTCGAGCAGCGGCGCGAGGCCCGCGCCGTCGTCCGCGGCCAGCGTTGCCTTCACCGACTCGAGCGTCATCGCGCGGATCTTCGCGACGAGGCCACGGGGAAACACCTGGATCCGGTACAGCGGCTTCAGGTTGTTGTCGTGCCCGTGCGAGAACTTCGAGAACGAGAGCGTGTTGTCCATGAAGTACAGCGTGCGGAGGTCAGTCGACGCCTTCGTGTTCCAGCCACTCCAGCGATCCGCGTTGTCGATGATGACATCGAACAGGACCAGCGTCGCTAGCTGGGCCAGGATCGCGCGGTCCTCCGCGGCGATCGGGACGCCGGCCTGGAGCTGTGCCGCCCACGCCTGCATGCCCTCCGGACTGTCGACGAGCATCCGCTCGAACTTCGCGTCGCGGATCTCGGGAATCCACCACGATGCGACGCCGCGGAGCTCGGTGCCGCGCGCGATCGCTTCCTCGGTGATGCGTTTCGCCGTGTACGTGCGGTAGTCGGGGTCCGCTGCCGCGATGACATCGGCGAGCGCGAACTTGATCGCCTTCGCCGGCGGGACGTGGCCGATGCCGAGCATCCGGTCGATGCGGTACGCGGCGACCTCGCGCCGAGGGTCCGACTGGAGATTGATCTGCTCGGGCTTGAACGCGGCGCGGGCGCCGTTCTCGAACTCGAGCCGGAGCGACAGCGACGTGCCGCCCTTGTTTGGCTTGACGCGGACGAGCCTCGCCGCACCGATCGGCGACAGCAGCACGTCGTCGGGGTGGCTGTAGATGGTCTTCGGGGCGGCGGGCGGCTCGACCTTCAGGAACGCGGCCGGCAGGCGCGACGGCGACAGCCGGTCGGAGTCGCTGGCGGTGGCGGCCGAGGCCTCGCGCGCGGAGAAGTAATCCCCAGCAATTTCGATCGTGTGGCCCACGCCGAGCCATACGCCGCCGATCGCGCCTGCCGCCACGACAAGCTCCAGCGCGATGCACGTCCCTAACCGCACGAGAGAAAAAATAACACGTGCGCGATTTCCCTCGCAAAACGACGACTGCTCAGCCGCGCCGGAGCGCCCAGAAAGCGTGTCCTAGCCGGCTTCGCCTTCCACGACGTAGCTCGCCTTACGATGCCGCGCCGTCGGGACGTGCTTTTCCCAGCACGTCACCGAGCAAAAGCGCAGCTTCATCCGGCCGGTGTTGCACGACGCGACCGTGCAACGGATCGCGTTCGTCCCGGGCGGAATCAGCTTGCGGCACGTGGCGCAGACGAGACTCGCCATGCGTCTCTGTTACCAGAGCACCGCTTTCATATCCACTTCCGGATCTGCACTCACGGAAGTAGCGGCGCGACGACCGCATGTAGATCGACGCCGCCCCCGCGGACGACGCGCCGGACCCTGCCCTCGCGGTCGATGACCACGGTGTGCGGAATCGCGTCGACGCCGTAGCGCTGGCTCGTCGCCTGATCGCCCGCGACCAGCGTCAGCTTGTAGCCCTTCTCGTTGAAGATCGAGCGCGCTTCCTTGAAGTCGTCGATGTTGATCGTGACGACCACGATCTCGGGGAAGTCCTTCTGCAGCTTCTCGAGGTGCGGCATCGCCTTCAGGCACGGGTTGCACCAGGTCGCCCAGAAGTCGAGCACCGTGACCTTGCCCTTCGTGGACTCGAGCGTGAACGCGTCGCCGAGGCCGCCCTGCTGGGTGACGATCGGCAGCACGAACCCCGGCGCCGGGTCGCCCTGCGTCATCGGCCGCATGCGCTCCATGTTGCGCGCGAGCCAGACGACCTGGACCGCGACGCCGACCAGCGCGAGCGCGATGACGCCCCACCCCGCCCTGCGCGCGAGCGCGACCGTTGCCGGCGGCCGCGGCGACCGGCGCTGCTCGATCACGGCGAGCGCGACGAGCACGCCCGTCCACGCGTACGCGATGCCCGACAGCACCATCATCCCCGCGCTGCCGACGGTCAGCGAGAACGCGAACACGACGGTCGTCGCCGCGAGGTCGATGAACAGCAGCGGCAGCACGGCGACACACGCGAGATCGAACGCGCGA
>JAEWJO010000254.1 GCA_023386455.1 Pseudomonadota bacterium | reverse complement strand
GTGGTCGCGTCAACCAGGCCGGCGCATCCTCCGAGCCCGGCCGCGGTGGCGGCGCGCTGCAGATCAGCACCGACAACAAGATCACCGTCGCGTTCGGCGGCGCCATCGATGCATCGGGTCGCGGCGGTGCGGGCGCGGGCGCAGCACACGCGGGCGCCGGCGGCGGTGGCAGCGGCGGCACGGTATTCCTCGAGGGACCTCACATCCAGCTCGACTTCGGCGCCAAGCTCTGCGCCGACGGTGGGTCGGGCGGCGAAGGCGGCGGCAATACCGTCGCCGGCAACACCGGCGCGGCCGGCTCGTGTAGCGGCACCGGCGCAGCGTCGACCAGCAACACGACGAACTCGGCCGGCGGCGACGGCGGTCGCGGCAGCTACTGGTTCTCGCCGAACGGCGGCGAGGCCGGCGGAGCGACGAGTCAGGGCGGTGGCGGAGGCGGTGGTGGCAGCGTCGGCTGGATCCGCGTGAAGTCTCCCGACTCGGCGAACAGCGGCGCGGTCATCACGCCGCTGGCGATCTGATGCTCCCCGTCAAGAAGCCCGTCGACGAGCTTCGCGCGATCGGCGCGCCGCGGGAGCTCGTCGAGTGGGTGCGCAAGCTGCCGCCGGAGGAGGCGACGCGTCGCGCGTGGATCGACGTCACGCGCCCCGACTGGATGCCGTACATCGCGGTGCTCCGCGGCATCACGAACGACGCGATCGTCCGCGCGACCTGCGCCTGCGTGATCGATCTCGGCGGCGCTGCGCTCGAGTCGCCCGAAGGCGCGCGCATCGCCGACGTGTTGCGCGGTGGCCGCGAGACGATCGTCACCGCAGAGGATGCGCTCGACGATCTCCGACGCACGATGCTCGCGTACGGCGATCGTCCCGATGCACCGGGCTGGTTTCCGTGGTGCAAGCACGCGCTCGAGCTCGGTCGCGCCGCGCGCCGCGGCAATCCGCTCATCGGTGTCGCGCTCGTCCTGCGCACGCTCGTCGGTCAGGGCGGCCGGCGCGCGAGCAGTGATCTCATCGCGCGGTTTCGCGATCGCCTGCTGCTCGCGTAGCTCCGATCGAGCGGTATGCTTCGCGCCGATGATGCGAACCGCTTCGTGCTCGTGCGGACAGTTGAAGGTGACCTGCACCGGAGAGCCGGTCCGGGTCTCGATGTGCCACTGCCTCGCGTGCCAGAAGCGCTCGGGTAGCGCGTTCGCGATCCAGGCGCGCTGGCCCGTCGAGCGCGTGACGATCGAAGGCAAGGCGACCGAGTACGCGCGCACCGGCGACGAGGGCAGCACGGCCACGTTCCGGTTCTGCCCGACCTGCGGCGCGATCGTTTACTTCGAGAACGACACGATGCCGGGAATGATCGCGGTGCCGGTCGGCACATTCGCCGATCCGACGTTTCCGCCGCCGCAATTCACGGTCTACAGCTCGCGGCGCCACCCGTGGACGGCGATGCCCGACCTGGATGCCGAGGAGCTCGAGTAACCCGCGCGACACGAGCCGTGCGATCGTCGGCGGGTGAAGCGCCGGACGAGGTTTGCCACACCGCTCGTGATCGTCGCCGGCTGCGGTCAGCCCGTCGAGCGACCCACCGCGCCGTCGCCGCGTGTCGCGCTCCACGACGCAGCGTTCGTCGACGATCCAGAGGCGCACCTCGCGAGCGACGCTGCGGTCAGCGACGAATGGAGACCGCCTGATGCACCTCCGTTCGACCCGAACGACAAGCGAACGTGGCCGGTCGCGATGCGCTGCAAGGATCCGAGCTACAAGGGCAGCTGCAATCCGCCCGCACCTCCGCCGGCGCCATCGGTCGCCGAGGGCAACGTGATCTCGGTGCGGGTCGTCGATGGAGGCCTTCGATTCGTGGTGGCGGTCGGCAGCGACGCTGGAGTCGCGGAGGACTGGACAGGCGTCCTCGTCACCGACGGCGGAGCGATACCGATCGCCTGTACGATCTTCAGGGTCTCGAAGGCCTCGACCGCCTGCACGGTGACCGCGACCGACGCGCCGACATCGGCGAAGGTGAGGTTCTCGAGGCCGCGATCCCAGGCAGATCCTCGGCGGTAAGCCCGTATAATCGATGCGTGGTGCGACGGCGGACGGTTTTTGCGACCCCTCTGGTGATCGTGCTCGGATGCGGTCATCCAACCGATCGCGGCCCGAGCACACCCAGCAACTCGATGCCGGGCGACGCCGGTGTCGTCACAGACGCCGGCTATCCACTACCCGAACCCGATCGGACGTGCGCGCCGCCTGCGCGCTGCAATCCGCCCGCACCCAACGCACCACCGGTGAGCTTCATCCGACGCGTCGTGAGCCGCCAGGACAAGGATGGTGGGATCGTGTTCGTCGTCGGGACCGGCGGCGAGTCGATCGACATGAAGTGGCGCGGCGTGTTTGTCGGCGACGACGAGAGGCCGATCGCAAGTACGGAGTTCACGATCCGAGAGGTCACCTCGGTCCAGGTGGTTTGTTTCCTCGCGGGACACAGCAAGCTTCCATCGGAACGCGTTCGGATCACGGCACCACGGGGGGAGTGAGAGTGGGACACGAACAGCGAAAACAACCTCTGCTCGACGACCCGAGCCTGGTCGCCCAACCCGTCGCGCCCGGCACTTCGATCACGCGCGCGCCATCGACCGCGATCCGCAGCGCTCCATCGACGACCTCGTCGACGACGAGCGTCGCGCGCGAGAGATCCACGTCGTGCGAGATCGCCTCGACCTTGAGGCACTCGACGACGGCATCGTCGAGCGCGCGCGCCAGATCACGAGCTTCTCGCGCAGCTCCTCGAGCCCGAACACGAGGCGGCGCTTGAAGCCGTCGCGCAGGTCGGCCGCGAGCGGCGAGCCGATGAACGCGCGCTCGAAGACGTCGTCGGTGAGCTGCTCGAGCTCCGGCCAGCGCGGGCGCTCGACGGGCGGCATCACCTGCAGCCAGTGCTTCCGATCCATGTCGGTGTAGACGAGCGGGCGTTGCGCCGTGAACGTCGCCGCGCAGTGCGGGCAGGTGAGGCGATGAAACGTCCGCGCGAACAGCATGTCGCGCACCTCGGGTGCACGGCTCACGTGGACACCGTGGGCGAGCCGCGCGGTGAACGGAGCGTGACAGTCGGGACAGCGGACTTCCTCGTCGAACCAGGTCGACATCAGGACAGGCCGCTCGACGCGTGGATGATCTTGCCCATCGCGGTGTACTCGAGCATCGCGGCGCGCTGGAGGTGGCGCATGCCGATCGGCGAGGCATCGGAGGCGGCGAGGTACGCGGCACGGACGACCGCGTTGCGGATGTAGCCACCGCTCATCTCGAAGCGATCGGCGAGCAGCGAGAAGTTGATATCGGGGGTGACCGCTGCCTCGGTCGGGATCATCGCGCGCCACAGGCGCTCGCGCTCCTCGAGCTCGGGGAGCGGGAACGTGATGCGGAACGCGAGCCGGCGGCGAAACGCCTCGTCGACGGAGGTCTCGAGGTTCGTGGTGAGGATCGTGATGCCGTCGAACGCCTCCATGCGCTGCAGGAGGTAGTTCACCTCGAGGTTCGCGTAGCGATCGTTGGATGACTTGACCTCCGTGCGCTTGGCGAACAGGGAGTCGGCCTCGTCGAACAGCAGGACCGCGTGACCCGCGGAGGCCGCGTCGAACAGGCGCGCGAGGTTCTTCTCGGTCTCGCCGACCCACTTGGAGACCATGCGCGAGACATCGATCTGGTAGAGGTCGAGCTGGAGCTCGCGTGCGATCAGGCCGGCGACCATCGTCTTGCCGGTGCCGGGCGGACCGGCGAACAGCGCGGAGAGACCGACGCCCTTGCCGACCTTGCGGCCGAAGCCCCACTCGTCGAGCACGCGGCGGCGGTGCTGGACGCGGGCGACGAGCTCGCGCAGCTCCTCGACGATGTCGTCGGGAAGGACGAGGTCGTTCCACGTCTGTTGCCAGTCGACGCGGCGGCCCATCGTCGCGAGCTCGGCATCGAGCTGGCCGCGAACGCCGACGCGGATGTCGTCGAGCTCGACGGGGGCGGCCTTCGCTTCGCCGCGTGCACGTGCGCTGGCGGCGGCACGCCCGATGACGCCACCGGTGATGCGGTAGCGCGAGGCGGCGTCCTTCGCGAGCGCGGCCGCGTCGCTGCCGAGGACGCGCTCCCACAGCGTCGTGCGCTCGAGCTCGTTCGGGATGCCGAGCTCGGCGACGACGATCGCGCGCATGCTCGACGGCGGCCACACCATGCGCGCGGCGGTGACCGCGACGGGACCGGCGTGCGCGGCGATCTCCGAGGCCGCGACCGGGACGAGATCGGGGACGCCGCGCTCGGTCTCGCCGGACAGTGCGTCGAGGTCGCGCACGATCAGCATCGCGTCGAACAGCAGGGCCTCGCGACCGGCGGCGCGGAGCGCGCGCGCGAGGCGCTGGGCGTCGCGGGGCAGGTCTCCGGCGCGGACGACGAGCGCCTTGTGGCCCTCGAAGTTGGCGGCGGCGAGTGCGAGCGAGGCGCGGCCGGAGCCGGGTGGACCGGCGATGATCGGGAGGGCCGCGGCCCCGGCAAGCTCGCGCTGGCGGCGGACGGCATCGATGACGAGCGCGCGCGTGCTGGTGTCGAGGAGCAGACCCTCGCCGGCCGGCGGGTCATCGATCAGGGTCGCGTAGCGGGCGACCTCGAGGTCGAGGCGGAGCCGGCCCATCGCGAGCTCGAGCACGCGCGGGAACGGCCGCACGGGACGGGCAAGCCACGGCAAGCTCGTGTCGCCGAGCTCGGCGAGCTGGTAGGTGAACAGGCGGCCGTCGGGCGCGAGCTCCTCGGCGGCGGCCTCGCGGTGGCGGGTGCCGCGATAGACGAGATTTTCGATGAGGCCGATCGTCGCGTTCTTCGACGGATCGTCGAGGAGGCGGGCAGCGGCGCGCCGCGCGCCCGGGGAGATCTCGAGGACCGCGAGCACGGCGAGGACGCGCGCCTCGGTCTCGGACAGGTGAAATGCGGAGCGCACGAGATCGAGCGGGAGGCGGCCACGACGTGCGGTGGCTTCACTGCGCGCGCCGACGAGCTCCGTGCGGCGCGCCACATCGATGTCGAGCTCGGCGACGAGGCGCTGGTCGGTCTCGCTCGTCGCGGTGAGCGCCAGATTGGCGCGCTCGACCATCCGCTCGACCAGGACCGCGAGGTCGTCGAGATATTCGCGTGGCGTCGAGTACTCGGCGAGCACGCGCTATCGTTTCGCGAACCTCCGTGGGTGTCCAGCGCGGAGGGGCGCAACCGCGGATTCGCGCGGGTGTCCGCTGGCGTAGGGACTGTCCCCGAGGCAAGCTGAGGACCGCTTGTATTTCTGGCTGAAGCTCATCGCTATCGTCGTCTCCGCCGGGCTCGGTGGCGGGACCGTCCGCTACGTGCTCGGCCGCCCGTACGAGCTCCGCATCGCGGCGCGCTACCTGTACGGCGGTCGCCGCGACCGGCTGATGCTGTACTGCGCCGGTGCCTCGCTCGTCATCGCGCTGCTCGGCCTGGTCCAGCTCCTGACGTCGCACGGCGCGAGCCCCTATGGCGTGCTCGCGCTGGTGCTCGGCCTCATCTCTGCGGCCGTGTTCGGCCTGCTGTCCGTGTTCGGCGTGTTCACGAGCGTGTCGGTGCTCGGCGTGTCGCTCGGCGTCGCATCGCTGACGATCGTGCTCGCCGTGACGACCGGCTTTCAGCAGCAGTTCCGCAACAAGGTGCTCGGCGTCAACGCGCACGTGATCGTGCTGAAGTCGCAGGCGACGTTCGCCGAGTACCGCGACGTCATGCAGACGGCGCGCGAGGTCGATCCGGAGGTGATCGCGGTCCAGCCGTTCATCTTCGCCGAGATGCTCGTCACACACGTGGTGCGTGGCAAGGGCGAGCTGTCGGGGGTCGCGATCAAGGGCGTCGATCCGAAGCTCGTGCGCGGCGTCCTCGATCTCGACAAGCACATGATCGAGGGCTCGATCGACACGCTCGCGAAGGAGCCGGCGCCCGGCGAGCTGCCGCCGATCATCATGGGCAAGGAGCTCGCCTACAAGCTGAAGGCGAAGGTCGGCGACGTCGTCACCGTCGTCGTGCCGCTGTCGAACTACGACTTCGACACGTGGCGTGCGAAGTCGAGCGCGCCGCGGACGCGCAAGTTCCGGGTGACCGGCATCTTCTACAGCGGCTTCGACGAGTACGACCGCCGCCTCATGTACACGGCGCTGCGCGACACGCAGGAGCTCGTCGGCCGCGGCGACCAGGTGATGGGCGTCGAGCTCAAGGTGAAGGATGTCGACCGCGCGAGCGAGATCGCCGACAAGCTCGAGCGTGCGCTCGGCGGGCCGCCGTATCAGGTCCAGGACTGGTACGAGCTGAACCACAACCTGTTCACGGCGCTGAACCTCCAGAAGCTCGCGCTCGTGATCATCCTGACCCTCATCATCATCGTGGCGGCCGTGAACATGATCTCGGCGCTCACGATGATGGTCACCGACAAGACCCGCGAGATCGCGATCCTCAAGTCGATGGGCGCGACATCGTCGAGCGTGTCGCGCATCTTCCAGTTCCTCGGCGTGGCGATCGGCGGTGTCGGGACGATCATCGGCGTCGCGATCGGTCTCGTCACCTGTTACGTGGTCAGCGCGTACGGCTACCACC
>JAEWJO010000226.1 GCA_023386455.1 Pseudomonadota bacterium | reverse complement strand
AGGCAGAGACGCTCTACGTCGAGCTGCACGAGAAGTTCCCGCGCTTCCGCCGCATGGATCTCGTCACGTACCTGATCGGCTTTGCCGCGAAGGAGGACGGCCGCGAGGACGAGGCGATGGCGCGGTTCCAGGAGGTCATCGACAAGCATCCGCAGTCGCCGCTGTTCGGCGACGCGTGGATGATGGTCGGCGAGCACTACTTCGCGCAATCGCAGTGGCAGCGCGCGATCGACGCGTATGCGCACATCCCCGACAACGCGGCGACGAGCGACCTCGCGACGTTCAAGACGGCGTGGTGCTACTGGAAGCTCGGCAAGAGCGAGCAGGCGGCGAAGGACTTCAAGCGCGTGCTCGACAAGGCGGTGGAGGCCGAGCGCACCGGCACCGCAGCGCAGAAGCGGCGCAGCGCGTCCTTGCGCGACGAGGCACTCGAGTACCTCGTGGTCGTGTTCACCGAGGACCGCTCGATCTCGGCGCAGGAGGTGTTCGACTTCCTCGCGTCGATCGGCGGCGAGCGCTACTCGCGCGACGTCCTCATCAAGGTCGCCGAGAGCTACGCCGGCCAGGCCGAGTGGGAGCGCAGCAACGAGGCATTCCGGTTCCTCATCAAGATGGATCCGAGTGCGATCAAGGCGGCCGAGTACCAGCGCGACATCGTCCAGAACTGGACGAGCGCGCTCGACGTCGAGCGTGCCCAGGACGAGATCAAGATCCTGCTCGACAACTACGGGCCGGCGACGGCCTGGGCGAAGGAGCAGCGCAACCGCGACGCGCTCGACCGCTCGTTGCAGATCACCGAGGAGCTCGTCCGCGTCACCGCGACGAACATCCACGGCGAGGCGCAGCGGCGCGAGAAGCTCCTGAAGCTCGGCAAGCAGAACGGCTGTGCGACGAGGCCGATCGGCAACGCCGAGCTCGCGACGCTGTACACCAAGGCCGCCGAGGCGTACGAGCAGTACCTCGCCGCGTTTGGCTCGGCGAAGACCGCCGCCGAGAAGTCGATCGAGCTGCGCTACTACCGCGCCGACATCCTGTGCTTCAAGCTCGCGAAGGTCGAGGCCGCCGGCGACGAGTACCTCGGCGTCGGCAAGAGCGCGCCCGTCGGCAAGTACCACAAGGACGCGCTGCTGAACGCGATGGCCGCGTTCGAGGCCGCCCGCCCGAAGGACACCGCGGGCCGCACGAAGCTCTACGACGTCGACAAGAAGTTCGGCGAGGCGATCGACCTCTACGCGACGCTGTTCCCGGCCGACCCGACGCTCGTCGGCGTCATCTTCAAGAACGGCCAGATGTTCTTCGACTACGGCGAGTACGACGAGGCGATCAAGCGCTTCGGTGTCATCGTCACGAAGTACCCCAAGGACCCGAACGCGGGCCCGGCCGGCGACCGCATCCTCAGCGCGCTCAACAAGGCACAGGACTACGAGAACATCGAGAACTGGGCGCGCAAGTTGAAGAGCGCGCCGTCGTTTGCCGCGAAGGACCAGCAGGATCGCCTCGCCCGCCTGATCGTCGAGTCGATCCAGAAGAGCGGTGACAAGTACGCCGACGCCGGCAAGTTCGAGCAGGCGGCGACGTTCTACCTGCGCGTCCCGAAGGAGACCTCGGACGCGAAGGTCGCCGCGCAGGCGATGACGAACGCCGGCGTCATGTACGAGAAGGCGCGCCGTCCCGAGGACGCCGCCGACGTCTACATCGAGCTCGCGCAGAGGTACGGCGGCACCGCGCCCGACCTCGCCGAGAAGGCCGCGTTCTCCGCGGGCGTCGTCTACGAGAAGGCGATCTTTTACGACCGCGCGGCGAAGGCGTACGAGCTCGTCGTCGACAAGTTCGGCAAGGGCAGCAAGGCCCCCGACGCGCTGTTCAACGCCGGCCTGCTCCGCCAGGCGCTCGGCCAGAACGACCGCGCGATCGCGCACTACAAGGAATACGCGAAGCGGTTCTCCGAGCGAAAGGACGCGCCCGACGTCGCGTTCAACATCGGCGTCGTCTACCAGGATGCGGGCCAGGAAGGCCCCGCCTACCAGGCGTTCGCGGAGTACTCGCGCATCTATCGCTCGTCGGGCAAGCGCATCATCGAGGCGCACACGCGCGCCGGCCTGATGTCGCTCAAGCTCGGCCAGCTGAGGCGCGCGAAGGAGGACTTCGCGACCGCGCAGGCGCTCTGGAAGCGCGAGACAGGCGCGACCAAGGCCGCCGGCAAGACGTGGGCGGCGCAGGCTCGCTACAACGAGGGCGAGCTGATCTTCCGCGAGTACGAGAAGGTCACGCTCGACGTCCCGCCCGCGAAGCTCGAGAAGGCCCTCAAGCAGAAGAGCAAGCTGCTCGCCGAGGCCGAGAAGGTCTACGTCTCCGTCGTCGAGTATCAGGACCTCAAGTGGGCGACCGCGGCGCTCTACCGCACCGCGCAGGTCTACGACGGGTTCGCCGAGTCACTCGTCAACGCGTCGACGCCGAAGGGCCTGTCGGCCGACCAGGCGCAGGCGTATCGCGACGCGCTCGACGCGTACGTCGTCAACATCCAGAACAAGGCGGTCGACCTGTTCAGCGCCGGCTACACGAAGGCGATCCAGATGCAGGTCTACGACGAGTACACCGCGAAGATCCGCGAGGCACTCGGCCGCGTCGCGCGCGACAAGTATCCGCCGGAGAACGAGTCGCGCAGCAAGGAGCGCACGGGCGACCGTCCGCCGACCCCGGACATCATCACGGAGGTCGCGCGATGAAGAAGCTGCTCCTCCTCGCCGCGCTCGTCGCCGCCGCGTGCGGCTCGTCGGGAAAGCGCAACGTCAAGGGCGGCGGCCGCACCGTCGTCGAGCATCGCGATCCGATCAAGCCCGCCGCCGCGAAGGAGTTCGAGGCCGCGATGCGCGCCGTGCGTCTCGGAGGTCCCGAGGCGAGCGAGACCGCGCGCGCACGCCTCCGCGCCGCGCTCAAGATCGACGGCTCGATCTGGGAGGCCTGGTACGACCTCGGCGTGATCGCGTGGAAGGAAGGCGAGGACGACGAGGCGATCGACGACTTCTCGCGCGCGCTGTCGGGCAACCCCGGCCACACGCCGTCGCTGCTCGCCCGCGCGGAGGCGAATCGCCGCGCCGGCAAGAAGAAGGACGCGCGCGGCGACTACCAGAACGCGCTCAAGAACATGAGCGAGGACGATCCGAACCGGCGCGATGGCGCGGCTCGCCTCGCCTCGCTGCTGCGCGACTCCGGCGACTACGAGGACGCCGTCGAGATCCTGCGCGAGACCGTCCGCGTGTCGGGCACGAACGCGCGCATCTACACCGAGCTCGGCCAGATCTACATCGCCCAGAAGCGGCTCGAGCTCGCCCAGCTCGTCCTCGCGAAGGCGGTCGAGCTCGATGCCAAGGACCCGGCGGTCTACAACGCGCTCGCGCTGCTCGCCCAGAAGCAGGGCAAGTCGCAGGAGGCGTTCGAGCGGTTCGATCAGGCGGTCGCGCTCGACGGCAACTACATCGACGCCCGGTTCAACAAGGCGAGCGTCCTGCTCGACGCCGGCGATTACGCGCGAGCCAAGGTCGAGCTCGCGGCGATCGTCGAAAAGAGACCCGATGACTACGCCGCGCAGGTCTCGCTCGGTGTCGCCCATCGCGGGCTCAAGGAGCTGCCGGAGGCTCGAAAGGTCTGGGAACGCGTGATCAAGGACGCGCCGAAGCGCTCGACGCCGAGGGCCGACGCGATGTGGAACCTCGCGATCTTGAAGATCGACTTCACGGAGGACCTGGCCGGCGGCAAGTCGGAGCTGGAGCGCTACATGCAAGAAGCCCCGTCGAACCACGCAAAACGGCAGGACGTCACAAACAAGTGCATGGAGGTCAAATGCCGTTGAGGCATCCCGCCCCCTGGAGGGGGCTGCTGTCCACGCTCTTCGTGTGCGCGCTGGTACTACCCGCAGCCGCACAGCCGAAGAAGGTGGCCAATGACAAGGGGCCCGCTCCCGTCGAGGCCAAGGACCCGAAGGCGGGAGACAAGGGGCCGGCGAAGGCCACGGGCGACAAGAAGGAGAAGGTGAAGAACTTCGACTTCAACGCCCTCGACCTGAACGGCCGGATGCGCACGCCGCAGCTCCTGTACTTCCTCGAGCGCGCGAACGAGGAGCTCGAGCGCGCGAGCCTCGAGAAGCGCTCGTTCATCCCGCACATGGTGCGGTCGGTGGAGGAAGAGCAGCTGTGACGACCGTTGCCCTGCGCACGTCGCTGATCTGGCAGGACGAGGTCATGGAAGACATCGTCGCCCACAAGCCGATGAAGATCACCGTCGGCAACACGGGCACGCCAACCTTCGTGGTGCCGAACGTCGGCCTCCCGAAGGACTTCGCGATCGTGCGGCCGGGCAACCGCGGCTACCTGCTGACGCTCGGCGAGCGGATGCGGGGCACCATCTGCATCGACGGTGAAGAGAAGGATGTCGCCGAGCTCGTTCGTTCGACGAACGCCGGCGGCTTCTCCGCGACGCCGATCAGCGGCAAGGACTGGGGCGTCATCGAGCTCGACGAGTCCGGTGACTACAAGGTCTTCTTCCAGTTCGTTCCCGTCGAGGACGCCGAGCCATGGCTGTCGCGGCCGATGATGCTCGCCGGCTTCGGCGGCTACTTCCTGTCGATGGTCTCGCTCGCGTTCTTCTTCTGGGCGAAGGGCATCCACAACGAGTACGAGGTCCTCGGCTCGCCGTTCCTCGGCGATATCGCCGAGTGCCTGTTCCGCGGCTGGGCGCTGTCGACCGCCGCGCTCGCGGTGTCCGCGATCGGCTTCTCGCTCTACAAGAGCGACGTCGACAACCAGGCGTCGTTCGGGTTCTCGATCCTGCTGCACGCGTCGCTCTTGTTCATGACGTACCAGCTGTACGACGGGAACAACCCGTTCGAGTGGCCGGGACCGCGCGCGCTGACCGGCAACTATCTCGTCACGCGTCTCGAGGAGGAGAAGCCCGAGCCGCCGCAGCCGATC
>JAEWJO010000180.1 GCA_023386455.1 Pseudomonadota bacterium | reverse complement strand
GACCTGGCCACCGCGGCGAACCGCGCGGACCGCGATCGCACCACCTGCGTGGACGCGCGCGTTCTCGATCAGGTTCGCGATCGCGCGGCGGATCAAGGTCGGATCGACGGGCGCGCGGACATCGCCGATCGCCTCGATCGACTCGGGCGCGAGACCGGCGCTCGTCGCGACATCGGACAGCAGCTCGCCGAGATCGAGCGGCCGGCGGTCGAGGTTGCCGAACTCGAGACGCGACGACGCGAGCAGCCGGCCGACGAGGTCGTCGAGCGTCAGCACCTCTCGCTCGAGCTCGCCGAGCGCCTTCATGTCGCCCGTGTCGCGTGCGGTCTCGATCAGGACGCGCATGTGGCCGAGCGGCGTGCGCAGCTCGTGGGACACGGCGGCGAGCAGCTGCTTCTGATCCTTCAGCTGCTGCTCGATCTTCGCCGCCATCTCGTTGATCGCGCTCGCGAGCACCTGCATCTCGCCGCGCTCGCGCGTGACGAGGCGCGTGTCGTACTTGCCGTCGCCGATGTCGCGCGCAGCACGCACGACCATCAGGAGCGGCCGCGTCAGCCGCCACGACACGGCGCCCGAGACCACGGACAGGCCGATCAGCGCGAACACGTAGTGAAACCAGCGCGCGTGATCCCAGAACTGAACGCCCGCCGCCGCGCCCGCGACGAAGGCGATCGTCATCCAGGAGAACATGCGGCGGCGCATGCGCGCCTGGAGCCACCACGGCAGCCACGGCGAGCGATCGGGATGGGCACGCCACATCTCTCGCTCGAGGTGCAGCTCGGCGAGCCGCTTGCGCCGCTCGGCGTGCGCCTTGTGGTGGCGATGACGCCGCAGCTCGTGGCGCAGCCGGCGCGCGTGATCGTCGATCGTCTCCTCGCGGCCGAGCGTGATCACCTCGCAGTTGCCGAGCTTGACGTTGCCGGTGATGCGCAGGCGCTTGCCGGCCTGCTTGCCGCCCGTGATCGGCGGAATGATGGCGCCCTGGGTAGGCGGCACGACGATCGACGCGTCGCCATCACCTGCCGTCCGATGCTCCTCGACGCTGCCCATCGTCGAGCGCATCTCGACCGAGACCATCAACTCCGGCGGCACGATGATCTCGACGTTGCCCATCGAGACACCGACGTCGATCACCGTCTCGTCGCCCATCTCGGCGTCCCGCAGATCGAGCTCGCAGTTGCCGAACCGGACGCGGATCTCGAGGCGCTCGGGCACGCGCCACGCGCCGCGCCGCTCGATCGAGCTCATGAACACGTGCAGGTGACTGTCGCCGCCCATCGCCTACGCGTCCTCGTCCGCGCTCTTCGCGAGCACGTAGCCGACGCCGCGCACGGTGCGGATCCGCGTCGACGCGTCGTCACCGAGCTTCTTGCGCAAGCGCGAGATGTGGACGTCGACCGCACGCTCGTTGACCGAGACGTCACCGCGCCCCGCGAGCTCCATGAGCGCGCTGCGCGGCACGACGCGTCCCGCGCGCCGGAGCAGCGCCGACAGCAGGTCGATCTCGAGGCCGGTCAGCTCGACCGGCTTGCCGTCGACGAACGCCTCGCGCGCCGCGACGTCGACCGTGATCCCTGCCGCCGTCAGCTTCTCCGCGACCGTATCCGGTGCCGCGCGCCGCAGCACCGCGCGCAGTCGTGCGAGGAGCTCGCGCGGCGAGAACGGCTTCGCGACGTAGTCGTCGGCGCCGAGCTCGAGGCCGACGACGCGATCCGCCTCGTCGCCGCGCGCCGTCAGCATGATCACCGGTACGCGGTGGCCGGCGTCGCGGATCTTTCGAAGAACCGCCAGGCCGTCCATGCCGGGCATCATCACGTCGAGCAGGATCGCGTCGAACCCGCCGCCCGCCAGCTGGCCGAGGCCCGCCTGCCCGCCGCCTGCATGCACGAGCGTCACGCCCTGCGGTTGCAGGTAACCGACCAGCAGCTCGGCCAGTCGGGCGTCGTCGTCGATGAGGAGTACGCGCACGGGCGGTCACTATACCTAGACGCGGTACGGGCCGCCGCCGCTGGCGCCGGGACCACGCCGGCCGCTGCGCCACCAGCCACCGTGATCGATGATGTCCGCGAGCTGGTTGCGCTGGTTGTCGTCGAGCACCGCGTGGATGTTGCGGAGCGCGTCGAGCGTCGCCGACCGCATCTCCGCCGTTGCCGCATCGACGCGTCCGAGCACCGCGCCCAGCGCCGCGTCATCGAGCACCGGCCCGCGGACTGCCGCGCCGAGATCGCCGCGACCGTCCTTGATCGTCGACTTTGCCTGCCAGAGGCGCTCCGTCAGCTTGTCGACCTCCGCGATGATCGCACGCTCCTGCGCCGGGCTCGCATCGATATGAGCCAGGGCCATGTGAAGTCCGCGCCGGCGGCGGTCGTGCCAGCCGCCATACCAGCCGCCGTGCCAGCCGTGATGGTGATGCCAGCCGTGACCGTAGTAGCCGCGGCACCGCCGCGCCTTGCGAGCCGCCCAGAAACCGAGAACGCCGAGTCCGAGTGCGAGACAGATCATGATGCGCTTCCTTTCACCAGCTCAGGATGGGGAGCGCGTGTTTCAGAACCTGCAGGCGCAATGTGAAGTAACCTTGCAGCCCGTAACTCGCGAGATCGTCACCTGATCTCGCGGCGCGCTCGGCCCTTGCACGCGTCCGGACGTCCGCCGCCCACCGGACAGCGTGTCCGGCCAGCGACCACGCGCCGCCGTAACGACGCGACATCACATCGCGCGTGCGCTGGCGCGCGACCTGCTCCAGGAGGTCGCCATGGTCGCCTTGATCAAGTCCTCGACCCTCGTCGGGATCGATGCTGTCACGGTCGATGTCGAGTGCGTGATCGCGCCCGGCCAGCTCCCGCAGTTCGCGGTCGTCGGCCTGCCGACCGCCGCCGTCAAGGAGGGCGCGGTCCGCGTGCGCAGCGCGCTCAAGACCGTCGGCTACGAGGTGCCGGCGAAGCGCGTCACCGTCAACCTCGCGCCCGCGGATCTGCGCAAGTCAGGCAGCGGCTTCGATCTACCGACCGCGCTCTCGATCCTGATCGCCGACGACATCTTCGAAGGCAGCGCGCTCGATCGCCTGCTCGTCCTCGGCGAGCTCGGGCTCGACGGCTCGATCCGCGCGGTGCCCGGCGTGCTCGCGGCGACCATCCTCGCGAAGGAGCGCGGCCTGCGTGGCGTGCTCGTCCCCGATCGCAGCGCTGCGGAGGCGCTCGTCGTCGAGGGCATCGAGGTCTACGGCGCGAGGCACCTGAACCAGATCATCGAGACGCTCGCCGGGCGTGCCGAGCTGCCGCTGCCCTCCAACGTCAGCGGCACGCGTCGCCGCCGCCGCGTCGTCGTCACATCGGACATGTCCGACATCCGCGGTCAGCATCTGGCTCGCGAGGCGATCGAGCTTGCCGTCAGCGGCGGCCACAACCTGCTCCTCTCCGGGCCGCCGGGGACCGGCAAGACCATGCTCGCTCGCCGCATCCCGACGGTCCTACCGAGGATGACGAAGGACGAGGCGCTCGAGACGACGAAGATCTACTCCGCGCTCGGCCTCGCCGATGGCCTCATCGAGGAGCGTCCGTTCCGCGCTCCGCATCACACGATCAGCACCGCCGCGCTGCTCGGCGGCGGCACGAGCCCGCGCCCGGGCGAGATCTCGCTCGCCCACAACGGCGTCCTGTTCCTCGACGAGCTCCCCGAGTTCTCGCGCTCGACGATCGAGTCGCTGCGCCAGCCGCTCGAGGACCGCACGATGACGATCGGCCGCATCAGCGGCACGATCCGCATCCCGGCGTCGTTCCTGCTCGTCGCCGCCGCGAACCCGTGCCCGTGCGGCTGGCTCGGCTTCAGCGCACGCGAATGCACGTGCAGCGGCAGCGCGTGCGATCGCTACAGCGCACGCCTCAGCGGGCCGCTGCTCGACCGCATCGACCTGCAGGTGCGCGTCGAGCCGATCTCCTTGCCCGAGCTTCGCGACATGAAGCCCGGCGAATCGTCGGCCGCGATGCGCGACCGCGTCGTCGTCGCACGCGACCGCCAGCGAGCCCGCCTCGCACCGTGGGGGATCCGGACCAACGCAGAGATGACGTCGAGGATCCTGCGCGAGTGCTGCAAGCTCGACGACGCCTGCGAGCGCAAGCTCGCCGAGATCGTCGCGAAGCGCCAGTCGATGAGCGCGCGCGGTATCGACCGGCTCCTCAAGGTCGCTCGCACGGTCGCCGACATGATGGGCAACGGATCCATCCGCCCCGAGGACCTGCTCGAGGCGTCGCGCTATCGCGCGGTCGATCCCACGGCCGACGTCATCATCCCGACGAATCGTCCGCCCCCCGGCCCAGGCGACCCGTCGCGACCGCGCATGAAGCGCCGCAAGAGGTCGGCGCCAGCGGACGCATCCCCCGAACC
>JAEWJO010000131.1 GCA_023386455.1 Pseudomonadota bacterium | reverse complement strand
GCGCAGATGCAGCCGAGCGACCTCTACGACCAGTCGATCACCGTCGCCCGCCTCGGCGGAAGCGCGACGGTGACGAACGCGACGATCGCGCCCGCGGACCAGACGTGGGTCGCGCCGGCCCCGCTCGGCTCGATCCAGACGACGGTGCCGACGAAGGTGCCGTACGTGACGCTCGAGACGAGCTGGCCCGCATACGCGAACGCGGTCGGCTACCTGTGGAACGCGACGCAGCAGCCGGCGCAGGTGTGCGGCAACTCGCCGTGCACGATCGTGTGGTCGGCGTACGTGTCGCCCGGTGTCGTCGGCACGATGCCGGCGTTCCGCATGCCGGACCTCCACGGCGTCGCCGGCTGGAAGACCGCGTTCGAGCTCGGTTCCGGCACGCCGATCGTCGGCGGCGTGACCGCGCTGACGTCGAACCTCGGCGCGGCGGACTTTCCGACGGTGACGCCGCCGGTCAACGGCACGAAGCGGGCCTTCGTGCGCACCGACTTCGCCGTGACGCCGTAGCGCGATCGACGCTCAGTCCTCGGAGACGAATGTCCCGTCGAGCTTGAACGTCGCGTGCGCGTGCGGAGCGCCCGGAGGAAACTGGACGACGAACGTGTCGTTGTCGATCTGCTGGGCACCGGCGGGGATCGTGCGCGGATACTTCACGACGAACGCGCGCACCACGTCGGCCGGAATCTCGTCGCGGTGCAGCTCGCCCGGCTTGCGCTCGTGGCCGGGGATCGTCAGCGGGATGCGCTCGACCTGCTGCGGCTCGTCGTAGGTCGCCATCCCGATCGCGACGTTGATGCCGCCGATCAGCAGCATGCCGCCGGTCACCGGGAGCCAGTACCGCCGGTGCTTCTTCGAGAATGGCGCTGCGCGATCCTTCGACACCGCCAACGGTCTAGCACGAACGCCTACTCGAAGCGGATATCGTACGGCAGCCGGGCCTGCGCCGCGTCGGAGCCGACGAGGACGGAGGTCGGCAGCCCCGACAGGAATTCCTTGATGATCGGAAGATCGGTCACCTGGACCGGCGCCTCGGCGCGGACGCCGAGCAGGTTGCCGAGCATGCCGAACAGGCTCGACGGCACGTCGGGCAGCTCGAACAGCTGGACCCGGGTGTCGGGCGCGAGGCCCATCCGGCGCTTGGCCTCGTCGAGCGCGTCGCCGATCCCGCCGAGCTTGTCGACGAGCTTGATCGGCTGCGCCGCCGCGCCGGAGTACACGTGGCCGCGGCCCGCGGCGTCGACCTGCTGCTTCGTCAGCTTGCGGCCCTCGGCGACCGCACCGACGAACCGGCCGTACATGTACTCGAGCTTCTCGAGCAGGATCTTGCGCTCCTCGTCGGTGTACGGCCGGAACATGCTCTCGACGTCGCTGCGCTTGCCGCGCTTGTACGTCTCGGTCGTGACGCCGAGCTTCGCGAGCAGGCCGCCGAGATCGAACTTGCCGTAGAAGATGCCGATCGAGCCCGTGATCGTCATCGGCTCGCTGTAGATCGTGTCGCAGCCGGCGGCGATGAAGTAGCCGCCCGACGCGGCGAGGTCGGAGAACGAGCAGATGATCGGCTTCACGCCCTTCGTCGCGAACACCTCGCGCGACACGAGCTCGGACGCGAGCGCGCTGCCGCCGGGCGAGTCGATGCGCAGGATGATCGCGCCGACGCGCGGGTTGTTGCGCGCCGCCTGGATCGCCTCGACGAGCGTCTCGCCGCCGGCGAGCTTGCGGCCGAGCAGCGGGATCGACTGCGACTTGCCGTCGGTGATGTCGCCGTCGACGTAGATGACCGCGATGCCGGGCCTCGTCCACCGGTCGGGACGCTCGCGCGGCGGCGAGGTCACCGGGTACGAGGCTCCGATCTCCTTCACGATCAGCTCGCCGATCTTGTCGGGCGAGGCGACCGCGTCGACGAGCTTCGTGTCCTTCGCGAGGTCGCCGGCGGTATACGGCCCGTTGTCGACGAGTGCCTTCACCTCGTCCTTGCCGAGCCTGCGGCCCTCGGCGACCGCGGTCACCCACTGATCCCACAGCGAGTCGTAGAGATCGTCGTGCATCTTCGCCGCGATCGGCGTCGGCTTCTTCTCGGTGAACTGCTCCGGTGCGCTCTTGTACTCGGCGATCTTCTCGAACTGCGGCGCGACGCCGATCTGGTCGAACGCGCCCTTGAAGTACATGGTCGTGCCGGCCATACCGACGATGCGCACGCCGCCGGCGGGGTCGACGTAGATCTTGTCGGCCGCGCTCGCGATGAAGTAGTCGCGGCCCGTGCCGGACACCATGTACGCGAACACCTTCTTGCCGGCCTTGCGTACGGCGACGAGCTCGGTGCGCAGCTCCTGCATCGTCGCCCACCCGCCCTCGGCGCCGTCGAACATCACGACGACCGCCTTCGCCGTCCCGTCGCGCGCGATCGAGCGCAGGCGGACGACGAGCGCCGTCAGCTCGCGGGGGCCGATCGAGCCCGACAGCTCGACGCGCTCGATGTGATCGCCATGGCCGAACATCGACGGAGGCCCGAGCGCCGACGCGCGCGCGACGAGCGTCGTGCCGACCGCGTGGTTCTTGCCGAGGTCGTTGCGTAGGCCGTTGGCGAACGCCGACAGGCCCATCGAGCCGAACGAGATCTCGAGGCCGACCGTCGCGCGCAGCTCGTGGCCATCGTCCTCGACGAGTCCCATCGGCGAGTCCTGCAGCGCGTAGACCTCGCGCGACTCGACCTCGCCGATCAGATACACGCCGCGCGTCAGCCGCGCCTGGATGCGCGCCCAGCCGTCGACGTCGCCGCGGGTCTCGCCGATCCGGCCGCCGAGCGCCAGCTCGAGCGCGTCGGTTCCGAGTGGCCGGATGTCGGCCTCGAGCTCGTAGCGCCGCTGCACCGGCAGGCCGGCGATCGGCTGCGTCAACAGATCGCGCAGCGTCGCGCCGACCGCGAGGTGACTGCCCCATCGCGTCGACAGTCCGAGGTCGAACGTGTCCTGGCCGTCGAGGATCCCGGTGTCGTGGAAGTGGTGCCACGACAGGCCGAGGCCCGCATTGCGCCCGAGCGCCGTCGCGAGGCCCAGCGTGAACCGGAATGGCTCGCCGGGATCCGGCGACAGCTGCGCGCGCGGCGGCCGCAGCCACTCGAGCCCGAGGCCGACGCCGAAGCGCGGCAGGAGCCCGCCGCCGCCCGACGTGGCGATGTACGTCCCGAAGCCGGGCCCTGCGCTCGTCTCGACGTCGGGGTCGGCGAGGTCGAGCGCGAGCGCGAGCTCGGGGCCGCGCAGCAGCGCGAGACCGCCGGGGTTCACCGTCACCGCGCGCGCATCGTGCTCGCCGGCGAGCGGCGTCGCGGGCAGCGACAGGCCACCGGTCGGCTCCTCCGCGTAGCGGCGGTCGACCGACTGCGCGTGCGCGACATGGACGAGGGTCGCCGTTGACGCGAGGACCACCGCGTAGACACCGATTCGCATGGGCGCAGTATAGACGCGCCTCGACGCCGGTACCCGGCTCGCTCCGTCCTCTGGTGTCACGGACTCGCAGGCTCGCCCGCGATCGATCTATGGTCGTCGCATGCCCAACCCGACCCTCCTGGAGCGACATCCGCTGTTGGTGCACCTGACACCGGACCAGCTCGAGCGCATCGCGCGCGCCGGTGAGGTCGAGAGCTACAACCCGGGCGAGGCGATCGTCGTCGATGGCAGCCTCGGCGACGCGCTGTTCCTCATCCTGTCGGGTCAGGTCGCGGTCCACCGGGGCGCGCAGACGTTCGCGACGCTCGACGCGGGCGAGTTCTTCGGCGAGATGTCGCTCGTCGAGCCCGCGCCGCGCTCGGCGACGGTGACCTCGATGCAGGCTACGTTTCTGTTTCGTCTGCCGCACGACGCGCTCCGCGAGCTCATCACCGACGATCCGCACGCCGCGTCGGTGCTGCTCGTCCAGGTCGTGAAGACGCTGTCGGAGCGGCTGCGCCGCGCGAACGCGATGCTGTCGTCCGTCGACATGCTGGCCGACTGGCTCGCCGGCTCGATGGTCTGAGCGCTAGTCCGCGATGCCGTCGCGGTCCGGAAGCTTGAGCTTCTGGTTGCAGCTGGCGATCTTCTTCGCGAGCTGCGCCTTCTGCGACGTCGGCACCTGCTTGCGCAGGCCGATGTAGAAGTCCTTCGCGCGCTTGAAGTCGCCCTGCTTGAACAGCGCGTCCGCGTAGAGCAGCTTCGCGTCGGTCTTCTGGTTGCCCGCCATCGTCGACGCCTTCTGCGCGAGCTGCTGGGCATTCGCCGTGTCGTTCAGCTGGAAGTACGCCCACGCCTGCTTGTAGACGGCGTAGCCGGGGAACTTGTAGCCCTTCGCCTTCTCGAGCTTCTGGTACGCGACGAGGACCGTCTCCCAGTCGCCCGCGGCCTCGGCCTTCTTCGCCGCGTCCGACAGCTGCGCCGGCGTCTGCTTGCCCTCGGCGAGCGCGACCTTCGTCGTCGCCTTCTTCGTCCTGGTGTCGTCGGTCGCCTTCGCCTCGGGCTCCGCCTTCGCGTCGGACGCCTTGCCCTCGGTCGACTTGACCTCGGCCTTCGGGTCCGACTTCGGCTCTGCGCGCGTCTCGGCCCTGGACTCGGGACGGCTGTCCTTGACGTCCTTGCTGTCGCGGTCTTCCCTCGACGGCTTCTTCTTCGGCTTCTGGACCTCGGGCTTGTCCTGCTGGGTATCGCTGCCGACCGCGTCGTTGGCCTTCGCCGGGATCACGACGGGCTCCTGCTTGTTCTGGAACAGCATGACGTACGCGAGCGCGCCGCCGCCGCCGAGCAGGATCAGGATCAGCATCACCCAGCCAAACGTCGCGAGCCCGCCGCGCGGGTTCACGTCGAGCGGCGGCGAGATCTCCGTCGACTCGCCGAGGATCGGCGCCGACGATACGTGAGAGGCCACCGGAAGCGGCGTGCCCGCGCGCGAGAACTGGCTCGGCGATGCGGCCCGCGGCAGCTGGCCGCTCGCAGCAGGGACCATCTGGATGCCGGGGTCGCTCGGCAGGCGCACCGGGCCCGACGGCGTCGGATGCGACGGCGGATGCGCGACCGGCCCGCTGTTGTACATGCCGCGCGACACGCCGGAGCGCGTCTCCCAGGCACTGTCGTGGTTGTGCGTCGTCGCGCGGCTCGCCGCCGGCAGGTTGACGATGCCGCTGTCGAGGTTGCGCGTCGACAGGCCGGGGTTCAACGTCGCGACGACGTTCGCGTCGGTCGTCATGCCGAGGATCGACGCGACGGCCTGACCGCGGCCGGACAGGCACTTGTTGAGCTCGTACTCGAGCGACTCCATCGACTGCGGCCGGTGCTCGGGGCTGCGCGACATCGATGCCATCACGAGATCGGAGACCGGCTGCGGCAGCTCGGCCCGGATCGAGATCGGCTCGGGCGGATCCTGCGTCGCCTTCTTCGTCAGGATCTCCATGAAGTTGTCGCCCTGGTACGGCGGGATGCCCGTGACCATCTCGTACATGATCGCGCCGAGCGAGTAGACGTCGGTGCGCGCATCGGCGGGGCGGCCGGCCGCCTGCTCGGGCGCCATGTACTCGGGCGTGCCCATCGCCATGCCCGGGCTCGTCAGCCGGCGCTCGCGGGCCGCCTCGGCCTCGGTCGTCTTCGCGATACCGAAGTCGAGGACCTTCACGACGTCGGCCTCGCCGCCGCGCGTGATGAGGAAGATGTTCTCGGGCTTGAGGTCGCGGTGGATGATGCCTTCGCGATGCGCCGCCGAGAGCGCGCGACAGATCTGGCCGGTGATGCGCAGCGCACGCGCGACGTCGAGGGCGCCCTCGCGCTCGATGACGGAGCCGAGCTCGACACCCTCGAGGTACTCCATGACGAAGTACACGCTGCCGCCCTCGGTCGCGCCGGAGTCGGTGACGTCGACGATGTTCGGGTGACCGATCTTCGATGCGGCGCGCGCCTCGCGGCGGAAGCGCTCGACGAGATCGGGCATGCGCGAGTAGCTCGGGTGCAAGACCTTGAGCGCGACGCGCTTGCCGATCTCGATGTGCTCGGCCAGGTAGACCTTGCCCATGCCGCCTTCACCGATCAGCTCGGTGACGCGGTAGCGGCCGTCGATCTCCGAGCCGATGCCGAGCTCGGGCGCCTCCTCGTGCGGCTGCGTCGCGAGCGCGGTCGCGGCCTGCACGCCCGACGAGTCGTTCGCGTTGCGCGGCGACGGGGAGGACTTCTTGTTGTCGAGGCGGCGATCGCTCTCGCGCCGGCGGTCGCGGCCTTCGTCGCCGCGGTCGCTCGCGCGGCGGCCGACCGACCCCGGCCGGCGCACGGGCGCGTCGTCTTCCTGGTTCGCGATATCCGCGAGCGAGACCTTGTCGCTCTTCTCGATGAGCTGGCGCAGCTCGTCGCTCGGCGGCAGCGTCAGCGCACGCGTGCGCACGCGCGAGATCATCTCGGACCGCTCCGCGCGCTCGCGCACGATGTCGTCGGCGAACAGCTCCTGGAGGAACGCCGACATGCGCGTGCCGTCGGTCGTCGGCGCGTTCGTCGCGAGCCACGACTGCAGCGCCATGCGCATCGCGTCGCAGTCGGCGTAGCGATCGTCCTTGCTGGCGGCGAGCGCCTTCAGGCAGATGTCGTCGAGCTCGACCGGCACGCGCGGCGCGCGCTTGCTCGGCCGCATGACCTCGGGATTTTTCGCACGCGTCAGCAGGTCCTGCGGCTGGTCCTTGCCGGGCGGGAACAGCTGGCGTCCCGTGAGCAGCTCCCACAGCACGATGCCCGTCGCGTACATGTCGCTGCGGCCATCGAGCTTCTCGCCACGCGCCTGCTCCGGCGACATGTACGCGACCTTGCCGTAGATGATGCCGGGCGCGGTCTTCTCGAGCTTCAGCGTCGACGAGGCGAGGCCGAAGTCAGTGAGCTTCACTTCTCCCGTGTAGGAGACGAGAACGTTCGGCGGACTGATGTCGCGGTGAACGAGGTTGAGATCCGGGAACGAGTGCGCGTACGCGAGGCCGCGACACAGCTCCTTCACGATGTAGACCGCGACGTCGATCGGGAATGCGACCTGCTTTTTTGCGCAGCGGTTCCACACCGCGCGGAGGTCGCGGCCTTCCACGAAGTCCATCGCGAGGAACAGCTCGCCACCCACCAGGCCGGCATCGAAGACCGGGATGAGGTTGCCGTGCGACAGCTTCACGACAACTTTCGCTTCGTCGCGGAATCGCGCGACGTACTCGGCGTCGGCAAGGTGAGGCAGGACGGTCTTGATGACCATCATGCGCTCGAGTCCGCGGTCGCCCGTCACCGCGAGATACAGCGCGCCCATGCCTCCTTGGGCCAGGGGGGCAAGCAGATGATACTTGCCGAATTTCCTGGGGTAATGCTCCCAGTCTCCCTCGCGGTTGGGCACGCCCGAAGACGCTACCACGGTGGCCCTTACGTCACCAATCGAGGAAGTACCCCCAAGTTGCGGTGACAACAAATTGAGGAGCACATAAGATGGCGTCGCCGCAGGTGTCCTGCGGAGTGAGGGAAAGACGCACATGGCCGGCGAGCTGGTCCTCGTGATCGATGACAGCCCCACCATCACGAAGGTGGTGCAACTGGTGCTGACCAAAGCCGGCTATCAGGTGCAGACCGCAGCTGATGGCGAGCAGGGGCTCGCGTCCGTCCGCGAGCGGCGGCCCGACCTGATCCTGCTCGACTTCGTGATGCCGCGGATGAACGGCTACCAGTTCTGCCGGGAGCTGACCGGCGACGCGAAGCTGCGGGATATCCCCGTGATCTTGATGAGCGCCAAGGGAGATCAGGTCGGCGAGCGGTTCGTGAAGGTGATGGGGATCGTCGACTACATCACCAAGCCGTTCTCGCCCGAGGCGATCACCGCCGTCGTCCAGCACACGATCGGCAAGTACGGCGGCCCGGGAGTCGACGAGGAGCACCCCTCGCTCGTCACCGGCGAAGATCTCGCCGCGACCGACGACGCCGATCGCTCGCACGCCAAGGGATCGGTGCTCGGTCAGCTCCGCGGTCAGATCTCCGACGTCGTCAGCGCACGCGTCGCCGCGCTGTTCGCGCTCGCCGACGACTCCCGCGAGGACGGCGCGAAGGTCACGACCGATGCCGCGTCGATCGCCGACGCGATCAAGTCCGCGCTCGACGACGCCGCGCTCGCCCGGATGATGAGCTCGATCGATCTCGGCCTGTTCGGCGAGGGAATGCCCGGCCTGCGCGGCGACCTCCGGGTCGTCCCGCTCGCCGAGGTGCTCCAGCTGCTCGACGTCCAGGAGCAATCGGGCGTGCTCACCGTCGAGCGCTCCGGAGCGCGCGTCGACATCTACTTCCGCCGCGGCCGCGTCGATCAAGCGATCGCCGAGGGCGTGCCCGACGAGTTCCTGCTCGGCCGGTTCGTCGTCGATGCCGAGCTGATGAGCCGCACCGATTTCGAGTCGTTCCTCGAGTCCCGCGCACAGCACACGAGCGCGCGGCTCCTCGGTCAGGGTCTCACGAAGCTCGGCCACCTCAGCGAGACCGACCTCCGCGCGTGTCTCACGCGGCAGTCGAGCGAGCTGATCTACGAGATCCTGCGCTGGCGCCACGGCCGCTTCCGGTTCTCCGCCGGCATGGAGCTCCCGCCGTCCGTGATCGACGCTGCGCTCGGGCGCCGCGGCCGGGGCCGCCGCAGGGGGGGG
>JAEWJO010000057.1 GCA_023386455.1 Pseudomonadota bacterium | reverse complement strand
ACCCCGACGAGGTCGACGTCGACCTCGGGGGGGACGTCGACGAGGGCGACGTGTCATCGGTGCTCGACTCGCTCGAGCAGACGACGTCGCACGCCACCGGCCGCGAGCGCGCGCGGCTCGACGAGCTGATGACGCGCCCGGGTCTGCCGCGGCGCGAGTACGCCGACGTGGCGCCGCGCGCCGAGAGCGCGGCGTACGACGACATCAACTTCGCGCGCGCCGCGAGCACGGCGCACGTCGACGACGACCAGCTCGTCGAGGAGCGCGCGATCGTCGAGGTCCCCGCGCTGCGCTTCGCGATCTACGAGGAGCCCGCGCACCTCGGCTCGGCGCAGAGCGCGGTGTCCGCGTCGGGCCACATCGTCGCGACCGCCGGGTCGGGACGCGAGGGGCTCTCGCTGATCCTCGACGAGGTCGGAGAGGGCGAGATCGATGCGGTGCTCGCCGCGATGCCGGGGGGCGAGCCGCTCCTCGAGGCGATCACCGCGCTCGCCGAGCGGCCGATCGTCGTCGCGTCCTACGCGAGCTCGATCCCCGACGCGATCCAGCGCGCGATCGCGGCGGGTGCCGACCTCGCGACGGCGCGGCCGCACGACCTCGAGCGCCTCGCGCCGATCCTGCTCGCCACCGCGCGGCTCCAGCTCGAGCGGCGCATCGCGACTGCCGCGCGCAGCGCGAGGGCCGGCGACGACAGCCGCAGCTTCCTCGCGCTCGACGCATTCCAGCGCATGCTCGACCTCGAGCTGAAGCGCGCGCGGCGGTTCGACTACCCGCTGTCGGTCGCGCTGTTCGCCGTCGACGTCGACTTGCCGTCGCCGCCACCGGGGATCCGCGGCATCCTGCGCGCACGCGCCGGCAACGCGCTGATCGGGACGATCCGCGACATCGACGTCGCGACGCAGGTCGAGCCCTCGGGCACCGGCGCCGGGTCCGTGCAGGCGGGCAACGAGCGGTTCCTCGTGCTCTTGCCGCACACCGATCTCAAGGGCGCCGCCGGCGTCGCGCGCCGCGTGATCGCCGCGGTCACCGGGCTCGATCCGGTCAACGCGAGCGGACGCTCGTTCGCGCCGCGCATCGTCGGTGCAGTCGCCGGCACGCGCCCCGGCGAGGCGACGAGCTTCGACAAGCTCGTTCGCGACGCGACGCGCACGCTCGAGCAGGCGCGGCGCGACGGCGCGGAGCTGGCGGTGCAGCCGTGATCCCATCCGTCGCGCCGAAGGTGTCGGGCACGACGCGCGTCGCCGCGGTGCTCGGCTGGCCCGTCGAGCACTCGCGCAGCCCGGCGATGCTGAACGCCGCGTTCGCGGTCGACGACATCGATGCGGTGCTCGTCCCGATCGCCGTGCCTCCGGACAACCTCGCGGCGGTGATCGCGGGCCTGCGCGCGATGAACGCGCTCGGCGCGAGCGTCACGCTGCCGCACAAGGTCGCGGTCGCCGCGCTGTGCGACGAGCTGTCGCCCGAGGCGAAGGCGATCGGCGCGGTCAATTGCCTGCAGTTCGGCGAGAGCCTCGTCGGACACAATACGGATTGCGACGGATTTCTCGACGGTCTCGTCGCCGCCGGATTCGAGCTGCGCGGCAAGCGCGCGATCCTGCTCGGTGCGGGAGGCGCCGCACGCGCCGTCGCGTGGGGTCTGCGCGGAGGTCGCGCCATCGAGGTGATCGCGCGCCGTCCGTCGGACGTCGGGTGGGCGCAATGCTGGCCGTGGACCGCGGAGAATTTGCGCGATTGCTTCGCGCGGGCGGACCTCGTCGTCGACTGCACGTCGGCCGGTCTCGATCCGGATACCGACGCCGCGTTCAGCGACGCGCTGCCACTCGACGGGCTGCGCCCGGGAGCGTGGGTCGCGTCGCTCGTCTACAACCGCGGAACCAGGCTGCTCGAACGCGCGAGCGAGCTCGGTCATTCCGTCGTCGACGGAAGATCGATGCTCGTGCACCAGGGAGCGCGCGCGTTCCACATCTGGACCGGCGCGCGAGCTCCCGTCGAGGTGATGGCCCGCGCGCTCGACGCGAGCCTGGCCCGCTGACTGCACTGCCTCGGCGCCATCGAGAGGTGCAGATGAGGAACTTCCGTCGGTTCCGGACAGCCCCCGCTCTTGCCGTGTGCCTGGCATTCACAGGATCTGGTGTCGCATGGGCGGACGAGACCACGCCGCCCAGGGCCGACCTCTACATCGAGGACCCTTACGCGCCGCACCACACGACCGGGTCGGAGGCGCGGATCGGCAGCGCGGTCGGCTACCTGTCCCACGAGGCGGTCGAGACGACCGCGGTCGGCGGGCAGGTCGCCATCGGCTACCGGTTCGGTCGCCTGACGCTCGAGAGCGAATATACGTATCTCGGCTTCCAGGTCCGCGGCCCCGACTCGACGCGCCTCGGCGCCGGCCAGCGGCTCGCCGCGCTCGCGCGGTTCGACGTGATCCGGCTCGGTCCGCGGATCGTCGGCCAGAACTCGCTGCTCTCGATCTATGTCGAGGGCGGCGGTGGCCCGGCGTGGAACACGTGGTGGCGGCCGGGCTTCAACGAGGCGAGCCGGGTCGTGCCGACGGACACCAAGCGCATCGAGGGTCAGGTCGGCTTCGGCATCTCGATCGACCATCGCCTGCAGGAGCCGATCGGCTTTCCGCATCGCGTCGGCTGGTTCCTCGGCTGGCGGGTCGCGATGTCACCGCACCAGCCGAAGCTGGCAGAGGTCTGCCGCGGCGTCTCGTGCAAGCCGGTCGAGATGATGGACGACAGCGGACGCTTCGTCGATCGCTCGATGCTGTTCCAGTCGAGCCTCGCGTTCACGTTCTGAACGCGCGCTGATCACATGCCGGGCGACGTCGTCGACGGCTCGAGCGTCGGCGGCGGCGGGACGCCATCGTTGCTTGCCGGCTGCGTCTGATCCTGTGTGGCGTTGCACTGGACCTCGTCGACGCAATCGCCGTGCTGCGACGAGCACTCCATGCGATTCGCCGTCGCGTAGACCGGCACGATCTCCTTCTCGGCGGTCGCCGGGATCGTCTTGCAGCAGCACGTCGGCGACGTTTCGGAGCCCTCCTGAACGATGGAGCTCTCCTTCTTCGGCGCGGGACCACACGCGATCATCACGACAGCCGTCAATCCAAACAGGATGCGCATGGCGACGGTCCTACCACGCGGGCTAGACCGCGCGCCACGACGCCGTGAGCACGCCGATGATCGCACCCAGCCACACGGTCCCGGCGGCCAGCCAGGCCAGGCTCGTCACGATCGGCGCGATGGCTGTCCCGTCGCGCCGGGGGTCCCACCGCCAGAGGATCAGCAGCAGCGACGCCGACGCGAGCAGACCGAGCACGATCCAGTGCTCCTTGACGTCGAACCAGCGCGCCGCGGCCGCCGCACGCTTCACCATCCGCTGCGTCGACGTCGCCGCCAGCGGCTCGGTGCCCTCGCGCTCGGCGAGCTTCGCGAGCTCTCGCTCGTGCGCCTCCTCGGCGGCGATCACCGCCGGCGCGCTCTCGAGGTACGCCGTCCGGACCTCGACCTTGTAGGTCGGATACATGATGTTGCCGGCGACGAACGCGCCGAGCTGGAGCGCGAGCGTGATCACGGCGAACCGGATCACCGCGCGGCGCCGGCCGTACTGGCCGCGCAGGTAGCGCCGCGTCCAGATCGCGAGGTGCGTCGCGGCGCCGACCGCCGCGATACCGACGAGCGTGTGCAGCACGAGCAGCCACCGCGCGGTCGTGTCGAGGAGCACCGCGGCAACACTACCCTGCTGGGCCCTCGCTTACCCGAAAATGCGAAGAGGCCCGAACAGCGGGCCTCTCTGCACACCCAGGGAGGTTCAGGCGAACTACAAACTCTCAGCCGAGCGTCGAGTTGTGACGGCGGATGAACGTCGGCACGTCGAGCTCGCTCTCGGTGTCGATCTCGCCGGCGAGGACGGCCTTCATGCTCGGCCGCGACTGGGCGCGCTTGCGGTCCGGCTGGACGAGCGGCGTGCCGTCGACGGGCGTCGCGGGGCCCGAGCCGGCCGCCATGCGCGCCGACAGGTCGCCCTCGGGGATCGGGTCGAGATTCGTGAGCGCGCTCTCGAGCGTGTTGACCTCGGCCATGTCCGGGGTCGCCCACTCGATCTGCACATCCGGCTCCTCGACGACGTGCGCCTGGAGCTTCACCGGCTGGCGCGGCGCGACCGGAGGCGGATACTCCTTCGTGATCTGCGTCGAGACATCGTAGGGGAGGGCGACCTGCGCGCGCGAGCGCTGCGCCTGGCTCGCCGGCATCGCCGTGCGCGCGGGCTCGACGATCATCTCGGTCTTCGCGGCGCGGTCGAAGCCGGTCGCGATCACGGTGATGCGGACCTCGTCGCTGAGGTTCGGATCGATCACCGAGCCGAAGATGATGTTCGCGTCCTCGTGGGCCGCCTGCTGGATCAGCGACGACGCCTCGTTGACCTCGTGGAGCGTCAGGTCCGGGCCGCCGGTGATGTTGATCAGGATGCCGGTGGCACCGTCGATCGACACGTCCTCGAGGAGCGGCGAGCTGATCGCCATCTCCGCGGCCTCGGTCGCGCGCTTCTTGCCCTGGCCGATGCCCGTGCCCATGAGCGCGCGGCCCATGCTCGCCATGATCGTGCGGACGTCGGCGAAGTCGACGTTGATGAGACCGGGGACGGTCATCAGATCGCTGATGCCCTGGACCGCGTTGAGCAGCACCGAGTCGGCCTTGCGGAACGCCTCGACCATCGACGTGTGCTGGCCGACGAGCGCGAGCAGGCGGTTGTTCGGGATCACGATCAGCGTGTCGACCGCCGCGCCGAGGCGCTCGATGCCCTCGACCGCCTGGCGGTTGCGCTTCTTGCCCTCGAATCCGAACGGCTTCGTCACGACGCCGACCGTCAGCGCGCCGCAGTCGCGGGCGATCTGCGCGATCACCGGCGCCGCGCCGGTGCCGGTGCCGCCGCCCATGCCCGCGGTCACGAACACCATGTCGGCGCCGCTGATCAGATCCGCGATGCTCTGCATGCTCTCCTCGGC
>JAEWJO010000796.1 GCA_023386455.1 Pseudomonadota bacterium | reverse complement strand
ATCAACAACCGCGCGGTCACATGGACGAAAGGGGGGCGCCGAACGAAACTGTCGGGCCTTGCTCTTGCGGATCGTTGCCATGCTCACCGCGATGGTCGTGAAGCTCGGAGATTCGGGCTCGGGCTCGGGCTCGGGCTAGAGTCGCGGCATGAGTGACGACGATCTCGCGTGGAAGCTCGGGGCACGCCATCCCGGTCACGACTACCGGGTGTTCACGACTCGCTTCGTCGACGGCACGCATTCGAGAGGACTCGCGAAGCGGTTCAGCGTGATCGAGGCAGTCGACTGGGTGAATGTCATCGCGGTGACTCCCGACCAGCGCGTCGTGCTGATCCGGCAGTACCGCGTCGGGATCGAGAAGGTCTGCCTCGAGATTCCCGGCGGCATGGTCGACGCCGGAGAGGACGCGCAGACCGCCGCCGCGCGCGAGCTCGTCGAGGAGACCGGGTACACGGCGCGCGACTGGAAGAAGCTCGGCACGATCGCGCCGAACCCGGCGATCATGAACAACTACCTGCACAGCTATCTCGCGCTCGGCGCGGAGAAGACGCACGACCAGCACCTCGAGGGCAGCGAGATCATCGAGGTCGAGACCGTGCCGCTCGGCGACGTGACGAAGCTCCTGCGCGACGGTGCGATCGAGCACGCGCTCGTCGTCGCCGCTTTCGGACACCTCGCATTCCAGCTCGGAGAGCTACGGCTGCCGCCCCACGGCGCCGAAAAGCAGTAAGCTGCGCCCGTCATGCCGCCCAAGACTTCTTGTCCCGTCTCGCTCGCGCAGTTCATGGAGAAGGCCGAGCCGCTGAAGGTCTCGATCAACGGCCAGGAGATGCTCGCCGAGGTGAAGCAGTTCTCGACCGGCAGCTTCGGCTGGTACATGAACGGCAAGACCGTCGTCACCGTCGACGGCAAGGCCGTCTCGGTACAGATCGGTATGAACCTGACCGTCGTCGGCAGCAAAGACGCCGCCCGCGAATAGCCGAGGCCACATGACCAGCACACGCATCGCTCTCGTTCTCGGGGGGCAGGTCGCGGTCGGCAACAAGGTCACCATCGAAGGCTGGATTCGCACGCGCCGCGACTCCAAGGCGGGCCTGTCGTTCCTCGCGGTTCACGACGGCAGCTGCTTCGAGCCGCTGCAGATCGTCGCGCCCGCCGAGCTGCCGAACTATCAGAGTGACGTCGTCCGCATCACGACCGGCTGCGCCGTGCGCGTCACCGGCGAGGTCGTCGCGTCGCAGGGCAAGGGGCAGTCGGTCGAGGTCCGCGCCGACAGCGTCGAGGTCGTCGGCTGGGTCGACGACCCGGACACGTACCCGATGCAGCCCAAGCGGCACACGATGGAGTATCTGCGAGAGGTCGCGCACCTGCGGCCGCGCACGAACGTGATCGGCGCCGTCACGCGCGTCCGCAACTCGCTCGCGCAGGCCGTTCATCGGTTCTTCCACGAGCGCGGCTTCTTCTGGATCCACACGCCGGTGATCACGGCGTCGGATGCCGAGGGCGCCGGCCAGATGTTCAAGGTCTCGACGCTCGACTTCGCGAACCTGCCGCGCACGCCCGACGGCAAGATCGATTACGACAAGGACTTCTTCGGCCGCGAGGCCCGGCTGACCGTGTCGGGTCAGCTCAACGTCGAGACGTACTGCATGGCGATGAGCCGCGTGTACACGTTCGGCCCGACGTTTCGCGCCGAGAACTCGAACACGCGCCGCCACCTCGCCGAGTTCTGGATGATCGAGCCGGAGATCGCGTTCGCCGATCTGTCCGACGACGCGCAGCTCGCCGAGGACTTCCTGAAGTACATCTTCCGCGCGCTGCTCGACGAGCGGAAGGACGACATGGCGTTCTTCGAGAAGTTCGTCGACAAGGAGGCCGTGTCGCGGCTCCAGGCGATGATCGAGTCGAAGTTCGCGCGCATGGACTACACCGACGCGATCAAGGAGCTCGAGGCGAGCAAGCAGAAGTTCGAGTTCCCGGTGAAGTGGGGCATCGACCTGCAGAGCGAGCACGAGAAGTACCTCACCGAGGTCGTCGTGAAGGGCCCGGTCGCCGTCGTGAACTACCCGAAGGACATCAAGGCGTTCTACATGCGCCAGAACGACGACGGAAAGACCGTCGCCGCGATGGACGTGCTCGCGCCCGGCATCGGCGAGATCATCGGCGGCAGCCAGCGCGAGGAGCGCCTCGACGTCCTCGATCGGCGCATCACCGAGATGGGCCTGCACCCGCCCGACTACTGGTGGTATCGCGATCTGCGTCGCTACGGCACGGTGCCGCACGCCGGCTTCGGCCTCGGCTTCGAGCGCGCGATCCTGTACGCGACCGGCATCGAGAACATCCGCGACGTGATCCCGTTCCCGCGCGCGCCGCGGCAAGCGGTGTTCTAGCGATGGCCGACTGGGTGCACGCCGCCGAGCGCGCGTACGTCGCCGTCGCGACAGGCGGCGCCGCCGTACCCGCGACGCCATCCTCGCCGCGTGCGCTCGCCGCCGCCGGCGCCGTCGCGTCGCACTATCTCGCGGTCGGGACGCCGCGCAGCATCTCGCTCGTCGGTGGCGACGATGCCGTGCACTCGCTCGTCGCACACCGCACGTGGTTCAACCCGACGGACGTCCGCTGCACGTCGGGCTCGGTCGCGGCGATGGTCGGCGGCCGGCTCGTCCCGCTCGCCGAGGCGTTGACCGCGGACATCGTGTGCATCCACACGACGATGCAGCTCGCGGCGTCGCAGCTGCGCCGGGGCACGCACGTCAACGCGCTCGCACCCGTCGAGCTCGACGACGAGCTGAAGAAGCTGGCGACGATCGTCGACGAACCGAAGGGCCTGCCGGCGATGGCCGCCGGCCTCGTCGACGGCCGCCAGCTCGACGAGCTCACGGTGTTCGTCGCGGGCGATGCGTCGATCGCCGCCGCCGCGCTCGCGCAGACCGAGCCGTAGCGCTAGGCTCGCGGCGCATGGACATCTACGACCTCACGGTCCCGCAGCTCGCGCACACGCTGACGAACCTCGATCGTTGGCTCTCGAAGGCCGGCGAGCACGCCGCGGCGAAGGGAATGGCGGAGGACTCGCTCCTCGGCGCGAAGCTCGCACCCGATCAGTACGGGCTCGTCCGTCAGGTCCAGGTCGCGACCGACAACGCGAAGCTCATCCCGGGCCGGCTGGCGGCGAAGGAGTGGCCCGGCCACCCCGATACCGAGACGTCGCTCGCGCAGCTGCACGCGCGGATCTCGTCGGTGAAGGACTACCTCGGCACGTTCCAGCCGGCCGACTTCGCGGGCGCGCACGACCGCCAGATCGTGCTGCCGTGGATGGCGAAGGGGCAGCACCTGACCGCGCCCGACTACGTCGTGCAGTTCGCACTGCCGAACTTCTACTTCCACGTCGTGACGGCGTACTCGATCATGCGCCACCTCGGCGTGTCGCTCGGCAAGATGGACTACATCGGGCCGATCGCGATCAAGCAGGCGTAGCTCACCACGTCGTCTGCGTCTGCGCGATGAACTGATACGGGTAACCGAGGTCGAACGCGCTCGCCTTGTCGAGCACGTCGACCTGCTGCGCGGACAGCTCGAGCTCGGCACCCGCGAGGTTCGCGTCGAGCTGCTCGATCGTGCGCGCGCCGAAGATCACCGACGTGACCTGCGGCCTCGTGAGCAGCCACGCGAGGCTGACCGCCGACGGCGTCGACTTCGCCTCGGCCGCGACCGCGCGCACCGCGTCGAGGATCTTCCAGTTGCGCTCGCTGTCGTAGCGAGCCATCCGATCCTTCTGGCCGAGCCGCGCGCTGCCGTCGGGTGACTTACCGCGCTCGAACTTGCCGGTGAGGAAGCCGCCGGCGAGCGGTGACCACGGCAGGATACCGAGGCCCTTGTCGCGACACACCGGCACGTGCTCGCGCTCGAGGTCGCGGACGAGCAGGCTGTACTGCGCCTGCAGCGTGACGAACTTCGCCCAGCTGTTCGTCTTCGCGAGCCACAGGCTCTCCATCAGCCGGTACGCCGCGTAGTTCGAGCAGCCGATGTAGAGGATCTTGCCGGCGCTGACGAGGTCGTCGAGCGCGCGCAGCGTCTCCTCCTCCGGCGTCGTGATGTCCTGCATGTGGATCTGGTAGAGGTCGATGCGGTCGGTCTTGAGCCGGCGCAGCGAGTCCTCGAGACACTTGACGATCCGGTAGCGCGACGCGCCGCTCTTGTTCGGGCCGTCGCCCATCGTGAACCGGAACTTCGTCGCGAGCACGAGCCTGTCGCGGTTGCCGCGCGCGGCGATCCAGTTGCCGAGCACGCGCTCCGACAGACCGTCCTGGCCGTAGACGTCGGCGGTGTCGATGAAGTTGATGCCGGCGCCGACCGCACGGTCGAGCACCGCATGCGAGGTTTGCTCGTCCGAACCGGCCTTGTGCATGAACGACTTCTCGTCGGCCTCGCCGAACGTCATCGCACCGAGGCAGAGGCTCGAGACCTTCACGCCGGACGCGCCAAGATTGCGGTATTTCATGAGGCGGAGACTACTCTGACCGAATCATGACCGTCACTGGATGGGTCACTCCCTAATCTGGCAGTATCCGAGGTCCGAAATGTCGTCGATGACCGCCGTCGAAGCAGCGCGAGCCAAAGGGTGGCGACACGTCTACTTCAATGCGCTGTCGCTCCCGTTCTGGGGCGTCCACATCCTCGCGATCGTCGGCATCGCGATCACCGGCTTCTCGTGGCTCGGCCTGGCACTCACGGCCGCGCTCTACGTGCCGCGCATGTTCTTCGTCACGGGCGCGTACCACCGCTACTTCTCGCACCGCAGCTACAAGACATCGCGGTGGTTTCAGTTCCTGCTCGCGCTCGGCGCGACGTTCACCGCCCAGAAGGGCCCGCTGTGGTGGGCCGCGCATCACCGCGTCCATCACAAGCTGTCCGACATGCCGGGCGATCTCCACTCGGTGAAGCAATCCGGCTTCTGGTGGTCCCACATGGGATGGATCCTCGCGCGCGACCTCGAGGGCACCGACCTCTCGCGCATCAAGGACTTCTCGAAGTATCCGGAGCTGCGCTGGCTCGATCGCTACTGGATGGTGCCGCCGGTCGCCGCGGGCGTGATCGCGTTCGTCGCCGGCGGGTTCTTCGGCCTCGTCTGGGCGTTCGCGGTCCCGCAGGTCCTGTGCTGGCACGGCACGTTCACGATCAACTCGCTCTCGCACCTGTGGGGCGGCCGCCGCTACGCGACCGAGGACGACTCGCGCAACAACCTCGTCCTCGCGCTCATCACCATGGGCGAGGGCTGGCACAACAACCACCACCACTATCAGGTCGCCACGCGCCAGGGCTTCTTCTGGTGGGAGATCGACTGCACGTACTACGTGCTGCGCGCGCTCGCCGCCGTCGGTCTCGTCTGGGACCTCCACGGCGTCCCCGACCACATCAAGGCGAAGGCACTGCCCGACGAAGAGTCGGCGGAGCCTGCCGTGCCCGACGTGGCATAGTTGGTCTCGTGCGGTTTCCGCCGGCAAACCTCCAGCTCCGCCGCGCACAGCTGATCTTGATGCTCGTCGCGCTGGTGCCGACGGTCTGCATGACCGCCGTCGGCATCATGCTGATCGTGGTCGGGAGCGAGTCGACGCCGACCTTGATCATGGGCGTGCTCGTCCTGACGTTCTGCACGTCCGGCATCACCGGTGCGATCCTGACGTCGATCTTCGTCGGCAAGGGCGCCTCGCTCGCCCGCGTCCAGAACGACTTCGTGTCCGCGATCTCGCACGAGCTGCGCACGCCGATCACGTCGCTGCGCCTGCTCATCGAATCGCTCAAGAACAATCGCCTCGAGCCCGACGACCGCGCCGAGGTCCTCGAGCTGCTCGCGCGCGAGACGACACGGCTCGAGCAGCTCGTCGGCAAGGTGCTCGAGCTGTCGCGTCTCGAATCGGGTCACGTGTTCGCGCGCGACCGCGTCGATGTCGAGGAGCTTGTCGACGAGGCGATCCACGCGTTCGACGCGTCGACGCTCGAGAACCCGACGCCGATCAACCGCCGCCTGTCTCCCGGCCTCGTCGCGGTCGGCGATCGCGCGACGCTCGTGCGCGCGCTCCTGAACCTCCTCACGAATGCCTGGAAGTACACCGGCGAGGACAAGGACATCACGATCGAGAGCCGTATCGGCGGGCGGTGGATCGAGATCCTCGTGACCGACAACGGTCCCGGTATCCAGAAGGACGAGCAGCGCGCGATCTACGAGCAGTTCCGGCGCGGCCGGGCGGCACACGAGACCGGCGCGCAGGGCGTCGGCCTCGGCCTCGCGTTCGTTCGCACGATCATTCGCGGCCAGAAGGGCAAGCTCGACTTCGAGTCGCGGCCCGGCGCGACGACGTTCCGCGTGCGCCTCCGCCGCGCGAAGGAGCTCGAGACCGAACCCGCGCGGATCGCAGAGCGTGCGACGTCATGACGAACCGGATCCTCATTGTCGAAGACGACGAGGCGATCGCGACAGGCCTCGCGCTGAACCTCAAGCTCGCGGGCCGCGGCACGTCGATCGCGCGCGACGGCGACGACGCGCTCCGCCAGGCGACGAACGAGGACTTCGCGCTCGTGCTCCTCGACATCAACCTGCCGAAGCGAAACGGCCTCGAGGTGCTCTCGGCACTGCGGCAGGCCGACAACCTCGTGCCGGTGATCGTGCTCTCCGCACGCGACGGCGAGTTCGACAAGGTCGCCGCGCTCCGCCTCGGCGCGGATGACTACGTCACGAAGCCGTTCGCGCTCGCCGAGCTGCTCGCGCGGATCGACGCGGTGCTGCGCCGGACCTCGCAGGTCACCGCGAGCCCGGTCGCGACCGCCGGTACGAACCTCGACTTCGGCGACGTCTCGGTCGACCTCGTCCAGCGCGTCGTCACGCGCGCCGGCGTCGAGGTCAAGCTGACGCACCTCGAGTTCGAGCTACTCGTGTTCTTCACGCGACACCCGAACCAGGTGTTCTCGCGCAACCAGCTGTTCAGCCTCGTGTGGGGCCAGTCGGCCGGCTCGGTCCGGACGGTCGACAACTTCGTCGGTCAGCTCCGCAAGCGGTTCGAGGCCGACCCCGACTCGCCCCGCCACTTCATCACCGTGCGTGGCTCGGGATACCGCTTCGATCCCTGAGGCATTTGCCACGACATCTCTGTCCGGCGAGAGTGGCAAACCGTGCGCCGCCGGCGGCTAACGCCGCGACATTGCATGGTCGAACCAGTGGCACGACGGCTGCTCCAAGCGCCGACATGCGCCTCTCATTTGCTTTGCTCGGACTCCCTCTCGTGACGTTGGTCGGCTGCTACGGCGGCGAGCGCTACAACACCGGCGAGTGCCCCGCCGGCGAGACGTGCTCGGACCTGACACCGACCGGCCTGCAGTTCATCGGCAACCACCTCGTCGACGACATCCTGCTGTCGGGCCCGCGCGCGACGGCAATCGGTGGCACCCAGCAGGTCGCGCTCCAGTACGACCGCGGCGACGGCGTCATGATCGCGCTCGACATGCCGTACAGCGCCGATGACGATGGCGGCAACGGCGTGCGCGTGGAAGCCACGAGTGGCTCGCAGGTCACCGTCCGCGGCGCCGGCAGCCGCAGCAACTACCTGCGCATCCTCGACAGCGACGGCCTGCTGATGGACCGCAAGGAGCTGACCGGCGCGGCGCTGAAGACGGTCGAGCTCGCGACGACCGACTTCGAGTCGGTGCCCGCGGGCGCGCAGCTCGCGTTCGCCCCCGGCGCGCGCGAGATCGGTATCGCGCTCCACGGCGACGTCCAGCACGGCAGCGGCCCGGTCTCCGAGCGCCTCGTCGACACCTCGATGGTGCTCGGCCTGCAGGGCTCGGAGCGCACGTCGTGGGACACGCTCGAGGTCAACGCGACCGTCGGCACCTACCCTCTCACCGTCACCGCGGGAGACAAGCCGACCCTGACGCTCGACTTCGTCGTCGCCGATCGCGCCGAGGCGATCGTCGCGATCTCGACGAGCCCGACCGTACCTCCGTCGAACACGGGTTCGACGTCGCTCTGCTTCCAGGCGACGGTCGACGGCCGCTACCTCGCGGGCCTCGAGTGGTCGTACAACGTCGACGGCGACATCCTGACGAAGGGCGACGGCTCGCTGACGCGCAACTGCATCTCGGTGTCGACGGCGAAGGCATCGGGGTTGGTGACGGTCGAGGCGACCGCCGGTGGCGTGTCGAAGACGATCGCGCTCGCGGTCGGCGCCGCGGCCCGGGACTCCCGTCCGTCCGTCCCGCTGCGTACCGCCGCTCCCGCGGTGTCGACGGCCGGCGATCGCGCGTCGCTCTAGCTGTCATCCGGTAGGCGGGCTCGCGGATCCGAACCGTCACCGATCATGGTGACGGCGTTTCCCGCTACGCTGGGTGTCATGCCCGACACCGTGTTCGGAAAGATCCTGCGCGGCGAGATTCCGTGTCACCGCATCTACGAGGACGACCAGGTCCTCGCGTTCCTCGACGTCAACCCGATCTCGCGCGGTCACGTGCTCGTGATCCCGAAGGAGCCCGCCGAGACGCTCGACAAGCTCTCGGACGAGGCGTCCGCCGCGATCGGGCGCGTGCTCCCGCGGCTCGCCCGCGCGGTGCTCGCGGTCACCGGTGCGCCCGGGTTCAACGTGCTCCAGAACAACGCGGCGCTCGCGCACCAGGCGGTGTTCCACGTCCACTTCCACATCATCCCGAAGTACGAGGACGGCAGCGGCCTCGGGATCGACTGGAACGCGACGAAGCTCGACGGCGGGGCAGACCTCGCGAAGGCGATCGCGGGCAAGCTGTGAGGGCGCTCGTCGCGCTCCTCGCCACGATCGCCGCCACCGCCGGCAGCGGTTGCCTGTACACCGAGTACGTCGCGCAGGCGGCGCACGGCCAGTTCGAGCTGCTCGGCAAGTCGCGGCCGATCGACGAGGTCGTGAACGATCCGGACACGTCGACGCGCGTCGCGATGCTGCTCGCCGAGATCCCCGCGATCAAGGACTACGGCCGCAGCTACGGCCTCAAGATCCGCAGGAACTACGAGCGCTACAGCTCGCTCGGCCGCCCCGCGGCGGTCTGGTTCACGGCCGCCGCCGACCCGCTCGCGTTCAAGCCGCGCAAGTGGTGCTTCCCGATCGTCGGCTGCTTCGCCGGGCTCGGCTGGTTCGACGAGGACGAGGCGGTCAAGTTCAAGCTCGACATGGAGGCCAAGGGCTACGACGCGATCGTCCGTCCCGCCTCCGCGTACTCGACCGGCGGCTGGTTCCCCGACCCGGTCCTGTCAACGATGCTCGGCGGCGGCGACGACGCCCTGCCCGAGCTCGCCAACGTCATCCTCCACGAGTCGGTCCACGCGACCGTGCTCGTCAACGACCAGCCGTTCTTCAACGAGAGCCTCGCGTCGTACGTGGCGGACGCGCTCACCGACTACTGGATCACCCAGCGGTTCGGCGCCGGCTCGCCGGAGGACGTGGCCTGGACACTCGGTCAGGCCCTCCACCTGCCGCGCGTCGCGCGCCTGCTCGCCGCGTACAAGGCGCTCAAGACCGTCTACGACTCGGACCGGCCGCGCGACGCCAAGCTCGCCGAAAAGGCCAAGATCATCGACGAGCTCGTCGTCGATCTCAGCCTGCGCAAGCGGCCGAACAACGCGTCGCTTACTGAAGTGCGCGTCTACAACGGCGGCGCCGCACCGCTGCTCGTCGCCCACCGCAAGTGCGGCGATCTGCGCTCGCTCGTCGAGGCCGCGAAGACGCTGCAGCGCAGCGACTTCGGCAAGCCTCTGCAGGACGACCTCACGACGATCGGCAACCTGCTCGGAGAGCGATGCGCACGCGCGAAAAAACTGGATCGCTAGTTCAAGAGTGTCCACGATTCGAATCGATGCGGTCCCTCGTCGTGGCTATTGGTTTGCTCGCATTCGCCTCCGCCGCCGACGCGAAGCCGAAGAAACCGACAGCGACGAAGACGACGAAGGCGACGAAGGCCAAGGCGAAGAAGGCGACGAAGCTCGCCGCGCGCGACCGCGACAGCAAGCGCGAGAAGACGTCGAAGCGTGGCAAGGGCAAGCGCGTCGCTCACTCCGCGCGCGAACGCACGTTCGAGATCCGCGGTCCCGTCCACGGCCAGAGCCTCGGCGCGCCGTGGGCCGGCAAGCTGCGCGAGGCGACCCAGCTCCCCGACGGCGACGGCTATCACATCCGCCGGCCGTGGCGCTCGTTCGGGACCCGGTCGACCGTCGAGGCCGTCTATCACATCATCGGCGTGGTCCGGGAGAAGTTCCCGGACATGCACGTGCTCGCGGTCGGCGACATCTCGGCCGAGCACGGCGGCCGCATCACCGACCACAGCTCGCACCAGTCCGGCCGCGATATCGACATCGGCCTCATCTACTACAAGAAGCCGGCGGGCTATCCCGACAGCTTCATCGTCGCGAACGAGAACAACCTCGACTGCGAGGCGACCTACGCGCTGATCGACGAGGCGGCGAAGACGGGCCGCGTCCAGATGATGTTCCTCGACTACAAGCTGCAGGGCCTGATCGTCGAGTGGGCGCGCGCGAACGACATCGACGAGGATCACCTCGACAAGCTGTTCCAGTACACCCACGGCCGCGGCACGAGCGTCGGCATGGTTCGCCACGAGCCGAACCACGCCGACCACCTGCACGTCCGGTTCAAGTGTCCCGGCGGCGACACGGCCTGCCGCTGAGCTAACCCCAGGGAGCGCCTGGGTTGACCTCGTCGCTCAGAATCGTCTCGATGTCGACCAAGATGATCGGGTAGTCGCTTACGCTTACGCTTGCGCCTACGGATCAACCCAGCCGGATTCTGGGGTTAGTTCGGCTTTGCCGGCAGCGCGGCCTTCGTGACGCCGACGTAGTACACGCCGTCGTGCGCGGCATCCTTCGCGGGGCCGAGCGTCCACGGCGTCGCGCCGTTCGCGGTGTCGCTGTTGGGATGCACGCCGCACTCGGGCTCGTGATCCGCCGTCGCCATGCACGCCCACATCTCGCCGCCGCTCGCCGAGACGTCGTACGTGACGACGCGCGGTCCGGCCTCGGCGATGTGCGCGACCATCGGGACCAGGTCCTTGTTCCACGGCGTGCCCTTGATGCGGCGCGAGTGGATGTTGCCCGACAGCCCGACGTAGATCGCGAGCGCGTCGCGCGCGGCGAGCGCGGTCTTCGCCATCTCGAAGTCGCGATCCGCGGCCTCGGGCACGTCGTACGCGATGACCTGGATCCGCGCGCCGGCCTTGCGCAGCGCGCGCACGCGATCGAGCAGCGCGACCATCGCGGTGCTGCTGCGGCCGTCGTTCGTGGCCCAGAACGGACCGGCGAGCAGCTTGTCG
>JAEWJO010000789.1 GCA_023386455.1 Pseudomonadota bacterium | reverse complement strand
CGATGCACGCGAGCATGGCGACGCTCGACGTGATCGGCGACGGCCGGTTCGACGCCAGGGTCGGCGCCGCGACCGCGCGTCAGATCGGCTACGTCCTCGTCGAGCACCAGCTGCTGCGCGATCGCTCGGGCGAGCTCGGCGTCGGCGCGCAGGACCGCACGTACCTGACGCTGTCGGGCGGAGCGTCGACGACGTGGCACGCACCGATCGGCGCGGCATGGCTCACCACTGGCGTCGAGGTGCGCGGCGACAAGTTCACCGATACCGACGACAGCGGCACCAACCCCGCGCTCGGCGGCGACCGCGAGGGTGGGGCGGTGCTCGCGGCGATCGACCTCGCGCTCGGCGAGACGATCGTCGTCACGCCGGCGATCCGGTTCGACGCGCAGCGAACGGCGCCCGCGCCGATGGCGGTGGGACCGACGGCGAACCAGCCGCTGCCGACACGCTGGGACACGGTGCCGAGCCCGCGACTGACGGCGCGCGCGCTCGTGACCGCGGACGTCGCCGTGAAGACGAGCGCCGGCTCGTACGTGCGGCTGCCGACGCTCGTCGAGCTGTTCGGCAATCGCGGCACGATCATCGGCTCGCCCGAGCTGCGCGTCGAGCGCGGACCGTCGGCGGATGTCGGCGTCGTGTGGGCGCCGGCGAAGGCGCTCGGGGTGGTCGATCGCATCCTCGTCGAGGCGAGCGCGTTCGGCACGCGCGCCCACGACAGGATCGTGTTCGTGTCGAGCCTCGGGCTCGTATCTCGCGCGCTCAACATCGCCGACAGCCAGACGTACGGCGCCGAGCTCGTCGCGTCGGCGCGGATCGCGCGCACGCTGTCGCTGACGGCGAACTACACGCGGCTCGTCACGCAGCAGCTGACCGACGATCCCAACTTCGCCGACAAGGCACTGCCGCGCCAGCCCGGTCACGCCGTGTACGCGCGCGCCGATGTCGTGCGCCGCGCGTTCGGTCGGCGCGCGTCGGTGTGGCTCGATGGCAGCTGGCAGTCGGAGACGTTCCTCGACGAGGCGAACTTCATGCGCGTCCCGCAGCGCCTGCTCGCCGGCACCGGCGCGCGCGTCGAGCTCGCGGCCGGGCTCGCCGCGTCGGTCTCCGTCGAGAATCTCGCCGACACGCGCATCCAGTACTCGCCGCTCCCTTCGCCGCCGCGTCCCGATCTCACCGAGACCCCGACGGCGCTCGCCGACGTCGCGGGCTTTCCGCTTCCCGGCCGCACGTTCTACGTGGGCCTCGATTGGAGTCATTGATATGCAGCGCTTGTCCTCGTTTGTATTAGCAGCCCTCGTCCTCGCCGCATGCGGCGACAACAACGTCGCGCCGGACGCTCGGCCGACCGCCGATGCGCCGCCCGCGGATGCGCACGTGCCGCAACCGATCGCGCTCGCCGTCGCCGGCGACTTCGGCTCGCCCGGCGTCGGCACGGTCGCGAAGCTCGACCTGAAGAACCTCGCGATGACGCTCGACGTCGCCTCCGGTGCCGCGCTCGGCGATCCGGTCGTCCGCTACATCGACGGCAACGTCTACATCATCAATCGCTTCGGCTCGAGCTCGATCACGATCCTCGACGGCAAGACGCTCCAGCTCGTCGACCAGTTCTCGACCGGCATGGACTCGAATCCGCAGGACGTCGCGGTCGTCGGCGACAAGCTGTACGTACCTGCGACGGGTACCGCCGGCGTCGTCGTGATCACGCGCCCCGCCAACACGACGACGACGATCGACCTGTCGTCGCTCGACTCGGTCGGTGCGAACGATGGCAAGCCGGACTGCATCGCCGCGTATGCGGTCGGCACGAAGGTGTACGTCGCGTGCGGCATGCTCGACTCGTTCGCGCCCGTCGAGCCCGGCAAGGTCGCCGTGATCGAGACGGCGACCGACACGATGACGTCGTCGATCACGCTGCCGTACTCGAACCCGTCCGCGTTCTTCGCGAAGTCACCGGACGACTCGACGTACACCGGCGATCTCCTGATCCCGACGGTCCCGAGCTTCTCGAGCTACGCGACCGGCTGCATCGCGCGCGTGTCGACGACCGGCGCGACGCCGGGCGCGTCGTGTGGTCCGACGAACATGGATCTCGGCGGCTACGCGAACAAGGTCGACGTCACGCCGGATGGCTCCGTGCTCTACGTCGCGGTCGGCACGCTCGACGCGAACTTCGCGAACCCGACCGGCAAGCTCCGTGGTGTCGACCTCGAGAGCGGGATGATCTGGCCCGGCGCGCTGTCGCCGACCTCGCAGCTGATCATCGACGTCGCCGCGTGCCCGGACGGCCAGGTCGTCGCGACCGACCAGACGACGAACAAGTCCGGTCTGCGCGTCTGGCAGAACCTGGAGGAGCGCACGACCGACGTGAAGCCGATCGGCCTGCGCCCGACGACCGCCGCGCTCATCTGCTACGACCCGTAGCGTCGGCTCGAGACGCGCGGTTCGTGGCGTACACTCGAGGCGTGCACATCCTCGTCGACGTCGCGAGCGATCGTCTGCGCGACGAGATCATCGAGCTGCTGGTGCGCGCGGGTCACGAGATCACGCGGGGCGCGCCGACGCGCGACAGGCGGTTCGACCTCGCACTCGTCGGCTCGCCGGAGATCGCCGAGCGGCTCCGGCGCGAGCGGCCGCACGACGCGATCATCGTCGTCACGAAGCTCGGCGACGTGCCCGCGCGCGTCCGCGCCCTCGAGGTCGGCGCCGACGACGCGTTCGACGCGAGCTTCTCGCCGTCGCAGATGGTCGCGCGCGTCGGTGCGGCCGGCCGGCGCGCGATGGCGATGCCCCGCGATCCCGAGCGCCTCGCGATCGACGGCTGCACGATCGATCTCTCCGCGCAGCTCGCGATGCGCGATGGCGCACCGACGCCGTTGACGACCCGCGAGGTCGAGCTGGTCCGCTACCTCGCCCGCCACGCGGGTCACGTCATCAGCCGCGCCGAGCTCCTCCAGAACGTGTGGCGCGTCGCCGCCGGCAACGAGACGCGCGCGGTCGACGTCGCGATCGCCGAGCTGCGCAAGAAGCTCGAGCGCGACCCGGCCGACCCGCGGATTGTCGTGTCCGTGCGCGGAGCTGGCTACCGCTGGGGAATGCTTACAAACGGCTAACACACCGGCTCGTACGGTCGACGCATGCAGTCACTTCGCAGCATGGGTCCCACCGGTCTCGCGACGTTCCTTGCACGCCACGGCCGCGGTCCGTCGCGCGAGCTCGACGCGCTGTGCGCGCAGCAGGACGCGCACACGGCGCTCCTCTACTGGTTCACCGACCTGCCGTCGGCGATCGCCGAGGCGCGGCGCACGAAGCGGCCGATCCTGTCGCTGCGTCTGCTCGGCCGGCTCGACGAGGAGCTGTCGTGCGCGAACAGCCGGTTCTTCCGCAAGCTGCTCTACCCGCAGCCGATCATCAACCAGCTGCTCCGCGATCGCTTCGTCCTCCACTGGCAGTCGGTCCGTCCCGTTCCCAGGGTCACGATCGATTTCGGCGATGGCCGCCGCCTCGAGCGCACGCTGACCGGCAACAGCGTCCACGTCGTGCTCGACAGCGACGGTCGCCCGGCCGACGCGATGCCCGGCCTGTTCGCGCCGCACGTGTTCGCCGAGCTGCTCGCGCGTGCCCACCGGATCGCGAGCGCGCCGTGGCCCGACCGCGCGGCACTCCACCAGCGCGAGCTCGCGCACCCGGTGACCGCAGCGGCGGCGGTGGAGCCTCGCTCGATCCGCGCGAGCCGGATCGCGGCGACGAAGCACGCGGTCGAGCTGCCGACACTGCGCGCGGTCACCCCGGTCGGCGACACGCTCGAGCACGACACGCGCGAGAACCTCGCGCTCCACGCCCGCGTCCATCAGGCGTTCGCGACCGGCGCGATGTGGTCGAACGTCGATGCGATGGTCGCGCGGATCTACAGCGACCTGTTCCTCATGCCGATGGAGGATCCGGCGCTCGGTCTCGACGTACCCGATCCGTTCGCGGCGTGATACCACCGGGCCATGTGCAGAGCCGTCACGTGTAGCGAGTGCAAGCGTCCGAGCTGGGTCGGTTGCGGAGCACATGTCGAGCAGGTGCTCGGTCACGTTCCGGCAGCGGAGCGCTGCCAGTGCCCGCGCCAGGCACGCGGGATCGGCAAGGCGATCCGGTCGCTGTTCGGTCGCTGACCAGCTACTCGCGCGGCGCGACGCAGTACGCCTCGGCGACGACCTCGATCGTCGAGCTCGGCGAGCTGTTCTTGTAGTCGCAGCGCCACGCCGCGGGGCTCGCCGCATCGGTCATCGCGACCGGCCGCGACGCGACGAGGATCGCCATCCACTGCGGATCGGCGTAGCAGCCGCCGGTGACGAGCAGATCGGAGACCCGATCGCAGCTCGCGACGGCGGTCGCGACGAGGCCCGCACCGACGGAGATCCGGTTCTCCTTGCGCACGAGATCCTGCTTGTGGCCGTATGCCCCCGCGGGACCGGGCGGACCCTTCGGGCCCTGCGCGCCCTGCTGGCCCTGGATGCCCTGCGCACCCTGCAGGCCCTGGATGCCCTGCGGTCCCTCGGGACCCATCGGACCCGGATCGCCCTTGGGTCCGCGCTCGCCGGCAGGCCCCGGCGGACCGACGCCACCGGGACCGGCGGGGCCGGGAGGACCGGCGGGACCCGTCGGCCCGGCGGGACCCTCGGGACCGCGCAGGCCGGCCGCGCTGCCCTTCGCGAGCAGCTCGCTCGCGACGGCGTGCGTGTCGACGGGACCCTTCGCCTCGATCGTCCCGAGGCGGCGATCGTGATCGCCGACGCGCGCGGACAGCTTCTCGACGGCCTCGGTCTCGTTCGATCGACAGGCGACCAAGACGAGCAGTGCGAGGACCCGCCGCATCGGATCGATCTTACGAAATGCTCGGTCCGGCGCGCGTCCCGAAGCCGGTTTTTTGCCCTCGCCGATCGAATGACGTTAGCTGTGCACATGATCGAGCTGGTCGATGTGCGCCTCGACCACCCACGCGGTGGGGAGCCGCTGGTGGCCGATGCCAACCTGAAGGTGTCGCGCGGCGAGGTCGTCGTGATCGTCGGAGCCGCCGGCGTGGGGACGTCGCGTCTCGTCGCGGCGGCGCTCGGCGAGGTCCCGGCGAGCGGTGGCCGCATCGAGGTGATGGGCCGCGACCTCGCGAAGCTGCGCCGCTCGTCGCTGCGCCTCCTGCGCCGCCGCGTCGGCATCGTCCCGCAGGATCTCCTGCTCCTCGAGGATCGCACGGTCGAGCTCAACGTCGTCCTGCCGCTCGAGATCGACGGCATCCCGCGCTCGCTGACGGTCGGCCGCGCGACGACGATGCTCGAGAAGCTCGCGCTGTCGCACGCGCAGCACGAGACGGTCGATACGCTGTCCGGGGCCGAGCGCCAGCGCGTCGCGCTCGCCCGCGCGCTGATCCGCGAGCCCGAGCTCGTGTTCGCCGATCATCCGACGAGCATGCAGGACGCGACAGGCGCCGAGCTCGTCGCCGGTGCGCTCGCCGACGCCGCCGCTGCCGGCGCCGCGGTCGTCGTGCTCGGCCGCGATCCCGCACTGCGCGCGCTCGCCGAGGCCCGCGGCTGGCGAACGCTCGTGCTCGTCGACGGCAGGCTGCGGACGCTCGCCGAGGTCGCGCTGACCGAGGCCGCGATCGACGCGCTGCTCGGTGGCATCGAGTCGGCGCCCGCGCCCGTACCGGCCGACGCGATCGAGGAGAGCCTCCCGAACGTCGTCCCCTTTCCACTCAGCGCACGAACGGCAGGTGTCGCGTGAAGATGCGTACTCAGCGCAAGCTGCGAGCCATGGCGCCCCGCCACGCGCGGCGCTTCGACTTCGATGTCACCGACGCGACGGTCGAGCCTGATCCGGGCCCGCCGCCCGAGGCGATCTTCGATCGGCTGACGGGTCCCTGGGATCGGCGTCGCGCCGTCGCGATGCCCGGCGCCGCCGACGAGGAGACGTGATCGGACCTCGCATCGCCACCGCGCTGCGGCGGACGGCGCGGATCGCGATCGCTCGCCCGCGCGTCGCGCTGTGGACGCTGCTCGCGTTGACCGCGGCGCTGTTCGCCGTCGGCCTCGCCGGGCTGACCGCCGAGCACGTCGGTCGCTGGACGCGGACGTCCGGCGGCGGCGCGAGCATGGTCGTGTACCTCGGCGAGGAGGTCGATGCGGCGCGCGCCAAGGCGCTGGCCGCCGACCTCGCGAAGATGCCCGGCGTCGAGAAGGCAGAGCTCGTCGCGGCGACCGAGTCCGCGGCGCGACTGCAGGAAGCGCTCGGCCCCGACTCGGCGCTGCTCGAGGGGGTCGAGGTCGGCAGCCTGCCGTCGTCGGTCGAGGTGACGCTCGCGCCCGGCATGCGCGACGTGATCCTCATGAGCCCCGCGCTGACCGCGCTGCGCGGCACGCAGGGTGTCGACGAGGTCGTGATCGAGGATGCCGGCGGCGAGAAGGTGCTCGGCACGCTGCGCGTCGTCCGCACGGTCGCGTGGACCGGCGCGGCGCTGCTCGCCGGGCTCGCGCTGCTCGTCGTGCTCGCGACGATCCGCGTGCGCCTCGTCCGCGACGAGCGCGAGCAGCGGGTGTTGCGCCTGCTCGGTGCGGGCCCCGCGTTCACGATCGTCCCGACCGCGCTCGCCGGCGCGCTGCAG
>JAEWJO010000522.1 GCA_023386455.1 Pseudomonadota bacterium | reverse complement strand
TCGGGCGGTGCGGACTACCAGCTCTACCTCCGCGACGCGTTGCCGTTCGAAGACGCGCGCGGCCTCGTGCCGCTGCCTGGTCTCGAGTGATCGACTGGGACGCGTGGAGTCGCGAGGCCGTCGCGCTGGTCTCCACGCGCGCGCGTGCGCTGTTCGAACGCCACGGGATCGCCGAGACCGTCAAGCCGCTGTGCTATCCGGCGGACGCCAGCGCCGGGCGTGTCGCGCTCACCGCGCAGGGTGGCCACCTCGCGCCGGGACAGACGGTACCGCTGGGACCTCGCGGCCGCGACGTTCTCGATCGGCGGTGCGACGTTCGAGCTCGTCACCGTCGGGACCGTCAGGAACGGATCGTTCCTGTGGTCGTGGGCGAACGATGCGATTCCGGGAACCGCGAAGGTCGGGATCGAGAGGGTGCGCGAGTTCGGCGTCGCGAACGATCTCGATCTGTTGACCACGGAGCGCACACCGGGCGGCATGCCGCAGGCGCACGAGTGCCTCGCGATCGCCGCCCGCATCCTCGACGCCGACGGCGTCTGGATCGACGCGACCGATGGCGCGTACATCCTGTTTGCATTGAAGCAGGGGTAGCCGCTGTGGCCTCGGTCATGATGTCGGTGAACGTGCACCTCGACATGCTCCTGCCCGCGTTGCACTATGCCGCACGTGAGGTGCTGGGTCGCGCTCGTGGCGGTTGTCTCCGGATGCGGAGACAACGGCGTATGCGCGATCCGCGAGATCGAAGGTCCGCAGGCCTGGTGCACGACCGGCCCCTGCCTCCCGTTCGATCTCCTCGGCGTCTCCAGCGCGACCGACCTCGCGCTGACGCCGACCGCCATCTCGTGGGTCGAGTCTCGCCCCAACGGCGACTACATCCTTTCGCTGCCTCGCACCGGCACCGCGCCGACGACGCTCGACATCGTCCCGTTCTTCGCCGGCAGCACGACGCACCTTCGCGCGCACGACACGACGATCGGCTGGAATCGCGGCCCGCAGGTGATCCTGCAGTACGCGGACGCGACACGCCGCACGTTCGACGCGCAGGGCACGTTCTCCGACGCGACGTTCGCGTTCGACGACCGCTACGTCTACCTCCCGATCAACGCGAACACCTCCGAGGCGATGTCCGTCGATGGCACCGGACCGAGCCACCGGTGGTCGCTCGGCATCGTCGACGTCGTCGCGACATCCGAGGGCGCGGTGATCGCGAACTGCCGCGGCGTGTGGCGCGCGCCCGTCGACGGCGGCGAGCCGGTCAAGCTATCGAGCGGCGTCTGCGCGTACGGGCTCGACGCGAACGAGCGCGACGTGATCGCGAACGGATACGACGACCAGTGCGGCGCGTACGGCGCGTTCAAGATCGATCGCGACCCGGGCGAGCCGCTGCAGCTCGTGCTGCGGCCTGAGCTCGACGGTGCGAAGCAGCAGCTCGGTGCAGGCTTCGCGGTCGACGAGCACTTCGCATACTTCTCGACGGAGACTGGCGCGTGGCGCGTGCCGCTGACGGGTGGACAGCCGCGCAAGCTCGCCGACGGCACGATCGCGGACATCGCGGTCGACGAGACCGAGATCTACGTGATCGCCGACGATCGTCTGCTTCGCATCGCGAAGTGATGCTGGTCGGGCCTATCGCGCTCTGACACGCGATGACGCGTGTACGTAGAGCTACGGGCTCGACGCCGCTTGCCATGGCCAGTCGGCTGGCCAGCGCTGGAGTCTCTAGACCGTGGAGATGAGAGGAGCGCCGCGTGGCACCTGCGTTGCACTTGGCGCGCACACAAAATTACTCGACTCGACTGAAGGTGAATCCCATGTTTCGCGCCTCGCTTCTGACCGCTCTCGCAGTTACCTCGCTGATCCCCGCCTGCACGACCTCGCAGATCGACGACGAATTCGCCGAGGAGACCGCCGCCGACGGCGAGGCCGGCAAGGCCGATTCGGCCGACGCGTTCACGTACTACAACCTGCTCCCGGACAGCCGCCGGTGCTTCGTCAACGACGGCGAGTGCGGCGTTGGCTACTTCGTCTCGCGCGCGAATCGCTCGACCACGCAGTGCAGCCGCGGCCCCGCGCAGGAGCAGTGCAAGGTGTTCACGATCGACTGGTCGGGCACCGCGATGCCCGAGTCGGTCGCGAAGAGCTACGAGGAAGGTCTTCGCGCCGGCAAGCCGCTGATCGTTCGCGGCTCGCTCGTGCCGGCGCCCGACGATCGCGGCAGCGTCCTCGCGGTGACGGAGATCTGGGTCGCCAGCTCGCCCGAGTGGGTCGACGGCGTGTTCACGCTCGTCCACGACAACGGTATCCGCTGCATCAAGGCGCCGTGCCCGAGCCTGACCGAGCGCAAGCTGAACTCGAACCTCTCGGCCCAGCTGTCGGAGATCGATCTCGAGGCGTCCGGCGTCGAGGGCGACGCACTCGACCGCGCGCACGAGCAGGTCTACGGCGACGGCCTCATCGTCGTCGGCTACCGCTACAGCGACAAGGCCGGCGGCAAGGGCCGCACCGCGAACAAGTTCTTCACGAAGGCTCCGGTCCCGCTTCACTGAGAGAGCGATCTCGCCGGCCGGGGCGTAGCGAGCTACGGCGGCAGCCAGCGTTCGCCGGTCTCGCAGTTGACGTGCGCCAGTCGAACGCCGGCCGGCGAGATATCGATCCGGCCGAGGACGATCGGCAGATGAAACCGCCGCGGCCCGATCGAGCCGGGGTTGAATACGGTGATGCCGTGATCGATCCCGATGAACGGTACGTGCGAGTGACCGCACACGACGAGTGACGCGTTCGCCGCCTTCGCCATGCGCGCGACCTCGGTGCGCAGCCGCGGCCCGTAGACCGCGATGTGCGTCATCAGAATTCGCAACCCGCCGGCCTCGATCGTGAGGACATCGGGCAGGTCGTGCGCGCGCGTGTCGATGTTGCCGCGGACCGCGTGCACCGGCGCGATCGCCGCGAGCTCCTCGAGGACCGCGAGGTCGCCGATATCGCCACCATGGAGGATCGCGGCCGGCGCCAGCTCCGCGAGCCGCTTCGCGGTCTGGGCGTGCGGCTGCGAGTGCGTGTCCGCGACCGCTGCGAGCGTTACCGACTCGCCGCGCTCGATGGGCAGCGTGATCGATCGGTGGACGAGCTTTGGCGCCTTGGTCGCCACGCATTCGTCGTAGCATGACCCGGCATGGAGGTCCGCACGCTCGGTCAGTTCGTCGAAGGCGAAGGCATCCTCGCCGATCTGCACAAGATGGTCGGCGACATCATCGGGAAGTCCACGATCGGTGCCCGCCGCCTCGGCAAGGAGCAGCGGCTGCCCGTCGTCCAGTGCACCAGCTGCGATGCGCCGAAGGCGTGCTGCAAGTCGATCGTCGTCGCGCGTCTCTACGAGGGGATCGTCGTCGCCGGGCACCTGCGCACCGAGGGCCGCGACACGCCGGCGCTGCGCGACGAGCTGCGGACGATCGCAGAGGCGATGGAGGCGGCCAGCCCGTTCGACTGGCGGCGACCGTGCGTGTTCCTCGATGCGGCCGAACGCTGCACGGTCTATGCGGCGAGGCCGTCGCCGTGCGGCACACTCTACGTCTACACGCCGCCGGCCGCGTGCAGCGATCCGAGCGCGCCCGTCAAGGCGTACGTCGCGCACGCCGAGAACGCGGTCGCCCAGGAGATCGAGGATCAGTTCCGCGAGCGGATGGCACTCCGCAAGAAGGTCGGCCGCCGCTACATCGGCGTGCTGCCCCGCATGGTCCTCGTCGCGCTCGAGGCGTGGGACCGCACCGACTTCCGCGACTACCTCCGCGGCCTGGACTGGCCCTCAGATGCCGATGCCGCGCGGTGGACCCGCAGATGAGCTTTTTTGCACCGTGACCCGCGCACCCGGTGCAGGATGCGCACGGGGGCCACGTGGGACGTCCAACTCGCAGATCGATCCTCAAGGGAGTCGCCGCCGGGCTCACGCTCGCGGCATGCGGCAGCAAGGGCAGCGACATCGACGTCGACGCTGGCGAATCGACACCGGACGCGAAAACGATCCAGCCGCCGGATCCGCTGACCGAGTCGACGAGCTTTCGCCTCGGCATCTCCGCCGGCGACCTCGCGGGCGACCGCGGCGTCCTGTGGACGTACTACACCGGCATCGCACCCCTCGTCGCGATCGCGTGGCGCATGGGCGATGGCGACTCGTACGTCGAGGAGCTCGGTCCGTTCGAGGCGACCGCGAGCGACGCGGGCTTCATCCACGTCCCCGTCACCGGCCTGAAGCCCGGCGCGCGCTACCGCTACGCGTTCGTCGAGCTGCAGGGTGACACGCGCGTCGCGCGCAGCCGGATCGGCCGGTTCCGCGCGCCGATCGCCGCCGGCGCGAGCGAGGTGCTGACGTTCGGCGCCGTCGCGTGCACCGACGAGAGCAAGCCGATCAACGCGCTTGCCCGCGCCGCCGAGCGCGACGACCTCGACGCGTTCCTGTTCTGTGGCGACAACGCGTACTGCGACGGCGCGACCTCGCTCGCCGATTATCGCGAGAAGTACATCGCCCACTTCGGCCGGGCCGAGCACCGCGCGCTCCGCGAGGCCACCGGCATGTACATCACGTGGGACGACCACGAGGTGAAGAACGACTGGAACCCGGAGACGATCGGCGAGGCGCAGCTCGCGACCGCGTTCCGGACGTTCTTCGAGCACGCGCCACTGACCGAGGAGCATCCGCGCCGCATCTGGCGCTCCGCGAAGTGGGGCAAGACCGCCGAGATCTTCGTGCTCGACTGCCGCAGCGAGCGCTTGCCGTCGACGATCACGTCGAGCGCCCCGCAGTACATCTCGGCCGAGCAGATGACGTGGCTGAAGCTCGGCCTCGCCTCGAGCGACGCCGTGTTCAAGATCATCATCAACTCGGTGCCGATCACGAACATGCCGTCCGTGTGGGACGCGTATCCGACCGACCGCTGGGAGGCGTACGGCGCGCAGCGCACCGACATCCTGAAGTTCATCGACGACAGCCACATCACCGGCGTGCTCTGGCTGGCTGGTGACTTTCACCTCGCGTTCATCAGCAAGGTGTCGCCGAGCGGCGCCGGCGCGAACCAGCGCGAGGTCCTGTGTGGTCCCGGCGGCCAGAGCTCGAACGTGCTCGTCTCGACCCTGAACGCGCCGCAGTTCTCGTTCGCGACCGGCACGAACAACTACACGACGCTGCGCCTCGATCCGTCGACCCGCGAGGTGAAGGTCGCGTACCACGACGGCGCCGGCGCCGAGTTCCACACCGAGTCGTTCATTCCCTAGGGTGCGACGTTGACGGCGATGTCGACGATGTTCGTCGACGAACCGCTGAACCCGAGATCCGTGAGCTCGACGACGAGCGTGTAGTCGTTATCGGCGCTCGGCTGCTGGACGATGCTCGGCATCTTGCGAGCCTGGACGGCGGTGAGCGCCGCCGTCGAAGGCGCGCGCGGGATACCGACCGGCAGCTCCGTGTACACGCTCGACTTGCAGTTGCAGTCGCGATTCTCCGCCGTCGGCACGTCGGGCCACACCGGCTGCCAGTCGACGGTGCCGAGCTTCGTCGGCGTGGTCGCGCCCTGCTCGCGACCGGGCGCGGCGAACTCGAGGTGCTCCCATTGCACGGTCGTGCCGCGAAACCTCAGCCGGCTGCGACCGTCGACATACGCCGAGACGCGCAGCGCGAAGTTCTGCGGCGCATCCGGCGGCGACGCGTCCGCGACGACCTGCGCGGCATCGGCGGGCACGTCGCCGTCGCCGGTGTCGTGCCACGTGCCGTGCGTGAACGAGCACGCTGCGAGGCCGAGCAGACACAGCCGCCACACCCGGGCATTGTAACCGGCTACGCGGCGCGCCCGACACGAATCTGCACGAGCTGGCCGCTCGGGAGCTGCATCGGCTCGCCCTGGCTGCGCCAGCCGTCGAGCCGGCTCGCGTGGCGCGCGTACGCGACCGGGCACCGGGACGCGCACGGCTTCCTCGCATTGAAGTAGTACCGGATGTCCTCGACGGTGTACTGCGCGATCGGCTTCGCCGGCATGCCGGTGCGCGGTGCGCACAGGTGGACGAGGCCGAGCTCGTCGACATGGAACGTGCGCGCACCGGCGCGGCACTTCCACTCCGATTCACCCTTCTCGAGGAGCGGGCGCGTGTAGTCGTCGTCGAGGTATGCCGGCGCGCGGCGGCCCATGCCGCGGATCGTCTCGTAGGCGGCGCGCGTCTCGTCGGACACCGGCAGCAGCGTGCCGTCCTCGGCGCGGACGAGCGACGTGTTCATGTCGAAGCCAAAGCCGATCACCGCGCGCGCCACCTCGATCGCCTCCGCGGGCGGGCTCGAGCCGAGCACGCAGTTGATGCGGACGCGGAACCGAGCGTGCTCCGCGAGCAGCCGCAGCTTCGGCAGGATCGTCTTCAGCGACTTCATCGACGTCTCGTTCGGCGTGACGTTGTCGATGCTGATCTGCATGCCGTAGAGGCCGGCCTTGTTGAAGCGCTCGATCCACTCGCGCGTCAGCAGGTATGCGTTCGTGTTGACGAACGGCACCATCCCCTTGTCCTTGACGTACGCGACGGCCTCGTCGACGTGCGGGTTCAGCAGCGACTCGCCGCCGGTCAACGTCACGAACACGGCGCGCAGGCGCGCGATGTGATCGATGCGCTCCTTCAGCGTCTCGAGCGGCACAGGCGCCGACGTCTTGTCGTACTCGTAGCAGTAGCCGCAGCTGAGGTTGCAGCGGCGCGTGACGATCAGGTTCGCGATCAGCGGGCGGTCCTTGTCGAGCGCGGCGCCGACGAGCGTCGCGGCGATCTTGAAGTCACGCAGGCGAGAGGTACGGCGCAGGCGAGGAGTCGAAGAAGTCGAGGCGGGCATCGTGTGGGGCGGTATCGCAACCTGCGTGCCGCGCCGCATCCATGCGATTCCCTGTGGATCCGGTGACTGAAATCGTCGAGAGTTCGACGGCCCGATGCCCCGGCTGTTGCGTACCTACCTGGTTGCCGGTGCCTGCCTGGCCGGGTGTCACGAATCTGCCACCCTCGGGGCGGCCGACGCCGGCGTCGACGCTCCGCTCGCTCCCGACGCGGCGCCGACGTGCGGCCGGCGCGTCGGCATGCGCGGCAAGACGAACCGCACGATCCAGGCGGCCGGCCTCGACCGCACGTACATCGTCTATCTGCCTGCCGGCGTCGATCCGGCGACGCCCGTCCCGCTCGTGTTCGTCCACCACGGCTACACGATGTCCGCGCAGGCCATGTACGAGATCACGAACTACGCGGCGCTCGCGGATTCCGAGCACGTCGCGGTCGCGTTCCCCGATGGCCAGGGCGGCCCCGACTCGTTCGGCGCGCCGTGGAACGTCGGCACCAACGTGTGCCCGGCCTCCGGAGGAGGCACGCCCCCGAACGCGACCGGCGACGACTTCGCGATGCTCGACGCGATCAAGGCCGACATCTCGCTCGACCAGTGCCTCGACGACGCGCACGTGTTCGTCACCGGCTTCTCGATGGGCGGCTACTTCTCGCACCACGCCGGCTGCATGCGCGACGACATCCGCGCGGTCGCGCCGCACTCGGGCGGCACGCACTCGCTCGCGACCTGCACGACGCAGCACAAGCCGATCATCATCTTCCACGGGGCCGCCGACACGATCGTCCCGATCGGCTGCGACGACCCGGCGGCACTCCAGCCGCTCGGCGTCACCGCATCGGCGACCGCGTGGGCGGCGAAGAATGGCTGCGCGACGACGACGAGTCCGAGGCTCGTGCAGGGCGGCACCTGCCTCTACTACGACGCGTGTCCGGCGGACGGTCAGGTCGCGCTGTGCACGTTCCCCGGCATGGCGCATTGCTGGGCAGGCGGCTCGAGCGCGAGCGTGTTTGCCTGTCCGAGCTACGCTGATGCGACCGCGCTCGAGTGGTCGTTCTTCAAGCAGTACGCCTGGTAGCGACGGACAAGCTCGCATCCGCGAGGCACCCGTGATGCAGCGCTTCACGAGCATGCAGCGCGATCACTATCGAATCGTCATCGCGCTCGACTTGTCTGAGTACGCCGAGATCGTTCTCGAGCACGCACTCGATCAGGCCGCGCGCCATGACTCTCCCGATCTCCACTTCCTTCACGTACTCGAACACGGCGGCGGAGACGAGCAGGTAGAACGCGCCCAGGCCGCGCTCGGGCAGCTGACGCTGCAGGGTCTCGAGACCTTCGGCCAGCGCGGCGAGAACTGGCGCGCGCGGCTCCACGTACGCTCGGGCAAGGCGCACGAGGAGATCGTCAACCTCGCGAACGAGATCGACGCCGACCTCGTCGTCGTCGGGCGGTTCGGCAGTCACCGTACGCTCGGGACGCTCGGGTCGACGGCGCACCGCGTGCTCGAGAACGCACCGTGCGCGACGCTGGCGGTGACGCTGGTCGACCGCGCGGTCGATGTCCCGCAGTGTCCGCAATGCGTACGTGTCCGTGCAGAGACCGACGGTGAATCGTGGTTCTGCACCGCTCACAGCGCACCCGACCGCGTCACGCTCGCGACGACATTCCTGCCGACATCGACGTGGACCGGCGGGGGCACGATGTGGTGAGACCGTGCTCCTCGGGTGAGAGCTAGCGAACGGTCATGCGCTCGTGGCGCAGCCGCGCGTCGTCATCGACGCGCTCGCTCAGCCCTTGTCTGGTTCGATATCGCGAATGCCCTCGTTGCCGGGCGCTGCACGGCCGATTTCCTGCTCGGACTGAATATCTTTGCGATCATCGACCTGCGGGCTCGCAACGGTGCCCTGGGTCTGCTGCGGCTTGCGGCTGGGCTTGAAGCGCTGTTTGCGTGGCATGGACATCTCGCCTTGCAACGCGTGTGCAATGCCTTTCCCGAGTTGTGTCGCGGTGGCACAGCCGTCGCAGGGCTCCAGAGCACACCTGGAGGCAGCGAGATGGCACCGCGTTACGGCATCGGTCGATTCGAAGAACGTCAGTGGCGTGACCAACCTCAGCGGTGGCGGGAAGACGATCCGGACGAGCACGTGTACCGCCACGAGCAGCGCGATCTGGCTCCGTCGAGCGACCCGTGGCAATCGCACGACTACGAACGGGTGATGCGCGACGACGTCGGCCACCGCGGCCATCCGCGTCCCGCGATGCGTGACCGCCCGGACGACCGCGAGAGCGAGCGCGCGCACTACTACCGCGACGAGCGCGGCACCGACGATTACTACGTGCACGAGGTCTCGCGCCGCCGCGACGACGAGCTCGAGCCGAGCGACGATCGATTCGGCTGGCCCGATCGGCGGCCGCACGCGTACACGACGCGCGACGAACGGTTTGGCCACCCGAGCCTCCGCGGCAGTCGGATCGACTACGACCACCAGTTCGTGTCGGTCTCGCGCGAAGAAGACGAGGACCGCTGCGAGAACTGCGGCCACCGGATGAGCCGCCGCCGCGAGCGCTAACGCTACTCGGCCATCGCGACGGCGCCGACCATCCGGCGCGCGAGTGCCTCGCCCTCGGCCCATCGCGTCGCGCGCAGTCCGGTGATGAACACGCGAACCGAGCCCGAGGTCTCGGGCAGCCGGCGAACCCACTGGACGATGTCGTCGAGGTTCGTCTGCGGATCGCAGATCATCGACGGCGTACGCGCGCTGCGCAGCGCCTGCATCACCGCAGCGATCGCGGTGAACTTCGTCGGATGCGCCGCATCCGGCACCAGCAGCAGCACGCCCGTCGCGAGCGCGATGTTCGCCTTGACGGCCTGCCGCGGGCCGCGATCGAAGCACGGTGTGAGCATCTCGGCGATCTCGGCCGGCACCGGCCCGAGCTCGTCGCGCCTGTCGAGCGGCATGAAGCCGGCGATCGAGATTCCGTGGGTGACCGCCGCGCGATGTGCCCCTCGCTCGACGCCTGTCTGTCCCGAATGAATGATGACCAACATGGTGAGGCGTGCCGAGACCTTTTGCCTATCCCACGAAAGCGTGGTGTTTTGTATTCGGTATGCAAAGTACTTCCGAGCGCCTCGTCGTCGGAACCAGCGGTATGGCGGAGCTCGTCCGTACAGCCGCCTGGACGCGCCACGAGCTCGGCCCGCTCGACGGGTGGCCCGTCGCGCTGCGCATCGCCGTGACGACGTGTCTGGCGTCGAGATCGCCAATGCAGGTGTGGTGGGGACCACAGGAAGTAGTCCTCTACAACGATGCATGCATTCCCGTGATCGGGAGTCAGCATCCAGGTGCGCTCGGACGCCACGCTCCGGAGTTGTTCGGCGAGCGATGGAGCACGATCCGGATGGTCGCCGAGCGTGTCCGTGCGGAAGCGACCGTCCTCGAGGTGGACGGCCTGCGGCTCGCTCCGCTCGTCGGCGAGCGCGGCACGGTCGACGGCATCGTGTGCTCGTTCACCGAAGCTGACTCGGACTCCGACGAGGACGCCAGCGTCGAGCGCGCGGAGAAGGAAGAGTTCCTGTCACTGATCGGTCACGAGCTCCGCAACCCGCTCTCGGCGCTCTCGACCACGATGCAGGTCTTCGAGCTGCGCGAACCCTCGCACGAGGTCGAGCTCATGCAGCGCGCGCTCGACCATCTGACGAGGCTCGTCGACGACCTCCTCGACGTCTCGCGGCTCGCGCGCGGCACGCTCGTCATCCACCGCAAGCCGATCGAGCTCGCCACGCTCGCGGATCGCGCGACCGAGCTCGTCGCGCCGCTCGTGAAGCAGCGGAACGCGAAGGTCTACGTTCGCGTCTCGCGGACCGGGCTCGTCATCGACGCCGACGGCGAACGGCTCGCCCGCGTGTTCGCCCACATCCTCACGAACGCGATCGAGCACAGCGACTCCGGCTCGCCGATCGTGTTCGAGGCGGTCGCCGGCCCCGAGCGCGCCCGGATCTCGATCGTCGATCGCGGCGCCGGCATCGCGCGCACCGAGCTCGATCGAGCGTTCGAGGTGTTTCGCTCCGAGCGCGCCTCCGGCGGTCTCGGACTCGGCCTGGCGATCGCGCGCGGGCTCGTCGAGCTGCATGGCGGCACGATCGAGCTCCAGAGCGACGGCCTCGGTCACGGTACCCAGTGCGTGATCGACCTGCCGCTCGCCGCCGGGGTCGAGGTCGCGGCGGGCCGCATCGCGATGGCGTCGAGCGTCCGCAAGCGCGTCATGCTCGTCGAGGACAACGACGATACCGCTCGCGCGCTCGCGGGCGCGCTCGAGCAGCTCGGCTACGAGGTCATCGTTGCGCACAACGGTCCGATCGCGCTCAACCTGGCGCGCGAGAAGGAGCCGGACGTCGCGCTCCTCGACATCGGTCTGCCCGTGATGGACGGCTGGGAGCTCGCACGCCGGCTGCGCGAGCGCGTCGGACACCTTCACTTCGTCGCGGTCACCGCGCGCGACCAGGACAGCGATCGGCGCGCCTCGGCGGAGGCCGGCTTCGCAGAGCATCTCGTCAAGCCGATCGATCTGGGGCAGCTTCAGCGCCTCGTCGAGAGCCTGCCGGGGCGCAGCTAGACTTCGCATGGTCTCGGCGCCTCCACTCTCACCCGCGACCGGTGGGTGCGTCCTCGACGCGGCGCTGCGCCTGGGCGGTTCCGAGGGCTAGAACGCTGATCATGGATCTCCTCGACGCACTCCAGTGGCCGGCGATGGTGATCACCGTCGCGGCGGCGTACCTCGTCGGCTCGCGGAGCGCGAAGAAGCGGGCGATCGGGTTCTGGGTGTTCCTCGCGAGCAACGTCGCGTGGGTCGTGTGGGGATTTCACGCGAAGGCGTACGCCCTGATCGTGCTGCAGGTCGCGCTCGCCGCGATCAACATCCGCGGTGCGCATCGCAACGAGAAGACCGCGAACGCTACGGAACACAGCTCGTCACCATCATGAGCGCGCCGGTCGCGCCGCCGATCCGGCACGTCACCGTCACGCGATCACCCGCCGCGATCCGTCGCGCCGCCACCGGGTCGGCGAAGTCGAGCGACAGCATGTTCCGGCCGTCGACATCCATCATCACGATCGGCTCGTCGTGCTCGCCCTCGCCGACCGACCTGATCGATCCGGTCAGCGTCACGCCGGTGCGATACTTCGCGAGCAGGTCACCCTCGCCGCGCGTGAAGTCGCGATAGAGCGCCGCGGGGTTCGTGCGGATCGGCCCGCTCGCGGGCGTGAACAGCTCGGGCCTCGCGCAAGCGCTCGCGGCGATGGCGATCCCGAGGGCCCACGTGCGCGGCACGCAGGACGCCTCATCAAGCCGCGTGCCGGCGCAACCTCACGACAACTCGTGGGTCGTGCGGCGTCGAAGGGTCACGGCGGACCCGACTGTGGGCGCGGGCTGGGTCTACGGCGCGGGCGGCGCGACCGCACCGCCGGCCCGGAACAGCTGACCCAGCGTCCTCGCGTCTGCCTGCGCCTCGTCGTTCTTCTGGTGATAGACGTCGTAGTGAGGCCGTGCTGCGGCTTCGGATCCGGCGCGCAGCGCGGTCGCGTAGGCCTCCCACGCAGTCTGGCGTGCTTCGATGTAGCGCCGCAGCGTCGTGTAGAGCTCCTGTCTCGATGGCGTCACCTGGGCGGCGTTCACGCGCGCCCGCATCGCCCGCCACGGCACGAGCACGTCGCGCTCGATCGTCGCTGCCAGCTCGAGCTCGTCGATCTCGTTCGCGCGCTGACGGCGCAGGGCCTCGTTGAACGACCGGATGCCCTGTCGCTCCGTCGCACGAAAGTCCTGGACGGCCGCGTCGCGAACGCCCGTGTCGTGCGTCTCGGTCTGCGAGTCGCCACGAGTCAGCGTCACGATCGCGACGACTGCACCCGCGATCGCGACCGCCACCGCTCCGACGACGAGCCACTTCTTCACCGCCTCGTTCTAGCACTGGGCGCCGACGCGCGGCGTGCAAGTGCGTGCGCACATTTGACAGCGTGTCCCACCGTTCCAAGTTGCAGTCATGGTCCAGGTTCCCGCCGGCATCGATCCCGAGGCGATCCGTGGGATCGCGCGGCCGATCCACGGCGAGCACGACCTCGGACACATCGTCGACCTCGTCGCCAACAAGCGCATCGTCTGCCTCGGTGAGGCGAGTCACGGCACGCGCGAGTTCTACGATCTGCGCGCGTCGCTCACGCGCCGGTTGATCGTCCAGCACGGATTTGCCGGCGTCGTCGTCGAGGGCGACTGGCCCGACTGCCTGCGTGCCGATCGCTACGTCCGCGGTCAGGGCGACGACCGGAGCGCGGTCGACGCGCTCGCCGGCTTCGAGCGCTTTCCGCGGTGGATGTGGCGCAACGAGGATGTCGCGCTGTTCCTCGACTGGCTCCGCGCGTACAACGCCGACCTGCCCGCACAGCGTCACGCCGGGTTCTACGGCCTCGACCTGTACTCGCTGCACTCGTCGATGCAGGCGGTCATCCACTACCTCGAGGACGTCGACCCCGCGTCGGCCGCGCGCGCTCGCGAGCGCTATGCATGCTTCGACCACGTCCCCGGCGACCCGCAGCAGTACGGCCTGCAGGCGCACCTCGGCATCGGTCCCAAGTGCGAGACCGAGGTCGTCGCGCAGCTCGTCGAGATGCAGGTGCGCAAGCTCGCCCGCTCGGGTCGCACGCCGGCTGGCGATGCCTGGTTCCATGCGGTCCAGCAGGCGCACGTCGTCCGCAATGCCGAGGCCTACTACCGCACGATGTTCGGCGGCCAGAGCGCGTCGTGGAACCTGCGCGACACCCACATGGCCGACACCGTCGACCTGCTCGCCGAGCACCTCGGCCAGACCGACGACGATGCCTCGCTGGCGAAGCTCGTGATCTGGGCTCACAACTCGCACGTCGGCGATGCGCGCGCGACCGAGCTCGCCGACGGCGGCCAGATCACGCTCGGCCAGCTGCTGCGCCAGCGCCACCCGGGCGAGACGGCGCTCGTCGGCTTCACGACACACGACGGCTCCGTGGTCGCATCGCACGACTGGGACGAACCTGCCGCGCGGATGCGCGTGCGGCCGTCGCTCGAGCGATCCTGGGAGCGGTTGTTCCACGACGCCGGCCTGCCGCGCTTCTACGTGACGGCCGGCGATCTGGCGCGCGCGATCGGCGGGAGCGCCGGGCTCCTCCAGCGCGCGATCGGCGTCGTCTACCGGCCCGAGAGTGAGCGGCGGAGCCACTACCTGCATGCACGCCTCGCCGCCGAGCTCGACGTGATCATCCATGTCGACACCACGCGCGGGCTCGAGCCCCTCGACGTGGTGGACGAGCCCGAGGACTTCGCGCAGGCACACGAATTGCCAGAGACGTATCCAAGCGGAGTTTGACTCATGGCCCACCGTTCAAGAAAAAACCACCTCAAGCATCTCCACCAGCCCGAGCCGGCGACGCCGCCGGCGAAATCGCCGATCGCGAAGGCCGAGGCCGCGGAGGCGCGGTTCGCGAAGCCCCGCGCTACGGCCGCGACTGCCCGCGCGAAGGCGACGGCGAAGGCCGCCGGCGTCAAGGCCGCCGTGACCGCGCGCGCGAAGAAGGCCGGCGCCAGGTCCGGCGCGAAGCGCGGCATCGTCCGCTCGGTCGCGCGCAAGGCGACCGCGAAGCTCGCCGCGAAGCCGAAGAAGCTCATCGCGCGGGCGGCACGCCGTGTGAAGTCTCTCCTCGGCAAGGACTCCGACGCGAACCACAGCTAGCGGCGACCGCGAACGGTCGCATCGAGGCTGCGGTACGCGACACGACGTGCGGTCGCGCGATCTCCGGAGAGGATGGTCG
>JAEWJO010000752.1 GCA_023386455.1 Pseudomonadota bacterium | reverse complement strand
GCGACACCTCGACGTCGAGCTCGCGCGCGAGCGCCATGCCGAGCGCGTAGCCGAACGCGGCACGCAGCGAGGGCACGACGCCCTTGACGTCGCCGAGCGGACGGCGCTCCTCGAGCGCGGTCCGAGCAGCGAGCTCGGCGTCATCTTCGAATTCCGTCGTGTCAAAGAGCAGGTCGTTCGAGTACCAGCGCCGCGCGGTGACGCGCGACAGCGGCGCCGGTTCGTCGTCGGGCGTCAGCGGGATGCGTCCCATCTGCTTGCCGTCGACGACGACCCAGCCATTGAAAAAATGACCGCGCACGGCCGGCAGCACGCTCAGCTCGGGGAGGTCGGCGGCGTGCGCCGTCTCGGGTGAGACCGCTCGCCGACCATCGATCTGAAAGCGCCACCAGCCGGGCGCGAGCTCGCCTTCCACGGAGAAGCGTCGATCCTTGGTGTCGACCTTCGTGCCGCCGAAGTACGGCAGCACGAGGGTCTCGACCTCCGATGCTGGCTTCTTGAGGAAGGCCTTGTAGTCCACGTCTAGACGACCTCGAGCAGCTTCGTCTTCATCACCTTCTCGACGAGACCCGGCGTCGGGATCACCGCCGAGACCGGAGCCTCGAGCAGTGCCCGCAGCACGCGCGTGACGTGATACGGGTCGTCGAACTGGTTGACCGTGACCTCGCTGTACGGGATCGCGAGCGTGCGTGCGCAGTCGCGGACCGTCGAGCCACCGCGCGTACCCGCGAGGATGAGTGCCATCGCGGACACGCTGTAGCCGAGCGCCGAGAACACGCCTGCGAGCTGCGCACCCTGCTCGCCTGCCTCGTCACCGACGACGATCACGATCAGCTTGGCGTCCGCCGGCACGCGCACACCGTCGCGATGCAGAGCCTGCACCGCGGCGCCGTGAATCGTGCCACCGCCGGCCGTGATCGAGGCGAGCATGTGCTTGACCGCCGCGCTCGAAGCAGCCTTCGGCTTCAGGACCTGACCCATCGTGTCGAACGCCGCGACGTGGAGCTTCTCGAGGGGGAAACCCGCGAGCATCTTGCCGAGTGCGTCCTTGCTCGACTCGATCGCGCCCTGCATGGAGCCCGACTTGTCGACGAGGAACATCACGCGGATGTCCGCCTCCGCCGTCGCTGCCGCCACGGCCTTCTTCGCCGCGTTGTCCGCGCTCTCCGCGAGCTTCTCCTTGAGGCCCGCGTCGCGCACGTTCTTCGCGATGTTGAGGCCGCGCTGGTCCGTCGCCGTCTCGATCGCCTTCTCCCAGCGTGCGCGGATCTCCGCGACCGACAGGAGACCGAGCTCCTCGAGCGTCGGCGTCAGCTGGCGCAGGTCGAGGTCCGACAGCGTCGGGAGCAGCGCGACCATGATCGCCGGCGTCAGGCCGATGTCTGCCGGCAGGCGGCCGACCGCGTCCTTGTAGCGCATCTTCTGCGCCACGATCGTCTCGCAGATCTCTGCCTCCGACAGACCGTCGAAGCGCTCGCTCTTCACGAGCGTGACGTTGTCGAGACCGATCTCGCGACGACCGTCGTCCGCCTGCGCCTGCTTCCAGCCGAGGATGCCGAAGAACTCCGGCGTCTCCGGCTTGTAGCCGACCTTGCGTGCGAGGTTCTTGATCGTCTGCTTGTAGCCCGCCTTGACGAGACCCTGCAGCATCGCCTTGTTCGTCTCGCGAACGGCGAGCCACTTCGTCGCGGCCTTGGCCCAGCGACCGAGCGGCGCGCGCTTTGCGGCCGGGTCACCGAAACCCGCGGCGCGGTTCAGCGCTGCGATCTCCGGCGTCTCCAGGAGCTCGGCGACACGCAGCACCGCCTTCGGCGTCAGCATGCGCGCGCTCTTCTTCTGGTACCAGAGAACCATTGCCTCGCCGATGCGGCGGTAGTCGTCGTCGTAGAACGCGACCGAGCCATCGTCGTCGTGGATCGGAGCACCGGCGCGCGTCTGCACGAGCATCAGCGCGGCGCACGCGACCTTGAGGTCGCGCCAGTCCGTCTCGACCAGCGCGTAGCTCGCGAGGTGAGCCATGAGGTCGGCGTTCAGCTTGTGGATCTCGAGCAGGCGCGAGTACAGCGCGACCGCCGCCGGAACGAACAGACCCGGTGCGACCTTCTTGCCGCGCGCCTTGCCCGTCTTGTTCTTCGCCGGCACCCACGTGCCGTTGACGTCGAGACCCGGGCGGTTGTGCCACAGGTGCGCCGACGAGCCGAGCACGACATCGAGCAGGCGCTCGGCCGGGCCCATCTGCGACTCGGGAAGGTAGTTGCGTGCCGTCGTCATGGGAGACCTCCAGGGTATCGCGAGGTATCTCGCGAAAGAGAAAATTGCCGCGCCCGAGTGATGAAGCCGCAAAGGTCGGTTGGAAAAACCGAGCGCCTGTCCATTCGGCCACCGCCGCATGTGGAGCGGCGGACAGGATTCGAACCTGTATCTCTCGTTGCGTGTAGGGCTTCGTCGGCGGGGCGCGAAAAATCGTGGAGCGCGGAGGCTGGCGCTCGAAAAGTGTCAGCGTGTCCGAGTGGGCGGAGCGCGAGGGTTTTGGAAGCGGGATTTGAACCCGCTACTTTCAGATCTACAATCTGACGCTCTACCGAATGAGCTATTCCAGAGTGCGTGTGGGCTCTACCCGGATGGACACGCTGACGAAAAATTGCTCGCCCGCCCGAGTGTGAAAACCACCAAGATTTCTCTTGTAAGGAGAAGTGCCCTCCAAGGGCGTTGACCCCGAAGTGGGCTGGCTTTGAAGGCGCAGCCCGATGGTGGGGTCACCTGGATTCGAACCGAGGTGTTTTGCGTGTACGGTTTCTACGGCGGGGCGTGCGAGCGAAAAAGATGTCAGCGACGGATCCGAGTGCGTGGTCCAACAAGTCACCGGGTTCGACGACTGGCGTCTAGCCCGGCGTTCTTCTTGAACGTTGCGTGTAGGGACCTCGCGGCGGGATCCGTGCTGCAGAAATGAAAAAGCCGCCTGGGAGGCGGCTTCGACGAACGGGAAGCGGGCCTGCCCTCAGGGGGTCGGGTCGATATGTCCGTGCGTCGAAGTCATCGTGGAGTGAGACGCACTATAAGGATCGCGAGTCGACAATCAACATGATTTTTCACGCACTCGATAACTCCGCGTGGCGCGAGGCGGATCGAGCCGAAAAAACTCTTGGGAGACCGATCAGCTCGCGGGCGTGACGTAGTTGCCGGCGGCCTCGCGCGCGAGCAGCTCCATCACCTCGACGGCGCGCTGCTCGCTCGCCTTGCTCCAGTTGGTCTCGACGCCGAACGCCTTCGCGAGCTCGACGTTCATCCGGTGCCCCTCGAGCGCCTTCTCGAGGTGCTCGCGCACGTTGCCGTGGACCTCGGCGATGTACTTCGGGCGCGTCGCGGCGTCGATCCGCTTCGGATACGGCGCCTTGACGTGCGCCTCCCACAGCTCGACAAAGATCTGCGACATCTGATAGCCGGCCGCGGTCGCCCAGTACGCCTGCTTGAAGCCGAGGCTCTCCTTCCACCGGTCGTAGGCCTGGACGGCGAGCACGCGCTTGGCCTCGAGGTCGGCGACCAGCGCGTCATCGGGCAGCCGGACCGGCGCCTCCTGGAACTTCCGGTGGGCGAGCTCGCCGCGGTAGTAGCTCGCCATCGCGATGTAGTACGGGTCCTCGATGTGCGGCGCCTTGCGCCACTCGGCGACCGCGGCATCGAGCGCGGGCTCGGCGTCGCCGTAGCGCTTCAGCTCGATCAGGATGTAACCCTTCCGGGCGAGCACCTCGATCCGGTCGGCGTAGGTGAGGTTCGGTCGCGGGAGGATCTCCTCGGTCGTCGCGAGCGCATCGGCGTACTGCTCGTGGTCGGTCTGGAGCGCGGCGATGAACAGGTGGCCGTCGATCGACTCGCGCGCGTCCGGGTATGCCTTCACGAGCTCCCTGAGGACTGCGATCGTCGCGGGGAGATCGCGGCGGCCGTCGTAGATCGCGGCCGTGTTGAAGAGCGAGATAGGCGCGTACTTCGAGCCGGCAAACTCCGTGACGATGCGCCGGTACAGACCGATCGCCTTCTCGGTCTCGCCCGCCTTGGCCGCGTCGTTCGCCTGCTTGAATAAATCAGCGGTTGCAACGTGATCCAGCTGGGGATCGCCGCCGACACCGCGGCTGGTCGCCGTGATGCGGATGATGTCGAGATCGGTGACGCGAGGATCCTTGGCGACCAGGTGGCTACCGCTCCGGGGCGCATCGTCCTTCGCGGCGGCGAGATCCCGGGCCGGCGCGGCCGACGTCGGCGCTGGCTTCGGCGTCGTCGTCGTCGCGACGCGGCCGCCACACGCGGCGAGAAGCAGCACGGTCACGAGCAGGGATCGCATACCCAGTTATGACGTATGAGCCGGCCGAATGGTTCGTCCGTCAGATCGTTGCTTTCGCTTGACTGTTTCTGTGTCACACCGTTCTGTTAAGGCTTCCACGACATGAAGATCGCGTTCACGCACAACCTCCGGCTGACGGACGTCCGCGAAACCGAAAAGGAAGCGGAATACGACAGCGCCGAAACCGTGAACGCAATCGCTTCGGCCCTCGAAGCCTGCGGCCACGAAGTCGAGAAGGTCGAAGTCTCGGGGCCGGCCTCCAATCTGCTGGAGCGGCTCGAGGCGATCGACCCCGACATCATCTTCAACACCGCCGAGGGTGACCGCGGCCGCATGCGCGAGGCGTTCTACCCCGCGCTGTTCGAGGAGCTCGGGATCCCGTTCACGGGCTCCGACGCGTACACGAACGCGATCACGCTCGACAAGTGGCTGACAAAGCTGCTGATCCAGCGTGCCGGCATCGACACCGCGCGCGGCATGCTCGTCACGGTCCGCAACTTCGAGACGATCATCGAGCGGGGCGCGGGACTCGCGTTCCCGGTGATCGTCAAGCCCAACCACGAGGGCTCGTCGAAGGGCATCTACAACAACTCGTTCAGCTCGTCGGTCATCAAGGAGCCGCGGGAGCTGCCGGCCGCGCTCAAGAGCGCGCTGCGCGCCTACCCCGACGGCGTGCTCGTCGAGGAGTACATCGACGGCTCCGATGTCGCCGTTGGCTTCATCGAGGGCGTCGGCCACGACGACGGCCTCCTCACGCCGGTCGAGATGATCTACGAGACGTCCACCGAGCGTCCGAACATCTACGACTACCGGCTGAAGAACGTCGAGCCCGGCAAGGTCCAGTACCGCTGCCCGGCGAACCTGCCGCGCGACGTCGCCGCACGCCTGCGCCAGGTCGCGCACGAGGCGATCCGGACGATCGGCCTGCGCGACCTCGCCCGCCTCGACTTCCGCGTCACGCCCGAGGGCCGCATCTACCTGCTCGAGGTCAACGCGCTGCCCGCGCTCGCGACCTCGTCCTCGCTGTTCGCGGCGACCGCGCAGGTCGGCCTCACCTACCAGGCGACGATCGGCGCGATCCTGAACGCGTCCGCCCTGCGCTCGGGCCTCGCGACCGCGTCGCAGCTCGGCGTCACCCGCCAGCGCAAGGTCCAGCCGATCCGCGTCGGCTTCACCTACAACGTCAAGCGCTCGGCAGACGGAGACGACGAGGCCGAGTGGGATCCGCCGGAGACCATCATCGCGATCGCCAACGCGCTCGCGCGCCAGGGCCACATCGTCGTCCACCTCGAGGCGACGCCGGACCTGCCCCGGGTGCTCGCCGAAGCCGACGTCGACCTCATCTTCAACATCGCGGAAGGCGTCGAAGGCCGGAACCGCGAGGCGCAGGTCCCTGCCCTGTGCGAGCTGCTCGGCATCCCGTACACCGGCTCGGACTCGGCGACGCTCGCGATCGCGCTCGACAAGGCGCTCGGCAAGAAGGTGCTCCTCCAGCACGACATCCTCACCCCGAAGTTCCAGGTGATGGAGTCGGCCCGCGAGCGCCTCTCGCCGGACATGAGGTTCCCCCTGATCGTGAAGCCGAATGCCGAGGGCTCGTCCAAGGGCATCGGCTCGACCTCGGTCGTCGACAACGAGGACGAGCTCCGCGAGGAAGTGAAGAAGCTGATCGAGCGCTACCGCCAGCCCGCCCTCGTCGAGGAGTACATCGCGGGTCGCGAGTTCACGGTCGGCCTCCTCGGCGACAAGCGGCCGCGCGTGCTGCCGCCGATGGAGATCAAGTTCAAGAAGAAGGACAACCTCCGCCCCGTCTACGACTACGGCGTCAAGCAGGAGTGGGAGGAGTACGTCTATTACGAGTGCCCGGCCAAGCTCACCGAGGCCGAGCAGAAGGCGATGGAGAAGATCGCGCGCGCCACGTTCTGGGCGCTCGACTGCCGCGACGTCGCCCGCGTCGACATGCGCATGGATGCCGAGGGCCGCATCTACGTGCTCGAGGTGAACCCGCTGCCGGGCCTCACGCCGGACTACTCCGACCTCGTCCTCATCGCGAAGGCGTGCGGCATGGAGTACGACCAGCTGATCGCCGAGATCATGCAGGGCGGACTCCGCCGGCTCCGCGAGAAGAAGCGCGAGGAGCGCGAGCTCGAGCGCGAGCGCGAGGCCAAGCAGGGCGCGGCCGACAAGGCCAAGCGTGTCGCGAAGCTCGCGGACAAGGCGTCCAACGGCAACGGCGAGGGCAAGGCCGAGAACGGCAACGGCAAGGCCGAGAATGGCAACGGCAAGGCCGAGAATGGCAACGGCAAGAGCGACGGCACCGTGCGCGCCGTGAAGCGCGAGCGCTCGGAGCCGACCGCGACCGCCGAGCGACCGAAGACCGAGCAGCCCGAAGAGTCGAGCGGCCCGAGCCCGACGACGAACTGATCCGTCGAGTCGTCCGAACGACCAGGTCGGGCGTTCCGTCCGAACGACGAGGTCGGGCGTTCCGTCCGAACGACGAGGCCCGGCGGTTCAGCCTCGTCGCGCCCGCTGCACGTGCCGCGTCCGCCCCGAAGCGACATCGCGGGCAGGTTCGCTCGCGACGGTGCGGCCTGATTTGCCCTCCGGATCTGCGTTGGTTTCGTCAGTGGAGTCGGCTCCCGGTTCGTCGGGCACGTGGTTCGCACCGTGCGGGCTCGTGCAATCGAAACCCAGGAGCGGCTTTCCGATGTCCTTGCTGTTCGCGGCGCTCTCGGGCGCCGTCGTGGCGCTCTACGCGGGCGCAGGCGCAGGCAGGCGCGTAGGTTCACGCAAGCAGGAGCGCATCCGGACGCTGCACAAGACGATCCGGGTGGGCGCGCTCGACATCTTCTATCGCGAGGCTGGCCCGCCCGACGCGCCGGCGATCCTGCTGCTCCACGGCTTCCCGACGAGCTCGCAGATGTTTCGCACGCTGATCCCGCTGCTGGCGGATCGCTATCACGTCATCGCGCCCGACTATCCCGGGTTCGGGCGGAGCTCGATGCCGCCGCGCACGACGTTCGCGTACACGTTCGACAACATCGCCACGGTGATCGAACGCTTCACCGAGCAGCTCGGGCTCGAGTCGTACGCGCTGTACGTGCAGGACTACGGCGCGCCGATCGGGTTCCGTCTCGCGAGTGCCCACCCCGAGCGGGTGACGGCGTTGATCGTCCAGAACGGCAACGCCTACGAACAGGGGCTCGCCACCGACTTCTGGAATCCGCTCAAGGCGTACTGGGCCGATCCGACGAACAGCAAGAAGCGAGATGCGCTGCGCCCGTTCCTCGCGTTCGACGCGACGACGTCGCAGTACTTCGGTGGCGTGAGCCGACCGGAGCTCGTGGCACCCGATGGCCCTGTCGAGGATCAGTACTTCCTCGATCGAAATGGCAACGACGAGATCCAGCTCGACCTGTTCCTCGATTATCGAACGAATCGCGCGCTGTACCCGAGATGGCAGGAGTACTTCCGCAGGCACCAGCCGTCGACCTTGATCGCGTGGGGCAAGCACGATCCGTTCTTCCCGGCATCGGTGGTCGACCGCTACAGGGGCGACCTGAAGCACGCGGAGGTCCACCTCCTCGACACGGCGCACTTCGCGCTCGAGACCGACGTCGAGACGATCGCCGCGCTGATGCGCGACTTCCTCGCCAGACATGCCTCGAGGAGGGTGGAGCGCAGGAGGCAGCTGCGCCGGGCACACGCCGTGGCCGCTACCGGCTATGCCGCGCGGTGACGCGGGACCTCAAGGGCGACGTCCCGAGATGACGTACATGCCCTCGATGACGACATGCGTGGTGACGTCGACGAAGCCAGCCGACGCGAACGCCGCGTGCTGCTCGGCCTCGGTCGATGCGAGGTTCGTGTAGAACGGCGTGTCCTTCAGCGGATCGTGATCGCAGACGACGAGCAGGCCACCCGGTCGCAGGAGCGTCGCGACCTCGCGGTAGAGGCCGGGCACGTGGCGCTTGTGCCGGATCTCGTGGACGGCCTGCTGGGACACGACGGCATCGAACGGCGGATCGAGCGTCGCGGTCCAGGCCGGTTGCTTGAAGTCGCCGAGCACGATGCGCGCACGCGGATCGGTGCCGATGCGCTCGCGCGCCATCGCGTGCATCGCCGGCGAGAAGTCGAACAGCGTGTACTGCTCGACGTCGCAGTGCGCGAGGATCTCGGCGGCCAGTAGCCCTGGCCCCGACCCGAGCTCGAGCACCCGGCGCGGTCGCGGACGATCGGCGAGCAAGAGGTCGGCGAACAGGCGGCGGACCTGCGCGCGATGCGGGCGCTTGACGTCGGCCTCGGCGGCCCAGGTCGTGGCATCGCGCTCCGTGCGCAGGTCGATCGAGCTGATCACGTCGGGCGGCTCGTCCGTCATGTGGATCCGGACACGTTACAGGCCGTGGTGATTTCGTGCGCGCGAACGTCGACACCGGCGCTGGCGGCCGCGGACGGCGAGCGCGGCTACCCGACCGGGTGGGTCTCGGCTTCGCCCGTCATGCGCTCGACGACGGTGCGGATCCACGCGCGCTCCGCGACACCGAGCGCGTAGAACTCGACACCGAGGCCGATCACGTCGTCGCCGTCGGGGCGCTCGACGACCCGGCGCACGACACCGCGCACCTCGATCGGCGGACCGCCGTCGACGAGGAGCGTCAGCTGGCACTCGGTACCGATCGGCTCGAGGACCTGCGTGCAGACGAACACGCCGCTCTCGCTGAGGTCGCGCGACGTGGCCTCGATCTCGAGCTCGGAGCTGACGTAGAGGACGTCGAGCTCGACGCTCGTGCGGTCGAACTTGCGGCGGTTCAGCGGATTGGGGCGCACGTCGGTCGGCGCCGTCGGCCGGAACGCGCCCCACTGGTACCTGCACGTCGGACACTCGTCGTCGTCCGCGCGCGCCGGCGTCGCGCAGCGCGGGCAGCGCTGGTGCGCGGTCATCGGCGGCGGCTGCGTGATCGGGACCTCCGCGGTGACGTTGCGCTGGATCTTCCTGATCTCGTCGGCGGTGTTGAAGTTCTTGAGGATGAGCGTCGACGGTGCGGGCGTCGCGTCGTCCGACTCGGTGACGCGGACGGTGAGGATACGGCTGCCGACGCTGACGGTGTCGCCGTCGACGATGCGCAGGGCAGCGGCGACGGTGCGGCCGTTGAGCAGCGTGCCGTTGCTCGAGCCGAGGTCCTCGACAAAGACCTCGTCCTGGCGTCGGATGAAGCGAAGGTGGCGGCGCGAGATCGCGGGATCGTTGAAGCGGAGCGCGCAGACGACGTCGCGGCCCACGAGCGTCTCGCCGAGCGGAAGCTCGACGCTGTCGCCGCGGTACTCGAGGTGGACGCGTTGCACGGCCGGCATATTGCCACGGCTGTCGCGCGGCGATCCGGATCGGCAGGACGAGAGTGCGTCGGTGGTTCGGGGCGGAGGTGCGACGGTGGGGTCGGGAGCGACGCGTCGAGGCGAAATCGTTGTCAGGTCGAACACGTCAGACGAGGTGACATCGGGTGGTGACGTCAGGCGGGCAAGTACACGCGGAACACGGTGCCGCCGCCATCGTTGTTCTCGAGATCGATCCAGCCGTCGTGCTCCTTCACGATGCCCGAGCAGACGGCGAGGCCCAGGCCGGTACCGCCCTGGCCTTCCTTCGTCGTGTAGAACGGGTCGAAGATCTTGTCGCGGATGTCGTCGGGGACGCCCTTGCCGGTGTCGCGGACCGAGAACGTGACGAACGCTTGCTCCGCGCTGCCCTCGAGGCCCGGACGCGTGCGGCGGCGGACGTGGGTCTCGACGGTGAGCGAGCCGCCGTCGGGCATCGCCTGCACCGCGTTGAGGAGCAGGTTGATGAGGACCTGCTGGAGCCGGTCGGCGTCGCCGGAGACCTTCGGCAGCGCCTCGGCGCGCTCGAGGCGGGTCTTGACCTTCGCGGCGGAGAACTGACCGGCGAGGAGCTCCATCGTCGTCAGCGAGAGCTCGTTCAGGTTGATCTCGGACTTGCCCGTGGTGCCGACCTTGCGGCGCGTGAAGTCGAGCAGGCGCTGGATGATGCGCGTGATGCGCGCGGTCTGCTCGGCGACGATCTCGGCGTTCTTCTCGACGGCCTCGGGGTCCTTCGCCTTGCGCTTGATCGACTTCGCGCGGCCCGCGATCACGTTCAGCGGCGTGCCGACCTCGTGCGCGATCTCGGCGGCGAGCTGGCCGATCGTCGCGAGCTTCTCGGTCTGCCCGAGGCGCTGCTCGAGCGCGAGCTTGGCCTCGTTCTGACGCTGGGTCTCACCGCGTGACTCGCGAAGCGAGAACGTCATCTCGTTGAAGCGCGTCGCGATCTGACCGATCTCGTCATCGTGCTCGGAGAGGATGACGTGGGAGAGGTCGCCCTTGGCGACATCGTCGATACCGCGCAGGAGCTTCGTGATCGGGCGACTGACGAAGCGGCTCGCGAGCGCACCGACCATCAGCGTCGTGACCGCGACGATGAGGACGATCAGCGCGAGCGCGCGACCGAGGTCGTCGGCGGTGAGCACGTCCGCCGACTTGCTGATCTCGAGCATGCCGAGCGTCGTCCAGGCGCCGGTGTCGGGGGCGGTCGCACGCAGCGGGATCGCGTAGAAGTAGCGGTCGCCGACCTTCTCGTCGAGGCGCGACGTCGGGACCTCGATCAGCGTGTTGAGCCAGCGCAGCTCTCGCAGCGTCAGGTCCGGGCTCGCCGGCTCGTCCTTGCGCGACCGCGGCACGACCTTGACCGACCAGCCGCTCGTCGAGCGCTCGAGGTTACCGAGCTGCGAATCGCTCGGGCTGCGGAACGCCGAGCTCTGGTTCTCGAGGTTCCAGCGCAGCGCGCCCGCGACCGCCCTCGCCTCTCGCTCGAGCTGATCGATGCGTTCCGCACTTCTTGCGCGTACGTCGAACCACGCATAGGCGGCACTCGCCAGCGCGACGACGACGGCCGTCGCCACGGTGATGCGAGTCGCTACCTTCACGGGAGGCAAGCATAGCCCCTCGTTACCCCGTCGACAGTTGGGTCTTGTGGCACAATGCTCCCTTGTGCCGGCCTACGAGATCCTAGCCAAGCTAGCTCAGGGCGCCACGGCCGAGCTGTTTGCGGCGCGTGCGCCCGACCGCATCGTCGTCATCAAGCGGCTCAGCGCCGGGGGGCTCGAGGCCGCCCGAACATTCCTCGCCGAGGCCCTCGTCGCCGCGACGCTCGACCACCCCAACATCGTCAAGGTGTTCGACGTCGGCTCGCTGCATGGCCGCCATGTCGTGACGCGCGAGTACGTCGACGGCGAGACGCTCGCGGTGTTCTGCGCCTACGCGCGGCTCAAGCGGATCCAGGTCCCGATCCGGGCAATTCTGACGATCGCGGCCGGCGCGGCGGAGGGCCTCCAGTACGCGCACGACCGATCGATGCACGGCGACATGTCGATGCCGAACGTCATCGTCAGCCACGACGGTACGGTGAAGCTCCTCGAGGTCACCGGCGCCGATCGCGGTGGCGACCTCGTCGGGCTCGGCCGCGCGCTGTGGGAGCTGCTGACGCTCGGCGACTCGTCGACGTCGCCCGAAAATGCCGCCGCCCTCCCCGCCCCATCGACGCAGCGGTTCGACATCCCGCAGGAGCTCGACACGATCGTCGTGCGCCTGCTCGCCGGCGAGTACGAGTCGGCCGACGACGTGCTCGGCTCGATCGACCTGCTCGCCGCCAAGCTCGGCTTTCAGCTCTCGAGCGGCGAGCTCGCCCGCATGATGCGCCTGTGGTTCGGCGTCCCGCCGGAGCCGCAGCGCGCGATCGTACCGGTGCCGGTCACCGTCGAGCCGGTCGGTCGCGACGTCGAGCTCGCG
>JAEWJO010000697.1 GCA_023386455.1 Pseudomonadota bacterium | reverse complement strand
GCACGGCAGCGCGCCAACCGATCCGGTCGCGCCGCAGCTGTTCGCCGCAACGCCTCCCGATGCACCGAAGGGCGGTACCACGCCGCCGAGCAAGGACATCGCCGGCGTGCCCTCGCCCGCCGCGGCGCCGTCGCCTGTGTCGCCGCATGGCTCGGTACCGCTGCCGGACAATCCGCTCGATTCGCTCGCTTCGTTCGGTGGCGTGGTTCGCGTGCCGTTCGCGCCGACTGGCGATGTCACCGGTGTGCCGACGATGGATGTCGCGAGCATGTTCGCACCGCCGGTCGGTGGATCCGGCGCGCTCGCCTCGCCGCCGTCGCCGCCGGCGAGCTCGTCGTGGAGCGATGCACCGAGCTTCGGTGGCCTCGACCTCGGCATCGATCGCGTGCCGCTCGTCGGCGATCACGACCTGCCACTCTCGGTGCATCCCGAGCCGGAGCGCGTGTCGCTCGTGACGGACGAGACGCCGCGTACGCCCGCTCACGGCACGGAGCCGTCGCGCGCACGCTCGAGCAGCGGCACCGCGTTCGATCCGCACGCCGTTCGTCGCGACTTCCCGATCCTCGAGGAGCGCGTCCACGGCAAGCGCCTCGTCTGGCTCGACAACGCGGCGACGACGCAGAAGCCGCGCTCGGTGATCGATCGGCTCACCTACTACTACGAGCACGAGAACTCGAACGTGCACCGCGCAGCCCACGCGCTCGCGGCACGCGCGACCGACGCGTTCGAGAGCGCGCGCGAGACGACGCGGAGGTTCCTCGGTGCAGCGTCGACGAGCGAGATCATCTTCGTCCGCGGCGCGACCGAGGGCATCAACCTGATCGCGAAGAGCTGGGGCAAGCGCACCATCGAGCGCGGCGACGAGATCGTGCTGACGCACCTCGAGCACCACGCGAACATCGTGCCGTGGCAGCAGCTGTGCGCCGAGACCGGCGCGCGCCTGCGGATCGCTCCCGTCGACGAGCGCGGCGACGTGCTGCTCGACGAGTACGAGAAGCTGATGTGCTCGCGCACGAAGCTCGTCGCGTTCACGCAGGTCTCGAATGCACTCGGCACGATCACGCCGGCTCGCGAGATGATCGCGATCGCGCATCGCTGGGGCGCGACGGTCCTGCTCGATGGCGCGCAGGCCGTCTCGCACATGCCGGTCGACGTCCAGGCGCTCGACTGCGACTTCTACGTGTTCTCCGGCCACAAGGTGTTCGCACCGACCGGCATCGGCGCGGTGTTCGGCAAGCGCGCGCTGCTCGATGCGATGTCGCCGTGGCAGGGCGGCGGCAACATGATCGCCGACGTCACGTTCGAGAAGACCGTGTACCAGGCGCCGCCGTGGCGATTCGAGGCGGGCACCGGCAACATCGCCGATGCCGCGGGCCTGGGCGCCGCGCTCGATTACGTGATGCGCATCGGCATGCCGACGATCGCGCGGTACGAGCACGAGCTGCTCGAGTACGCGACCGAGCGGCTCGCGACCGTCCCCGGGCTCCACATGATCGGCACCGCGCGCGAGAAGGCGGGAGTCCTGTCGTTCATCCTGGACGGCAAGCGGACCGAGGATGTCGGCGCCGCGCTGGACAAGGAGGGGATCGCCGTACGTTCCGGCCACCACTGCGCCCAGCCGATCCTCCGGCGGTACGGGCTCGAGGCCACCGTGCGGGCATCTCTCGCTTTCTACAATGTTCCCGAGGACATCGACGCTCTGGTCGCCGCGCTCCGCCGGCTCCAGACATCCGCTTGAACAGACCCCTTGCCAACGATGGCGGCCTCCGTTATAACGGAGACCATGGTTCACACGATCACGCCCGCGCAGCTCGCCGAGCTGCTCCAGACCCAGGCGGTGGACCTGATCGATGTCCGCGATCGCTCCGAGTGGGACGCCGGACACATCGAAGGTGCCCGCCTGGTTCCGCTCGACGTCCTGCGCGCCGATCCGGATGCTGTCCTCGTGCACGGCACGACGCTCGTGTTCGTCTGTGCGAAGGGCGTCCGCAGCATGCAGGCCGCCAAGCTGGCCGAGCGCTTCGGGTACGCCGACGTCTACAACGTCGAGGGCGGCACGAAGGAGTGGGCGCGCATCGGTCTTGCGCTCGCCAGCGAGCAGCGCGCCGCCGCCTGATCAGAGCGCGTAGCCGCCGGTCGCCTCGAGGCGTTGGCCGGTGACCCAGCGCAGCTCGCCGGACGCGAGCGCCGCGACGATGTCGGCGATGTCCTCCGCCGTGCCGACGCGACCGAGTGGAGTCTGAGCGACGACGTGCGCCTGGACGCCGGCGTCCTTCATGATGCCGCCGCCGAAGTCGGTCGCGATGCCACCGGGCGCGACGGTGTTCGCCGTGATTCCACGGGCGCCCAGCTCGCGCGCGAGGTACCGCATCACGACCTCGAAGCCGCCCTTCATTGCGGCGTACGCGGCTTGCCCGGGATAGGTGTACCGCGTGAGGCCCGTCGAGATCTGGATGATGCGGCCTCCGGTGGCGAGGAGTGGGAGCAGCTGCTGCGTGAGGAAGAACGGTCCCTTGAAGTGGACCGCGAGCAGCTCGTCGAACTGCGCCTCGGTCACGTCCCCGAGCGGCGCGTGGCCGCCCGTGCCGGCGTTGTGGACGAGCACGTCGAACGAGTCGCGCGCCCAGGTGGTCGCGAGGAGGTCGCGCAGGTCGCCGACGAACGCCGGAAATGACGCGAGGTCGGCGACGTCGAGGCGCAGCAGCCGACCGCTCCGGCCGCGGCGTTCCAGCTCGGCGGCTGTCTCGTGCGCCGCGGCGGGATTGTCGCGGTAGGTGATGATGCAGTCGATACCGCGATCGGCAAGCTTCTCGATCGAGCTGCGGCCGATGCCGCGGCTCCCGCCGGTGACGAGCGCGATGCGTGTGGATGATCTCGTGGTAGCCATGCACGCGTTCTAGGTACGAAGCTCTCGACCCACCAGTGCACGAATTCCTCTGCTAGTCACCTACCGGTGGTATAGGCACCGCGAGGTTCCCATGCCGATCATCAAGCAGCTGCCAGCGGTACCGGCCGAACGAACCCTCCGGATCATCGGTGGTCGCTGGAAGGTGTACGTCCTTTACTATCTGTTCGAGCGGCCGTGCCGGCTGTCCGAGCTGCGTCGGCTGATCCCGACGGCGAGCCAGAAGGTGCTCGTGGACGCCGTGCGCGAGCTCGAGGAGCACGGCATCGTCCGGCGGAAGGTATTCGCGGAGGTCCCGCCGCGCGTCGAGTACTCGGTCACGCGGCTCGGCGCGACGCTCGCGCCGATCGTTCACTCGCTGTGCGACTGGGGCCGGCAGCACGCCGCGGCGCTCCGCGACGTCTGACGTGGACCTCGTGGAGCTCGCGAGCTCGCTTCTTGCGCGACGTCTCCCCTGCTAGCCCGTGATGTCGAAGTCCAGCTCGTGGGATGCGGCCGGGCGATCGAAATACACGCCGCGCACCCAGCGCGCGCCGGCGAACGCGGTGCGGCCGTGCAGCATGCGGTGGTTGTCGTAGAGGAGCACGTCGCCGGGGCGGAGCCGGAACGCGAAGTGATGTCTTGGATCGCGGAGGATCCGCACGAACTGGTCGTGCGCCCGATACCAGGTGGTCATCCGATCGAACGGCAGCTGATACGGCGAGACCGTGAAGTACGACGACCGGACCTGCACGCGGCCATCGCGCAGCGTGATGATCGGCGACACGACCTCGCGCTCGAACAGCTTTTGCTGACGGTGGAACCGCACCGGCGTCCGGCGCAGGAGATCGGCGGCCTCGACGTCGAGGCTGGCGAGGTAACGGAACACGGCCTCGCCATCGGCGAGGATCGAGTCACCGCCGCGATCGGCCGCGCGGATGCCTTGGAGGAGCTGGTAGCGCGGCGGCTCGTCGAGGAACGGCTGATCGGTGTGAAAGCCGATCGCCGCGTCGGTGTAGCCGAGCTGGTCGGTGTTCGCGTTCGTGGTGTTGTCGGTCCGGAGGTCCTCGATGCGCCCGAAGTGCGTCGAGATCACGCGTAGGCCCTGCGAGTCGAGCGCATCGATCCACGCCTCGGTCTCGCCCTCCGGGTACGGGTGCTCGCGCCGGACGATCGCGGCGCCGTGCTGCGCGACCGTCGCGAGCAAGTCGCGGGCGACCGCTGCTGGCCCACGCACACCGTCGAGCTCGAGCAACCGGATGTCGCTCGGCGGACGCGGCACCGCCTCGCGGTTGACGGCGTAGGCGTGGCGATCCAGCCATGCGAGCGGATAGCGGCTGACGCGGTTGTCGTGCAGCCACGTGATACGCAGGACGCCGTCGTCGATCGCGGCCTCGCGTACGGCGAGCTGGTCGGGCAGTTCCGCCGAGTCGATCAGTCGCTCGCGCGTCATCGGGTGCCGATCGACATCGCAGTTATGTCGCAGCCAGCGCAGGTGGAAGTCGGCGTGGCGATCGCGACCGACGATCCGGACGAAGTCGTCGTGGACGACGACGCTCGTCATCGCGCGACTCCGCGCAGGCCCTCGATGCGAACGAGCTGGACAAGACGGAACAGCAGGACGGCAGGACCGACGAGACGATCGATCACGACATGCTCCTTTGCGCCGAACGCGTGGCGGCCCCTTCCGGGATTCGAACCCGGCTCGCAAGGTTTTGCAGACCGCGCCATCCCAGATGGCAAGGGACCAGCAGACGACGCGCGACCGGGCCGACAAGTCGAGAGAGGAGGAGAGACGAGCAGGCCCGGTCGAGCATCGATGGCGTGTTCGTCGGGGGATCGATGAGAACTGCCACGTCTCGACTATCTGTCATCACGGATTTCGTGTCAACAAAACGGATGCCGGTTTCTACTATTCTAGACAGACTGTCGGGACAACAGAATGCCGAGCTCGCCGAGCGACACGCGATGACGAGCCTCGAAGTCGTCGGGCACGCCCTTCGCGACCGACGGGCGCCCGGCGAGCCTCGTCGTCCACGCGTCGACGCGAGGGTACGACGCGGTCAGCTCGATGCCGGTCCAGCGCTCGAGTAGCCGGAGCCGGAACAGCACGGGCGCGACCGCGAAGTCGACGAGGCGGGGCTCGTCGCCGGCGAAGAACTCGCCGCGGATCTCGGTCTCGAACCTCGCGAGCACGGCTCTGACCGCGTCGCGCAGCGTCTCGAGATCGTCCCACGACTTGATCGATACGAGCTTGTAGTGCGCCATGAACAGATCGTTCGAGACCTCGATCCACGCACGCTGGCGAGCACGCTCGAACGGATCGTCGGGCAGCACCTGTGGCGCGTGCGTCTCGTCGAGGAACTCGAGGATCGCGGACGATTCGAACAGCGGCGTTCCGTCCGCGACGAGCACCGGCACCTTGCCGCGCGGCGAGATCGCGAGGAACCAGTCGGGCTTTGCCTTCAGATCGACGTAGCGAAGCTCGAACGGGACGTTCTTCTCGAGCAGCATCGCCGCCGCGCGATGGACATAAGGACACAGCGGATGGCTGACGAGCTGGAGGGTGTGTACTGCCATGTCCCGTCCACTATAGTGGACAAGTCGCCGTTGGCTACCGGCCGTAGATGATCACGTCGTGGTACCGCGCCTCGGACGTGCCCGGATTCTCGTAGACGTGTGGCTCGTCGGCGGCGAACAACACCGAGTCGCCGGCCCCGAGGTCGTAGGTCTGGCCGCCGGTGACGAGGCGTAGCGCGCCGGTCAGCACGATCACGATCTCGCGCGTGCCCGGCGCGTGGGCCTCGGACGTGTAGCGCGACCGAGAGGCGAGCTTCAGCTCGTACACCTCGACGAGAGGGTTCGCGCCGGCGGGCGCGAGCGGTCGGCTATGGAATTTCCCGTCGGCGGACTGCAGGACCTGCGCGTCGGGTCGGCGGAGGATCGATACGGCGCCGCGCGATTCGCCGATCAGCTCGGAGAACGGGACGCCGAACCCGGCGGCGACCTTCCACAGGATTCCGATCGTCGGGTTCGTCTTGTTCGTCTCGATCTGCGACAGCGCTGCACGGCTGACGCCGGATGCCTGCGCGAGCTCGTCGAGCGACATCCGGCGCGTCTGCCGTAGCGCGCGCAGGTTCGTCGCGACGCGGTTGGCGAGGTCTGCGGCGCCCACATCATCCCCGGGAGGCGGCGGTGCGCGGCGCGAGGACGGACGTCCCGGAGTCTTCTTCGGCACGGTCGTCGATTGTAGGCGCCACCGCGGTGTCCAGGATAGAGGACCCGTCGAACTTGCCCCGGCAGGCGACGAACGCAGCCACGTGCCCGCGTCCGCCAGGTCCTCGTCGTCGAGCTCGCCGCGCGCGAACGCTCGTCGACGAGAGGTCTAGGCGGCGCTTTGGGTCAGCCCTGGCCGGTCTCGATCGCCGCAAGGACCTTCGCGAGCCCGATCGGCTTCACGAAGTGGGCCTCGAAGCCTGCCTGCTGCGTCCGCTCGCGATCGCGGTCCTGGCCAAAGCCGGTGACCGCCATGATCCGGATCGATGGCCCGAGACGCTCGCGGAGAATGCGCGCGAGCTCGTAGCCATCCATCACCGGCAAGCCGAGATCGAGGATCGCGACCTCCGGGTGGAACTGCTTGACGGTCTCGAGCGCGCGCGGACCATCGGCGACGACGACGACCTCGTGGCCGAGCGACCGCAGCGTCTCGCCGAGGAGCTCGCCTGCGTCCTCGTTGTCGTCGACGACGAGGATCCTGCGCGCGGTCACCTGGACGCGGCTCCGGATGCCGCGGTCGCCGGAAGCGGCAGGCGAGCTCTTCGCGGCCTCGATGTACGGCAGGACGACCACGAGCTCCGTGCCGCGACCCTCGCCGGCGCTCGTCGCGTGGACGGTTCCGCCGTGGAGCGTCACGAGGTTCTTCACGAGCGCGAGTCCGATGCCGAGGCCGCCCCGGCTGCGCTCGGTGATCCGGGCGCCCTGATGGAACAGGTCGAACACCTTCGGCAGCTCGTCCGGTGCGATGCCGACGCCGGTGTCCTTCACCGATACGCGCACCCTGCCGTCGCGCTGGTCGACGTGGACGTCGATCGCACCGCCGTCGGGCGTGAACTTCGCGGCGTTCACGAGCAGGTTCGAGAACACCTGGCACAGCCGGGTCTCGTCGGCGTCGACCCAGATGTCCTCGTCCGGCATCGTGACGGAGACGCGGTGGCGATGTTCCTGGCACAGTGGCTCGGCGATCTCGAGCGCCTTGACGACGAGCGCGTTCAGCTTCACCGCGCGGCGATCGAGCTCGATCTTGCCGCGCGTGACGCGCGAGATGTCGAGCAGGTCGTCGACGAGCCGGATCAGGTGATTCACCTGGCGCTCGATGACGTTCTGCTCGCGAGCCGACGAGGTCTCGCCGCGGACGCGCATCAGCTGCACGGCCGTCAGGATCGGCGACAATGGGTTTCGCAGCTCGTGTCCGAGCATCGCGAGGAAGTCGTCCTTCGCTCGGCTCGCCTGCTCGCGCGCGGATTCGGCCTCCTTGAGCGCCGTCACGTCGCGCGCGAAACACCGGGTGCTGACGAGCTCGCCGCGGCGGCGCTGAGCATTCGAGCTGATCGCGAGGCAGCGGATGCTGCCGTCCTTCGCGCGGACCTGTGCCTCGTGGTCGCGAAGGGTCTCGCCTCTGCGCAGGCGCGCGAGGATGTCGTCGCTCACCGCCCGGTCGACGTGGAACTCGGCGATGGCGTGGCCGATGTACTCCTCCGCTTCGTAGCCGAGCAGGTCGTCGACGAGCCGGATCAGGTGATTCAC
>JAEWJO010000620.1 GCA_023386455.1 Pseudomonadota bacterium | reverse complement strand
GGCGTATCTCGTGAAGCTCGGCGCGCTCGCGCGTGATCTGGAAGCGGCGGCAACCGCCGGCGCTCCGCTCGCACGGCTGCGCATGCTGTGGCAGCGCATCGCCGAGTGGCTCGAGGATCTGCGCTCGGTCGGCGGGTTCGACAACCTCGGCCATGCCGTCGACGCGCAGCTGCAGCGCCTGACGACCGCGCTCGGCGGCGCCAACCCCGCGGCCGACACGCTGCCGATCGCGGCCGAGCTGCTCGCGATCGCCGGCGGCGGCTCCGTACCGCCGAAGCAGGGAGGACGGGCGGCATTCTGGAAGTAGGAGTGCTACCACCGGGGCGTGCGTAGCTTCGTCCTCGCGGTGCTGATCGTCGGCTGCTCGAAGCCGACCACGCATCGCGAGGACGTTCGTGTCTCGGCGCCGCCGGGCGACGCGCTCTACGTCGCCCTTCCGACGACCGACGCCGCCGTGCTCGACGCCCCGATCGCCGCGATCGCCGACGCGGCACCGGCCATCGCGATCGTCGACGCGCCGATGAAGTGGAGCGCCGAGCGCGAGCGGCTGACGCTCGAGTACCGCCGCCGGCACAGCGATCCTGCGGCGACGGACCTCGCGATCGAGCCGCGCGTGATCGTCCTGCACTACACGGGCGGCGATTCGGCGAAGTCGACGCGTGCCTACTTCGACAACGTGAAGATCGAGGCGGCGCGCAAGACGCTCGCGAAGGCCGGCGCGGTCAACGTGTCGGCGCACTTCGTCGTCGATCGCGACGGGACGATCTACCGGCTCCAGCCGGAGACGCGGTTCGCGCGCCACTGCATCGGCATGAACCACATCGCGATCGGGATCGAGAACGTCGGTGACGAGGGCAGGGTACCGCTGACCGACGCGCAGATCGCCGCGGATGCCGCGCTCGTGCGCGAGCTCGCGGCGCGGTTTCCGATCACGCACCTGCTCGGTCACCACGAGGTGATGAAGTTTCGCGACAGCGAGTACTTCGTCGAGCGCGAGCGGGGATACCTGAACGCGAAGGGAGATCCGGGCGAGCGCTTCATGGCGCGCGTGCGTGCCGAGGTGGCTGACCTGCGGCTTCAGGGTCTCTGAATACGGGACGGACTTACTTGCCCTTCTTCAGCACGACGTGATGCGAGGTGTTGTTGCTCTTCGGCGTCACTCGCGCCACATGCTTCGAGTACCCCGGCTTCGTCAGCGTGATCGACGTCGGCTCGTAGCCCGGCAGCCGGATCGTCGTCGGCGTGACACCCATCGATCGGCTGTTGGCCGTGATCGTCGCGCCCGCCGGCGTCGACGTCACCTTCACCTGGAACGTCTGCTTGTTGAGCTTCACCAGCAGCTTGTTGGTCTTGCCGGCGCTCGGCGTGATCGACTTCGGCGTGCTGAGGAAGCGCGACTTCTTGAGCGTCAGCTTCGACGACGTGCCGCATGGCAGCTCGAACGTGCCCGGCGTCGTGCCGAGCTTGTTCGAGCCGAGAATCACGTCGGCGCCGGGCGGAAGGCTCGAGACCGTCACCTTGCACGGACCGGACGGCGGCACGGCGGCACTGCCGGGACCCGGTGTCTCGGGAGCGATGGCGACGCCGGCGGAGCCGGAGCCCACCTCGACGTCCGAGCCCAACGGCTCGACGATCTCGACGTTGCTCCCGGCGACCTGCGGCGTCGCCGAGCCAGCCGGGCTGGGGCCGGCGTTCGAGCCGGGCTCGACGATCGCGGCGGAGCCACCACCGCCGGGCTTCGTCGTGGCCTTCTTGCCCGACGCGAGGACGAGCACGAGCACGAAGCCCGCGATCACGGCGACCGCTGCGCCGACCGCGATGATCAGCTTGCGGTTGCGCTTCCCCTTCGCGACCGCGCCCTGGATGTTGTAGGTCTCGAGCGGGTCGACGTTCCGCGGCAGGTGATCGAAGGACGGGAGCGGAGGCGGCGGCATCGCCGGCATCGGCGGGGCGAACAGATTCGGCGACGGCCCTGCCGGCGCGCCGTACATGCTCGACGCTGGCGGGCCGGGAACCTGCGCCTGCGCGCCGAACATGCCGGGCGGCGGCCCCGCCGGTGCGAGCGGCGGCGGTGGTGCGAGGCGCGGCGGCGACGCGTCGTCGTCGAGCGCGGCCGGCATCGGCTTGAGCGGCTCCATCAGCGTCGGATCGATCTCGATCTTCGCCTCGCCGATGCCGGTCGGCTTCTCTTCCCACTCCTGGACCGCGAGCGCCTTGTTGCTCGCGACGACGCGATCGGGATTGCCGCTCGCCGCGGCAGCGACCTGCGGCGGGGGCACGACCTTCGCGGGCTCGCTCCAGCCCTGCTCGGGATCGAGCGAGATCGTCCAGTCACCGGTCGGTGGTCCCGGGGGCGGCGCGGGCGCGGGCGTCGGCTCGCTCGCAGCGGCGGCGGCCTTCGCGTCGGACTCCTTCGCCGACGGCATCACCGTCGGGCCGGACGCGTCGGGAGACATCGTCCAGTCGTCGCTCGGCGCGATCGCCGCCATGATCTCCGACGCGCGCATGCCGCCGGAGCGTGCCGTCGTCAGCGTCGGCCCGAGCGCATCGACCTGCTCGACGGGAACTTCCTCGGGCAGCGACGACGACACGTACGCCGGGCCGCTGTCGGTCGGCGGCAGCGGCGCCATCGGCACGGTGCTGAGATCGGTCTTCTCGTCCTCGACGTCGGCCGCGGCCATGCGCCGCGGGGTCGGCGAGGCCGGGGGCGCCGCGGGCGGGCGGACGATCGGCAGC
>JAEWJO010000561.1 GCA_023386455.1 Pseudomonadota bacterium | reverse complement strand
TCCTCACCGCGGCGCGCGACGGCGCCTCCCATCCCGCGCCGGCGTGGCGCGACGCGTTCCACCTCGTCGCCGTCACCAATGCCGGCATGTTCCACGCCGAGGGCGCGCCGGTCGGCCTCGTCGTCGAGGACGGCGTCGCGCTCGGCGTCGACAACTCCAAGTTCGGCGGCTATCTCGCATTCGATCCGATCGCCGCGACCGATCCGCCGGCGACCATCGCCGGCCGTGACTGCCCCGACTTCAGCCTCGCCGATCTCCGCGCGCGCTACCGCTCGATCGTCCAGTCGAGCCGGCTCCTCGGCTGCACCGGCGCCGCCCTGCCGTGGCAGGACAAGAAGCAGTACTCCGCGGCCGCGATCGCCGTCGATCGCCAGGGCCACATCGTGTTCCTCCACGCCCGTGCCGCCGTCACGATGACCGAGCTCTCTCGCGCGCTCGCTGCCAAGGACCTCGGCCTCACCGGTGCCATCTTCCTCGAGGGCGGGCCGGAGGCGTCGCTCGTCGTCCGCGGGACCGAGGGCGAGTTGTCCAGGGTCGGGAGCTACGAAACGTCATTCGTCGAGAACGATGCCAACCAGTCGTTCTGGTGGCTTCCCAACGTGCTCGCCCTCGAAGCGCGGTAGCCTCGATCCATGTTCATCGTCGACCACCGTGTCGACCTCGATGTACCGGGTCACACGACGAAGCTCCGCGCGCCGTACTCCGCGCTGTTCCAGCTGCTCGGCGCGCCCGCCAAGACCGCGCCCGAGAACTGCTCGACGATCTGGGGCCTGCGCGACGAGCTCGACACCGAGCACGTCCTGCTCCTCGACATGCACGGCGACGACGATCGTCCCAAGCCCTCGGTCTTCCGGGCCCTGCCGATCTACGACTGGGAGGTCCGGGCGACCGACAAGCGCGTCGCCACCAAGTTCTGCAAGTGGCTCTCGACCGCCGTGATCGCCAAGGTCGGCGAGGTCAAGACGCTGACCGCGGAGGGCAAGGCCGCCCTCAACAAGCTCGTCGCCGAGGGTGTGCCGCTCGGTGAAGCCATGAAGCGCGTGACGCTGCAGAGCCCCGCCGATCTGGCCGACCGCTTCGCGTGGCCGATCCGATCCTGAGAGCGTTCGCCCCGTAACCCCGCAGAGTCCCGCGGATCTACCGAACCTTTCGGATCGCCGATCCAGACGTGACCTCTTGCGCGATCGGCCCGTCTCGGGTACCAGTACGTCCCTACCTCGCCGATGTAGCTCAGTGGTAGAGCAACGGTTTCGTAAACCGTAGGTCCCCGGTTCAAACCCGGGCATCGGCTCCAGACGCGGCCCTCGCGGGCCAACCGATTCGGAGGCGGTTCGCCGGCGACGATCTCGGTGCCGGTTGGGTGTCACACCCACTCCGGATACTTGGCCTCGCATGGCGCGCAGGCTCCGATCGATCGACGAGGCACGGCACTCGTTCGATGCGTACGCGGCACTCGAACCGAGACTCGATCGGCTCTGGCACCTGTGCCGCGATGCGGCGCCTCCGGCGCGCAGCGACGTCGACGACGACACCGATCCGTATGCGATCGACGTCTTCGCGGCGGACCGCCCCGACGACGGCTGGTGCGCAGAGCACTACTTCTTCGAGCACGTCAAATCGCGGCTCATGCTCCTCGTCGGCACCTATCGGCGACAAGGGCCGACCGAGCTGCAGACGACCAAGGCCTACGACGCCGTGTACACGCTGCTGCTCGAGTCGGCGCTGAACCGCTGCTGTTCGTGTTGCGCCGGGCGCGGCGACGACGACTTGGGTCGAGGCCACGACGAGCGCCTCGAGTACCGATAGTCATGGGCGACGACACCGAGCACGCTGGATCGAGTCCGCCACCGACGACGTCACGCCTGGGGCTCGGCGACACGCGGCGCTATCGCGTCCTCAGCCGCGGTCGCACGCGAGACCAGACCCGCGACCGGTTCGGACGCCGCCGGCGCCAGGTGCCGATCGAGGAGCTGATCGGGCACGTGATCCAAGAGCACGGCCTGACCGACGAGATCCGGCAGCGCTGCGTGTGCCTGTACTGGCCGGAGATCGCGGGCGAGCGGATCGCGGCGAAGACGGCGCCGGTATTCTTCGTCGAGAGCGTGCTCCATGTCTCGGTGATCACCTCGAGCTGGGTCCACGAGATGCAGTTTCACCGGGCGTCGCTGATCGAGAAGATCAACACGTGGATCGACGAGCAGCGGTTGCTGCGAGGTCCGGTGCCCCTGGTCTCGGACATCCGGTTCGTCCTCGACTCGCAGCGACGCGAGCCGCTGGTGGATCGAGAGCACGCTCGCCGGATCCGATCGCGGCACCTGCAGCGCATCCGGCCGCCCGCTGTCGTCGTGCCTCCGATCGTGTCAGAGGCCGATCGCGCGTCGATCCTCGAGGAGACGAAGGTCGTCGAGGACGACGCGCTGCGCGCGATCATCGAGCGCGTGCGGGTGACCTGGAACCGGTAGCCAGGCAGCGCGCGTCAGATCCAGGGCGCGACCTCGACGATGACGTGACCGGTCGCCGTCGCCGCGCCGTCTGTGACGGTGTACTCGAACCCGGCGGTGCCGAAGAAGCGGATGGGCGTGAACGTGATCGTGCGCCCGACGAGCGAGACCGTGCCGTGCTCTGGGTTGCCGACCGCGATCACCGTGAGGGTGTGGCCGTCGTCGTCGAGATCGTTGTGCAGGAGGCGGCCGACGTCGAGGTCGACCGGGACACCCTCCATCGTGCTTTCGCGGTCCTCGACGACGAGAGGGGCTGCGTTGATGCCGCCGACCAGCACGCGGATCGTCGCCTCGGCGGTGTCTTCGCCGTCGGTGATCCGGTACTTGAACGGCGCGTTGCCGACGAAGCCCGGCTCGGGGACGAACCGCACGGTGCCGGCAACGTACGAGACGCTGCCGTGCGTGCTCGGAGCCACGGATGCGATCGTGAGCCCGCGATTGAGGGGCGCGTCGTGCTCCCGCACGTCGGCGGCATCGTCGTCGTTGGCGAGCAGCGTCGCGCCGGAGATCAGGAGCTCGGTACCGGGAAGGGTCGCGAACGCGTCGTCGCGCGCCGTCGGCCGGTCGTTCCTCGGCACGATCGTGACCTCGATCGTTGCACTCGCTCGCTCGATGCCGTCGGTGACGCCGACCCCGAACTCGCCCTCGCCGTAGAAGTTCGGGAAGCCGCGCAGGTCGACCTCGGCCGTCAGCTGGTTGGTGCCCTTGACGGTGGTCTGCGTGATCCGCTCGAGATCGTATTCGCCACCGAACGCGCTGTACATCGTCAGCTCGAGATCGTCGCCATCGACATCCTCGGCGTGGATCTCGAGCGTCTCGACGAGGTCCTCGGGGACCGTCACCGAGGCCGGTTGCACCGTGGGCGCGTGGTTGGTCCTGGAGTCGCCGCCCGCGTCGAAGAACACGCAACCCGCGAGCATGCTGCCTGCCGCCGCGATGCCGAGCGCGCGTGCCATCGTCATGCCGCGAAGAATACACCCGCACCTCGACCGAGAACCGAGCGCCGGGAATGGTCACGGCTCACGCGTGGCTGATCTCCGATTACAAACGGACGTGCACCGATCAAGTACGGTTCGAGGTCAGCCAGCTCGACGAGCCGTCGGCGCAGTCATCACTGCGGATCGCGGGACGTGTCACGGCGAACGATGCCGGGTGGAGCCTGGATTTCAGCGTGGACGGCACGGTGCCGATCTACGGCTGCCTCTAGTCGCGCGGGGACGCAGCGTTGTCGTCGGGCACCGCCGCCGCAGAGGTCGGCTGCGTGTCGTCGGCGTACCAGTCGAGCCGCCGCGTCAGCTGCATCGTGATGCCGAGCACGACGAAGACAACGAGGCTGCCGGCGAGCAGCGCGAAGTCCTCTGCCTGCAGCACGACGTAGAGCACCGCGAAGCTCGCCGCGAGGAGCGCGCTCGCGACGAACGTCCGCCGTCCGGTCTTCATGACGGGAAGCATGTATGTCGTGACGAGGCCGATCGTGCAGGCGGCCGCAGCAGAGTACGCGGCGACGAATGGCACGAGCTCGGCGAGCGCGAGTAACAGGAGAAAGAACACACCGAGCGAGAGGCCGACCATCGCGTACTGGAACGGATGGATGCGCACGCGCGCGATCACCTCGAACAAGAACCAGCTCATGAACGCGAGCACGACGAACAGCACGCCGTACTTCACGGCGCGGTCGACGCTGCGGTAGCTGTCGATGCCCGCCATGAGATCGACACCGAACAGCGACGTGTCGATACCGGCCGGCAGCTCGTTGCGGCCGTGCTGGCCGAAGTCGCGGCCGTAGTACGACACGTTCCATGTCGCCGTGAACTCGTCGTCGGTGACGTCGCGCGTCTCGGGCAGGAACGCGCCCGCGAAGCTCGGATGCGGCCAGGCGGCACGGAGGGTGACCTCGCTGTGCACGCCGAGCGGCGCGAACCGGACACCCTCGCTGCCGTGGACCGGAAGCTCGAGCGAGAACTGGATCGGCTCGGTACCGACGGGCACCGGCGCATGCAGGCCCGACGGCCAGCGCACGAGCAATGAGCCCGGCTGCATCGGCCGGGTCTCGGTGCCCCAGCGCAGCGACACCTGGCTACCGGTTCCGCGAAGGTCCGAGACGGCGAGCGCGACGTACGCCTGATCCCAGCGAATGGATTCAGCCGGCATGCCGAGCTCGGCTGCGGTCGGGCGATGAAACGTGCCGGCGATCGCGAAGCGTGCGGTGTAGACGACCGCGGAGTAGATTCCGCGGTGGCGCTCCTGCGGCACGACGTCGCCGTTGATGCGCAGGTCGTCGGGGAACGCGTACGCGAAGCCCTGCTCGAGCGGCAGGACGAGCACCGGGCCGACCACGCGCTGTGCGGCGCCCCAGTCGCGCTGGATCTCGGCTACGGCACCGTCGCGAAGCTCGGCGCGTTCGGCGACGACCGGCATCAGGAGCGCGAGGGGAATCAGGAGGACGCCGGCGAGCACGGCGATGCTCGCGAGCTTGACGAGCATGCGATGGCGCATGGCTCGACGCTGCACGGTCGGGTGTGCCTGGACCTCGGGCGCGATCGGTGAGACGGGCATGAGGCGCGAACGCACACCGCGTCCCGCCTATTCGATTCGCGGCCGCCAGCCGACCGCGATCAGCGGGTGAAGTTGAGCGACAGGACCGCCGCGAGCGACACGTTGCGACGCTCGAGCATGTCGGTGCTCGAGATCGCGCCGAGCGTCACCGTGCGGGTGAGGAACACGTCGGCGCGGGTCCGCATCTCGAGCAGCGGCTCGAACGGATAGCCGGCGACATCAGGGCCGAGGTCGCTCGAGACCCAGCTGTCACGGATGCCGATCGCAGCGTCGACGCCGAACATCAGCGGCCCGGTGACGGCATGCAGTCCGCCGTAGGCCTTGATGCCGAGCGTGTTGCCGCCGAGCGGGCCCATGGGCTCGTCGGTCGGCCGCGCGACCGCGCCGGACGGCAGCGACGACGTGCCGGCGAGCGAACCTTCCTCCGCCTCGCCGCCGATGTGGAGGTGGCGGCCGAGCGCGATCTTGATCCCGAAGCGCGCGAGATCGCCGTCGAGCGCGGTGTTGTCGGTGACCGCGACACGACTGCGGACGTAGCCGAAGTCGAACGACGCGCCGGCACCGCGGTCGGCGAAAGCGGGAGATGCGATCACGAGGAGGAGTACCGACGACGCCACGATACGCATGGCCACAAGATATCCGGCGCCGCCGAGAGCGGCTGTGGCATGTGCTGGCAACGCGCCCTGCCCGGTCGCGGAGGCTGTCGCAGATCCGCGGGAGCACCGACACGTAAACAGTTCTTCATGCGCGCTGCGCCGGACGCGGGAGTCGCGATCGATGGGTGCGATCGCTCGCCTTTTCGATCGCCCTCGCTAGATTGCGCGCATGAAGCGAAAGCCACTGGGCCGCAGCGGCCTCTATGTGTCGGAGCTGTGCCTCGGCACGATGACGTTCGGCGGTGCCGGGTTCTGGAAGGTGGTCGGTACGCTCGGCGAGGCGGAGGTCGATCGGATCGTCGGCGGCGCGGTCGACGCCGGGATCAACTTCATCGACACCGCGAACGTGTACTCGGAGGGCGAGTCCGAGACGTTGCTCGGCAAGTCGCTCGCCCGGCTCAAGCGGCGCCGCGACACGGTGGTGATCGCGACGAAGGTCCGCGGCCGGATGGGCACGGAGGTCAACCAGATCGGGCTGTCGCGCTACCACATCATGACGTCGATCGACGACAGCCTCCGGCGGCTCGGGCTCGATCACGTCGACCTCTACCAGATCCACGGCGTCGATCCGACGACCCCGCTCGAGGAGACGCTGCGCGCGCTCGACGATGTGGTGCGCGCGGGCAAGGCTCGCTACATCGGGCTCTCGAACCTGCCGGCGTGGATGCAGATGAAGGCGCTCGCGCTCCAGGACGCGAATGGCTGGTCGCGCTTCATCAGCGCGCAGATGTACTACTCGATCGCGGGACGCGACCTCGAGCGCGAGGTCGTGCCGCTGGCGCTCGACCAGGGGCTCGGCATCATGCCGTGGAGCCCGCTCGCCGGTGGCCTCCTGAGCGGCAAGTTCGATCTCGAGAAGGACTCGAAGGTTCCCGGCGCGCGGCGCACCGACTTCGACTTCCCGCCGGTGGATCGCACCCGCGCCGCGGCTTGCATCCGCGCGATGCGACCGATCGCCGAGAAGCGCGGCATCAGCGTCGCGCGCGTCGCGCTCGCGTGGCTGCTCGCGCAGCCGCACGTGACGAGCGTGATCATCGGCGCGAAGAACGACAAGCAGCTCGCCGACAACATCGCGGCGACCGAGGTCACGTTCACGCCCGAGGAGCTCGCGAGCCTCGACGCGGCGAGCGCGCTGCCGCCCGAGTATCCGGGCTGGATGGTCGACTGGCAGAACCGCGACCCGCGCGTCTAGAAGTTGATCGAGACGGCGAGCGACGCCGCCCAGCCACGCAGACCGCCGACGTAGTAGCCGAACGAGCTCGAGACCGGCGAGCGGTCCATCCAGATCAGCTGGCCGTTGAGCCGGATGTCCTTCGTGTGGGCGAAGAACCAGTTCGCGCCGCCGAGATACTCGTGCGAGCTGGCGAAGCCGGCGTCCTTGTCGCCGAAGATCCACGACGTCGCGCCGTAGAGCTCGAGCTTCTGCTTGACCGGGTAGAACGCGGCCTGCGCGTAGAAGCCCTGATCGAGGATCGACTGGACCGGAATCGGGCCGTCGGTCTTGAAGTCGCTCAGGTCGCGCAGGAAGTAGTGCCCCTGCAGGAAGATGCCCTTGTACTTGAGGCCGGCATCTGCCGAGAACATGCGGTATCGGAGCTTCAGCACCGAGACGTCGGGCGCGAGCGCGCCGAGCTCGAACACGTTGAGGCTGTCGGCAAGCCGGATCGTCGTGTTCTCCGGTGCGCGCGCTGTGAGATCGAGGAAGCGGTCCTCGCGGCTCACGGAGCCCGAGACGCCGAACCGCGTCGCGAGGTGCTCGTGATAGTCGTAGTCGTCGAAGCCACCGTTAGGCCCGAACTCGCCCGTCGTCGGCATGTACCAGATCGAGGCGGAGTACGCGTGATTGCGCGTGAGCTTCGCGGCGGTGACGCCGAGCGCGCTGAGGTTGTTGCCGACCATCGCCTGGTACCAGAGCCCGGGCACGACCTCGCCGTTCGCCCACACGCCATGCGTGAAGTACGTGCGGAAGTACTCGTCGGCCATCAGGCGATCGTGGCCGAGCCAGTACGGATGCGAGCCGGTCAGCGTGCGCGTGCCCGGCAGTGCGTTGAGTCCGCCGTAGAGGTTGAACGCGCGATGAAACCGGTAGCCGATCGCGGCGAACAGGTTCTTCTGGTCGGTCGTGTTCACCGTCCAGAGCGTGAGCTGGTAGACGAGGCGCTCGACGCCGAGCCAGCCCTTGAAATGGACCATGATGCGATGCGCCCAGATGTCGTTGCGCGCATCGATGTCGTGCGGTCGGCCGAGGTGGTCGACGAACGTCTGACCGGCCGGCATCTGGTTCAGGTAGCGGATGAGCGCGTAGGCGCTGATCCAGAGCTCGCCCTTCGTCGAGCGGTGCAGCAGCATGCCGGTGCCCGCCGACAGCGCGCCCCACGTCTTCTTCTGCGCCTCGTCGTCGGCGGGCGTGTCGTCCTGTGCCGACTCCGTGGTGGTGGTCGCCGGCGTGGTGACCGCCGTCGTGTCTCCCGGTGCAGCATCGGTGGCGACCGCGGCGGTCGGCTCGGGAACGGACGACGGCCACGTCACCGGCTGCTGTGGGTCGACGGGCTGCGAGACCTCGGACGGCCTCGTCACCGGCTGCGAGACCTCCGACGGCTGGGTCACCGGCTGTGCCGATGCAGATGTGGTCGCGCAGACGACTGCCAGCACGCGAACACCTCGACGAAGACCGCGCATTGCCGAACGCGCAAGCAAGGTGCATTCCGTCGCGCGAACCGCGCGAGGTGCACCACGACGAGTGGTTTTCCGCGAGCGGCCCGATCACGGTGCGCGATGCGGATGTACCGGGAGCCGACGCTCGTCGCGAGCGGCTCTACGCGCCGCACGGTAGCGCGTCGCGGAAGTCCGCAAGCCGATGCGCGACATACGTGGACTCCGCGACGACAAACGCGGTCTGGCTCTTGCTCGACGGGACCGTGCTCCAGGCGGTTCGGAGCAAAGGAGCTCGCGATGGTGAGCGTTCGACGTTCGATCCTCGGATTGGTCGCAGTCGCGGCTGTCGGCACGGTGGCGACGGCGC
>JAEWJO010000525.1 GCA_023386455.1 Pseudomonadota bacterium | reverse complement strand
CGATGCAGTCGCAGCTGATCATCCACGGCACGAAGGGCGTGCTGCGCGTCGATCTGTTCGCGATGTTCCACGGCAAGCGCGCGTCGACGCCGCTGCCGAAGGCCGCCGAGCGCCTCGTCAACGCGTTCGCCGATTCGATCCAGCCGCTGATCGACGTGCCGATCGGCGTGTGGAAGTTCGTGCGCAAGGAAGTCCAGGCGTACCAGGGCCTGCGCGATCTCGTCGGCGACTTCTACAAGCGCCTCGAGGCGGGCGCGCCGCCGCCGGTCTCCGTCGAGGACGCCGGTCAGGTCGTGCGCTGGGTCGAGAAGGTCGCGCGCGCGGCCGACGCCGATCACGCGGAGCGGCTCGCGAAGTTCAAGCTCTCGGACAAGGTCCCCTACCTCGTCACGGGCGCGTCGGGCTCGGTCGGCAAGGCCGTCGTCAAGCGCCTGCGCGAGCAGGGTCACAGGGTCCGCGTGTTCGTCCGCCGGATTCCCGAGAAGCCGCAGGACGGAGTCGAGTACGTGTTCGGCAACCTCGGTGATCCGGTCGCGGTCGACAAGGCCGTCAAGGGCGCCGAGATCGTCATCCACGTCGGCGCCGCGATGAAGGGCGGCTGGCCCGAGCACAAGGGCGGCACCGTCGTCGGCACGCAGAACGTGATCGACGCGTGCAAGAAGTACAAGGTGAAGCAGCTCGTCCACATCTCGTCGATGTCGGTCGTCGACTGGGCGGGCATGAGCGGCAACGGTCCGGTCTCCGAGGGCGCGAACCTCGAGCCTCGGCCCGACGAGCGTGGCGCGTACACGCGCGCGAAGCTCGAGGCGGAGCGCCTCGTCAGCGCCGCGGCGGAGCAAGGCCTGCCGTGCGTGATCCTGCGCCCCGGCCAGATCTTCGGCGGCGGTATCCCGCTGATCAACGGCGCAGTCGCGCGCAACGCCGGCGGCCGCTGGCTCGTGCTCGGTGACGGCAAGCTCGAGCTGCCGCTCGTCTACATCGACGATGTCGTCGATGCGATCACGGGCTCGATCGAGAAGAAGCTGACGAAGGGCGAGATCATCCAGATCATCGATCCCGAGCACCTGACGCAGGAGGACGTGCTCGGCATGGCCGGCGGCCAGAAGCCGGTGCTGCGCGTCCCGCGGCCCGTCGTGTTCGCGCTCGGCAAGCTCAGCGAGTACCCGCTCGGCGCGATCGGCAAGCCGAGCCCGATCGGGGTCTACCGGCTGCGCTCCGCCCTCGCCCGCCTCCACTACGAGAGCGAGCGCGCGAAGTCGGTCCTCGGCTGGGTCCCGCGCGTCGGCGTCCGCGAGGGAATCCGCCGTGTTAGTGCGTGATGCGAACCTCTCGGTGTAGGCCTCACGGAGCCTGAAGATCCTGCCCGTCTGGCCGATACGATGGGCGAATGGTCAACGCCAAGCGTTCGCAGGCGATGCTCCGCCTTCCGCGCGACCAGACTCCCGCGGTGATCACGACCCACGATGGCGAGCGCGCGGACGTGTTTCTGTTCGTGCCGCCCGGCGAGAACGTCGCGCAGGTCCTCGAGGATCCCGAGCCGTTCGTCGCGGTGATCTACTCCGCCGGCGTCCGCCTCGTCGCGCGCTCGACGATCGCGTGCATCACGGTCGCCGAGAACCACGTCGCAGTCGAGGACGGCGACCTGCCGCTCGAGCGCCAGAAGGCGACCGTCCGCCTGCGCGGCGGTGGCAGCGTCCAGGGCGAGCTGCGGTGGACGCCTCCGCCCGGCCGGCGCCGGACGCTCGATCACCTGAACGAGTCGGTCGGCTACCTCGTCCTCCACGGCGAGCAGACCAGCTACGTCGCGAAGGCTCACATCACCTCGGTGAGCGAGGAGAGCTGATGCTGACGATCTCGCAGCTCCTGCGGTTCATGAGCCAGCAGAAGGCGTCGGACCTGCATCTCTCCGCGGGCGAGGCGCCGATGGTGCGCGTCCACGGCGACCTCCAGCGCATCGACGTCCCGGTGCTGACGGCCGAGGACACGCACCGGCTGATCTTCGACGTGATGAGCGACTCGCAGCGCAAGGTCTACCAGGAGAAGCTCGAGGTCGACTTCGCGTTCGCGCTCGACGACACGCTCCGGTTTCGCGTCAACGCGTTCGTCCAGAACCGCGGCGAGGGCGCCGTGTTCCGGTCGATCCCGCACAAGATCCCGAGCTTCGCGGACCTCGGCTTGCCGCCGGTCCTGCGTCACTTCGCCGAGGCCGACAAGGGCCTCGTGCTCGTCACCGGACCGACGGGCAGCGGCAAGTCGACGACGCTCGCCGCGATGATCGATCACGTCAACGAGACGATGCACGGTCACATCCTGACGCTCGAGGATCCGATCGAGTTCGTCCACACGTCGAAGAAGTGCCTCGTCAACCAGCGCGAGGTCGGCACGCAGACGCACTCGTTCAACGCCGCGCTGAAGAGCGCGCTGCGCGAGGACCCGGACGTGATCCTCGTCGGCGAGCTCCGCGATCTCGAGACCGTCAGCCTCGCGCTGACCGCCGCCGAGACCGGTCACCTCGTGTTCGCGACCGTGCACACGTCGAGCGCGCCGAAGACGGTCGACCGCTTGATCGACGTGTTCCCGACGCAGCAGCAGGCGCAGATCCGCACGATGCTGTCGGAGTCGCTGCTCGGTGTCGCGACACAGTCGCTGTTGCCGAAGGTCGGCGGCGGTCGCGCGGCGGCGATCGAGATCCTCGTCGCAACGCCCGCGGTGCGCAACCTGATCCGCGAGGCGAAGACCCACCAGATCCCGTCGGCGATGCAGGTCGGCGCGAGGGTCGGCATGGTCACGATGGAGGCCGCCATGGCCGAGCTCGTGCAGCGCGGCGTCGTGGCGCCCGAGCACGTGAGGTCGCACCTCCCCGACATCAACGACCCGCGCGCGGCGCAAGGAGGTTCGCGATGAGCATCCCCGACACCGAGTGGGATCCCGTGATGCGAGGCCTGCTCGACCACATGCTCGCGGTCGAGGCCTCCGATCTCTACATCACCGCCGGCAGCCCCGCCGTGTTCCGGATCGACGGCGTCGGCTATCCCGCGAAGAACGCGCTCGAAGGCGACGACGTCGACACGATGGCGAGCTCGCTCATGACCGAGGCGCAGCGCCAGGAGTTCCGGCGCGCGCTCGAGATGAACATCGCGCTCGCGACGTCGAGCGGCGGCCGGTTCCGCGCGAACATCTTCCGCCAGCGCGGCGCGACCGGCATGGTCATCCGCCTCGTCCGCACGCAGATCAAGACGCTCGCCGAGCTGAACCACCCGCCGGCGCTGAGCGAGCTGATGGCGCAGAAGCGCGGCCTGATCCTCGTCGTCGGCGGCACCGGCAGCGGCAAGTCGACGACGCTCGCCGCGATGATCGATCAGCGCAATCGCGCCGAGAGCGGCCACATCATCACCGTCGAGGATCCTGTCGAGTTCATCCACGAGCACCGCCAGTGCGTCGTCACGCAGCGCGAGGTCGGCATCGACACGCGCAGCTACAAGGACGCGCTGAAGAACGCGCTCCGCCAGGCGCCGGACTTGATCCTGATCGGCGAGATCCGCGACGCCGAGACGATGGAGGCCGCGATCACGTTCGCCGAGACCGGCCACCTCTGTCTGTCGACCCTGCACGCGAACAACGCGAACCAGGCGATCGAGCGCGTCCTCAACTTCTTCCCGCCGGAGCGCGCCCACGAGATCCGCTTGCAGCTCGCGCTCAACCTGCGCGCGATCATCTCGCAGCGGCTCGTGCCGACCGTGAGCGGCGGCCGCGCAGCGGCGCTCGAGATCATGATCGACACGCCGCGGATCAAGGATCTCGTCAAGCGCGGCGAGATCGAGGCGCTCAAGGACGCGATGGAGCAAGGCGTCGGTGAGGGCTGCAAGACGTTCGACGCCGCGCTGTACGATCTCGTCGTCGCCGGCCGCATCGGCGATGCCGAGGCACTGCGCGCCGCGGACAGCCCGAACAACCTGCGCATCCGCATCGATCGCTATCGCAGCAACGGCGCCGATGCCGGGGAACCGGCGCTCCGTCTCGTGCCGAAGCTGCGAGCCGTCGGCCCACGCTAGCGACGAGCATGCGCTAGAGTGCGCGCATGCGTGCCGCGCTCGCGATCGTCGTCCTTGCCCTGTCCGCGGGGCGCGCCGACGCGCAGGTCGCCGTCACGGTCCAGCTGAACCCCGAGGGCGAGATGCTCGCCTCGCAGCTCGGCGTCTCGTCGCAGGAGCTCGCGGCGCAGATCCAGGCGCGCGTCGACACCGCGTACGACGCGAGCAACGTCGACGGCTTCCTGCGGTCGTTTGCCGACGCGACCGCGTTCTCGATGCGCGGCCTCGGCGTCGACTACGTCTCGATGCCGAAGAACTTGATCCTCGGTGTCGGCGCGAACGTCGCGGTCGCGGCGAGCGGCGACTACAACGCCGAGGATCGCCCGACGGCCGGCCTGTCGCCGAACATCGCGTTCATGGCCGGCCTCAACCTGTCGCAGTACGGCCATCCGAGGCTCACGGTGTTCGCGAATGCGTTCTATCGCAACGCCGAGCTAGACAGCCTGAACGGCAGCATCGGCAGCTTCGGCGCACACCTGCAGTGGCGCGTCGTCCAGCCGCAAGCGGACGAGGGTGTCGCCACGAAGGTGCTCCGGTGGACCGGCATCGACGTCACGACCGGGGTCGAGGTGACGAAGTGGTCGCTCGGCGTCGAGGACGACATCACGACGAACGTCGCGGTCACCGGCTCGGGTGGCAGTGCCGGGCTCGTGCTCGATTCGACCGGGCGCTTCGATCTGACGTCGACCGCGGCGACCGTGCCCGTCGAGGTGTCGACCGGCCTGCGCATCGCGCTCCTGCTCAGCATGTACGTCGGCGCAGGCTTCGATATCACCGGCGGCAAGGCGACGCTCGACACGAACCTCGCCGGCACGCTGCACACCGACGACAATCGTGACGTCGGCACCGTGACGCTCACCGGCGGTGGCGACAACTCGACGAGCCCCGCGGCGGCGCGAATCTTCACCGGCGTGCAGCTCAACCTGTGGAAGATCAAGATCTACGGTCAGGTCAACGCATCGGCGACGCCGGCGGCGAACATCGGGTTCGGCATCCGGGGCGTGCTGTGAAGCTCGCCGTGGTCGCGGCCGCGCTCGCGGTCTCGGCCTGTCGGGGGAAGGACAAGGCCCCACCCTCGCCGCCACCACCGCCCGCGCCCGGTGACGCGAGCACCGCCGAGGCGTGCAAGCGCGCCGCGCAGGATCAGATCATGCGGTCCGATCGCGACATCTCGAACGCGCTCGCCGCGCAGAAGCTCGTGCTGTTCGCGCCGCAGTTCCTGCCGACACCGTTCGACGAGGCGCCACGCGGCGCGGATCCCGCGGCGAGCAAGCGGCACGACGAGGCGCTCGCGCCGTTCACCGGCAAGCACACCGGCGACACCGTGACGTGGAAGTCCGGCGCCGGCACCACGACCGGCATCTTCATCGAGCCCGCCGAGGCCGGCTGGATCGTCGCGCGCAGGGGCTCCGAGATCGTCCTCGCGAAGCCGGCGCGCTGGCGCCCGATCACGTGCATCGACAGGAGCGCGTACAGCGGCGGCTGCACCGGCACGGGGCCGAAGCCGCTCGTGTTCTCGCTGCCGCCGGGGACGGTGTTCGGCGGCACGCTCGAGCTCGACGCCGAGCGCGTGACGCTGAACGTGACGGGCGGCCCGCCGGCGCCCTGCCCGCCCTGACCTGCGACACCGGGTGCTGACGGCTGGCGGCATCACCGCGCGACGCCATGTCAGCGATGGGCGCTTCGTGCGCGCGGCGGTGTCCGCGATGCTGGAGGCATGCGAAGCCTCGTCGTCCTCGCGCTCGCGACCGGATGCTACGGAGATGGCGAGGGTCTCAGCGTCTTCGTGCCGACGTACGACTACGGCACCGACGTCGAGTGCACGCTCGACGCCTGCGCGATCGCGACCGGGACGACGATCGATCTCGAGGTCGGCCACTGGGCGTCGGACACGACGACCGCCGCGATGCCGGAGCGGATCACGATCGAGCCCGAGGGCATCGTCGCGATCGACTCGGTCGACGACGTCGTCGTCGTGCGCGCGCTCTCACCGGGCGATGCGGCGATCACGTTCGAAGAGACGGGCTACGACGGGCTGCCGTACGTGGTCACGCAGCAGCTCCAGGTGCGCGATGTCGCGAGCGTCGCGATCGTGCCGCGGCGTGACGGTGCGGCGCTGCTGGATCCCGGCGGCGTGCTCCACGTGCTCGACGGCAGCACCGTGACGTTGCGCGCGGATCGCCGGGGACCGGACGGCGAGTATCTGTTCGGCGCGACGACCGAGGCGTGGAGCGCGTCGCCCGACGCGGTCCTGTCGGCGACGGGGACGACCGGCACGCAGCAGAAGGTCGAGCTCCACGGGCTCGGCGCACTCGATATCAGGTTCGGCGCCGGCACCCTCGCCGTCGCCCGGGTCGCCGCGAGCGTCGTCGCGCGTGCGCGGCTCCGGGTCGCAGAGCGGCCGGCGCTGGTCGCCGGCGACGGCGAGACGCTGCACGTACCCGAGCACGCCAGCTTCGTGTACGTGCTCGACGCGTTCGACGGGACCGGGACCTATGTCGCGGGCACGGGCGCGCCGGGCGACGTCAGCGTCCAGGGCTACGGCGTGCGCGTCTTGCCGATCGAGCGTACCTACGCGATCGAGCCCGGCGGCGATCGCCTGCTGACCGCGACCGTCGGTCCGGTCACGATCGCCGTCACGATCGACTTCCCGTGATCGCGCGCGCGACACGAACGCCGTCGAGCGCCGCCGAGACGATGCCGCCCGCGTAGCCGGCACCCTCGCCGCATGGATACAGCCCCGCAACGTCGGGCGAGGCGAGCGTCGCGGGATCGCGCGGCACGCGCACCGGCGACGACGTGCGCGACTCGACGCCGACGAGCACGGCCTCCTCGGTGAGGTAACCGCGCATCTGGCGATCGAACACCGGCAGCGCCTCGCGCAGGCGCTGCGCGAGCGGCACGCCGATCGAGTCGAGCACCGCGCCGACGTCACCAGCCGCGAGGCCCGGCTCGTAGCTCGTCGCCGGCACCGTCGTCGACGCGCGCTTCCTGACGAAGTCGGTCGCCCGCGTCGCCGGCGCGCGCAGCTCGCCACCGCCGGCCAGCGCGGCCGCGCGCTCGAGCCTCGCCTGCAGCTCGACACCGCCGAGCGGATGGTCGAGGCCGAGCTTCGCGAGATCCGCGAGCTCGACCGACACGACCATGCCCGAGTTCGCGTAGGGCGAGTCGCGCCGCGACAGGCTCATGCCGTTGACGACGACGCCGTCGGGCTCGGTCGCCGCGGGGACGATCCAGCCGCCGGGACACATGCAGAACGAGAACGCACCGCGCTTGTCGTCGGGGGTGAACGCCAGGCGATACGCCGCCGCCGGCAGCTTGATGTGGCCGGCGGAGCGGCCGTACTGGATCCGATCGATCAGCGGCTGCGGGTGCTCGATGCGCACGCCCATCGCGAACGGCTTCGCCTCGAGGCGCACGCCGGCGGCGACGAGCAGGCCGTGGACGTCGCGCGCCGAGTGACCGGTCGCCATCACGACGGCGCGCCCCACCAGCTCGCGGCCGTCGGCGAGGCGCACGCCGATCGCCGCACCGTCGCGGACGATCAGCTCGGTCGCACGCGCGCCGAACTCGACGGTCGAGCCGACCGACGCGAGCTTCTCGCGAAGAGCGGTGATCACCTTCGGCAGCTTGTTCGAGCCGATGTGCGGGCGCGCGTCGACGAGGATCTCGGATGGCGCGCCGTGGATCGCGAGGATCTCGATGACGTCGCGGATGTCGCCGCGCTTGTGCGCGCGCGTGTAGAGCTTGCCGTCGGAATACGTACCGGCGCCGCCCTCGCCGAAGCAGTAGTTCGAATCGGTATCGACGCGGCCGTGCTGCGTCAGCCCCTTGAGATCGCGGCGGCGCGCCTGCACCGGCTTGCCGCGGTCGACGATCACCGCCGGAACGCCGGCGCGCGCGAGCTCGTACGCGCAGAACAGGCCGGCCGGTCCCGCACCGACGATGATCACCGGCTCGCCGGAGGTCTCGCGCAGCGGCGCACCGCCGAGCGTCGCGGTCGGTTCGGCGACACCGACGACGAAGTGAAACCGGACGCGACCGCGCCGTGCGTCGATCGAGCGCTTGCGAAGCTCGAGTGCCGGCAGCTGCGCGGCCGAGATGCCGACCTGCACGGCGAGCTTCTTGCCGATCGCCTGGAGGTCGTCGGCCTCGTCGAGGTCGAGCTCGACGATGTAATCGCGGTCGGACTCCAGCACGAGCTAGTTCATGTCCTGGTCATCGTCGCCGCGCGTCCGCATGCGCCCGGCCTCGTACGCCGGCGTGCCACGGTAGCGCGCGAGCCACTTCTTCGCGGTCTTCGCCTGCCAGCCCCACTTCTCGGACAGCACGTGGAACATCCCCGTGATCAGCCGCTCGTCGCGCGGTGTCCGCTGCAGGAGCTCCCACTTCACGTGGTAGTTCGAGTGCCGCAGCATCCGGTCGAACAGTGCGATGACGGAGTCATCGAGCGGGCCCGCGCGCAGCACCGCGACCGCCGCTTCGAGCGTCCGCGTGTCCGGATCGAGCAGGTTCTCGCCGCCGCCGCGCGCTCTCGAGATGACCTCGTGGCACGCCTCGACGATCGCACCGCGGGCGAGCGGCAGCTCGCGGCGGCCGGCCTCCGCGATCAGGGCGGCGCGGCCGACCACGCGCGGCTCGCCGATCAGGCGCACGAGCTCGTCGTCACGGACCGTGCGCGCCGAGTCGCGGTCGAACACCGGCGCCGGCGGCAGCGGCAGGCCGAGCGCGGCGAGCAGCCCGTGCGCGGCCTCGCGGATGTCCGTCTCGGCGAACGTCGTCAGCCATCGCAGATCCGCGGCATCGACGACGTCGGGGACCGCCTGGGCGACACGCAACGCGATGCGCAGGTTCCGCACGGTGTAGTCGTGATCGTAATCGAGCGAGGTCAGCGCATCGTGGAGCAGCGGTGCGAGCTCGCGCGGCACGGCGTCGATCTCCGAGGTCGGGCTCGCGAGCACGAGTGCCGCCTGACGCGCGAGCATCGCGATCGCGTCGTCGCGCGCGGTGTCGGCCTCCACGAGCTGCCGGCGTGCCTCGGCGCGGCGGTCCGGCGGTAACTGCCGGACGAGGCGGCCATACGCGAAGTGGACCTCCGCGTTGAGCTCGCCATCGTTGCGCTCGCGGATCGTCGTCAGCAGCTCTGCGAGCACCGCGTCGTCGACCGTGCGCGGCTCCGGCGTCGTCGCGAGGCACGCCGCGAGCGCCTCGGCGGCGACGGGGCGCGGCGTGTCGTTGTGCGTCCCCGGCGCGGCGACGACCTTCTCGAGTGCGGGGATCGCCGCAGGATCGCCGATCTCGCCGAGCGCTGCCGCCGCCGCCGCGATCAGGTCCTCCTTCGCGATCGAGTCCAACGACGACTTGATCGTCGTCTGCTCGAGGATCTGGATCAGCGCCGGCACGGCCGCGCGATGGCGAACCGCACCGAGGATCGACGCGACCGCACGCCGGCGGTGCTCGTAGCGCTCGGCCACACCGAGGATCGGCAGCAGCGTGTCGGCGACGCGAGGGTCGAGCGTGCCGGCCGCGGCCCGTGCGCGCAACAGCTCGCCGGCGTAGCTCGTGATCTGACGGCCGGCATCCTCGTCGTCGGCATCCGACTCGTCGCCGTCGTCGTCCTCGTCGTCGTCCTCGTCGTCGTCATCCTCGTCGTCGTCCTCGTCGTCGCCGTCCTCCTCGTCGTCCTCGACGAGGTTGTTGTCTTCGTCGTCGAAGGCACCGTCGACGACGTCGCCACCGACCGGAGCGCCGCGGTCCGCGGTGACGATCTCGATCGCCAGGTCGCGGAGCATCTGCGAGACCTCCTCGTTCGACCACTGCGTCTGTGACGCGATCCATGCCTCGACACCGGCATCGCCCGTCGTCTGGTAGACGGCGAGCAGCGGGTTGCCGCCGAGCACGAACGGCTCGCTGCTGTCGCCGATGATGCCTCCGTACTTCTGCGCCATCGTCGCGCCGCCGAACCGCGCGTGGACGATCGGAATCACCTCGGCGAGCTTCGTCACGATCCACAGGAGGTGGTGGACCTGCTCCTCGGGCGTGCACGGTGCGGCGAATCGATCGACCCACAGGTGCGCCGCGTGGTGCACGCGATCGTACGTCACGGCGGCATTGCGGTGGCGGCCGCCGTACGGCGCGAGCCACAGCGTGTGAAACCCGTGGAGCACCGTGTTCTCGCCGGGGATCGCCGGGCCCGCGAGCTTGAACGCGATGCCGAAATCCTCCCAGTCGAGCTCCTCGACGATCGCGGGATAGCCATCGACCGGAAACGCCGGCTTGCCGGCCTGGGGCGGCAGGCCGTGCGACCAGGCGACCGCGTCGTCGTCCTCGTCGTCTTCGTCTTCGTCTTCGTCCTCGTCGTCACGGTCGTCCGCGCTCGCGTCGTCGTCCTCGTCGTCGTCATCGTGCTGCGCGACGGCATGCTCGCCGGTGCCGCCGATCTCGCCCGACACCGCCGCGAGGTCGCGATCCGACGCGACGTCGTCGAGTTCGATCGGGATCGTCTTCGTCCGCGTCTCGTCGCCCGGCTGCCAGTCCTCCGCGCGCGTCAGCGCCCGTGCCTGGCCTTCCGGTCGCGGGCGCCCCGCGGCCCCCCCCCG
>JAEWJO010000478.1 GCA_023386455.1 Pseudomonadota bacterium | reverse complement strand
GGCCGCACCTGCGCGGCCGTCTGCGCGGGTGCGAGCACCGGCGCGTCGCTGCCGGTCGACGGCGCCGGTGGCGTGCCGTTGATCGAGAGGCGCCAGGTCTGTCCGTCGCCGACGTAGCCGACGCGCTGGGCATCCTCGCCGCTGGCGACGAGCGCGAGCGCGCCGCGCGGCTCGGGGACGCCGTCGATCGGCGACAGGTTGTGCGCGAAGCAGTGCAGCCGCACGAGGCCGCGCTCGGTGACGAGCACCATCACCGGCGACGCTGGATGACAGATCACGTCGATGATGGTCGAGCCCGCCTGGTGTCTGAACGGCCGGCCGTCCGAGAGGCGATAGACGAAGATCTCGTCGCTGCTCTTCCGCATCGCCCACATGTGACCGGACGCGGTGCCGAGCACGCGCGGCGCCGGCGGCAGCTGGAACTGCGGGCGGAGCAGGGGACGGCCGGAGACGGCGTCCCAGACCTCGAGCTTCTTCGCGAGCCCGAGCAGCACCTGATTGCGCTCGAGACCGACGACGAACTCGATCGGACCCGGTACCTCGAGCTTCTGCAGCGCGAGCCCACGGCCGGCGGCGCGAAGGATCGCGACGTGCATCGAGTCGGGCGTCACGAGCGCGAGTCGACCGCCGGTCGCCGCGACGACCTTCGCGGCGGTCTCGAGCTCGAGGCGCGCCGCGGGCTCGAGCTGTGGCGGCTGGAACAACGTGACCTGCGCCCTGGCGTCGGTGCGCGCGACGACGACGAGCGACGTCGGTGGACCGATCAGCGCGACGTCGACGTCCTCGCTGTCGAGCTCGACGGTGCCGATGGGAGGGCCACCGGGCCCGGCCGAAGCGAGAAAGACCGAGAGCATCCGGCCGTCGCGCGCCGCGGCCCACTGACCGTCGGGACTCGTCGCGAGTGTGCGGGTCATTTCTGGCCGAAGCCGCGGATGATCTTCACGAGGCCGTCGAGGACCTCGGGCTGATCCTTCAGCTGCGGCTGGCCCGGCATCGTCGCGCTCTTGCCGACGCCTTGACCGCCGAGGAGGATCGTCTTCTTGATCTCGTCGTCGGTGACCGACGCCTGCCACGCCGCATCGGTGTAGTTGCGCGGCTTGGGGTTCAGGCTCTCGGCCGCCGGACCGTTGCCGGAGCCGTCGGAGCCGTGGCACATCGCGCACACGGTCGCGAACATCTTCTGCGCCTGGTCGTCGGCCGATACGACCTTCGTCGCGCTGGGACCGGACTCGGTCTTGGCGTTGGGAGCGCCGCTCGAGGGCGGCGGGGGCTCGGTGTTCTTGCCGCACGCGGCGACGACGAGGAGGAGGGCGAAGAGCATCCGCATGATGCGGATATCTTACTCGTACGGGTTTACGCGGCGCCAGGCGCGCCCGGTCAACGTGCCTACGACAGTCAGTCGCACCTCGTAGAGCGACGTCACGCCGTCGCAGTCGAGGTCGCCGACTGCGCGCAGGAGCGCACTCGTCCCGGTCGGATCGGGAATGTACTGGTACGTGTAGCGGTAGGTCCCGTCGATCGTGAACTGCAGATCCTGCCAGCCCTGCGCGGCCCACACGGCCGCGTCGGCCTTGCACTTGCCACCTTGCTCGCAGCACGACGGGACCGGCGACGGGCCCGCGGCGACGGCCGGGACCTTGCCGGTGACGGCGACCGTGTGCGCGACGCGATCGGCGAGCGCGCCGAGGATGTCCTCGGCCTCCTGCGAGCGGTTCTTCGCGGTGCATGACCGCTTCGCCGCCGGACACGTCGCGATCGCGCACAGCGCGGCGAGCGTCAGGAGCCAGCGGATTCGGCGCCACCACATGCGCGCGAACTCTAGCTCATCGCGCGCTCGGAAACACGACCCGCGGGGGCGCGCTCACGCCTGCAAGCGGCCCCACGCGGGTACCGCATCCAGCACGCGCAGGACATTGCCGCCGAGGATCTTCTCGAGCGTGCGCGTCGAGACGCCGCGCCTCGACAGCGCGACCGTCAGGTTCGGCATCGCCGCGATGTCCTCGAGGCCCTCGGGAGGCACGACGAAGCCATCGAAGTCGCTGCCGAGCGCGGGCACGTCGTCGCCCGCAACGTCGATGACGTGGAGGATGTGGTCGACGACCGCATCGATCGACGCCGAGCCGAGGTACTTGCGCGCGAAGATGATGCCGACGCAGCCGCCGCGATCGGCGACCGCCTTGATCTGCTCGTCGTCGATGTTGCGCCAGTGCTCGTGCACGCCGAGCACGCCGGTATGCGAGACCATCGACGGCACCGTCGACAGCTCGAGCGCCTCCATGAACCCGCGCCGGTTGATGTGCGCGAGGTCGACGATCACGCCGCAGCGCTCGCACTCGCGCACGACATCGCGGCCGAACGCGGTGAGACCTTCGTGCGGATCCGAGCCGCGGCCCTTCGCTGGCTTGCCGATCGCGTTCGCGCTGAAGTGGAGCAGGCCGAGGTAGCGCACGCCGCGCCGCGAGAACGGCTCGATCGTGTCGAGCCGTCCCTCGAGCGCCTGGCCACCTTCGATCCCGCCGAGCGCCGCGAGCCTGCCGGCGGCTTTTGCGGCCCTCACGTCCTGTCCGGTACGGGTCCACTGAAGCTCGCCGGGATGCTTCTCCATCGCGACGTCGAGCGCGTCGAGCTGCGTCTCGACCGCGCGCGCACACCCCCGCTCGGGATACGGCGTCGTCCAGAAGCTGAAGAACTGCCCGGCCATCCCGCCCTCGCGCATGCGCGGGAGATCGACGTGACCGATGTAGTTCACCGCCTTCGGCATCGGTCGCTCGTGACGTGCAGCGAGGTCGTAGCCGAGCTTGTCCATGAGCTTCGCGGTGTCCGCGTGGAGATCCATCACGTGCACCTCGGCGTGGAGGGCGCGTGCCTCGTCGAGCGTCAGGGCCATGACGCAGCCTAGCGCCGAAACTGCTTGAACGAGGCGCGCGATCCGCGGCAAGTTGGTGCGCATGCGGATGATGGTGGTCGTGTTGATGACGATTCTTCTCGGCTCGATCGCGTCCGCGGAGGAGTTCGGCGGCTGGACGTTCAAGCCCCCGGCGGGCTACACGCGGAGCGAGTCCGGCGATCACGTCGTGTACTTGAAGATCACCGGCCAGACGTTCTGTCAGCTCGCGGTGTTCTCGTCGCACGCGCGCGGGGCCGACGATGCCGCGTTCGAGTGGCAGTATGTCGTCGAGAAGGCCTTCCCGACCGTCAATGCCAAGAAGCCGGTGACGGCCAAGACGAAGTCGCTGTCGTACGTCGCGAGGAGCGCCGACGTGAAGGATGCCGGCGGCAATGCCTTCGCGACGACGCTCTACGTGCTCCTCACCGACAAGGCGGCCGGCAGCGTGCTCGTGAGCTCGACCAATGCTGGCACGCTCGCGAAGTGCCCGGCGAAGGCATTTGTCGATTCGATCCAGCTCGTATCCCCGCCCGCGGCGTCGACCGCACCGGCACCCGCCGCGGCACCGGCCGAGCCGGGCGCCGGCGACTCGATCGTCGGTGCCTGGGCCACCGGCTCGGGCAACCCGGCCAACCAGGTCGGTGCGAACTCGACGATGCGGCGCCAGTACACGTTCGCGGCCGACGGCACGTACACGTACTTCAGCGAGCTCTACAACGGCATCAACGAATGGATCCACGTCCGCGAGTCCGGCACGTACTCGATCAGCGGCGACCAGCTGACGATCACGCCCAAGGCGTCGACGATCAGCTCTCGTGACTGGAACAAGGTGAAGGGCACGAAGAAGCAGCCGCTCGAGAAGGTGACGTACAAGTTCACGAAGCACTACTTCACGGGGATCCAGGAGTGGAACCTCGTGCTGACGCCGCCGAAGAAGACCGAGCGCGATGGCGCGTTCGCGTCGAACGAGATGTTCCCGTCGTCGTACCTGCTCCGGGCGTCGTACAAGCCCGAGTGGAAGTGGCCTTAGGCCTTCGTCGGCTTCCAGCGATCGCGCGCGACCTCGAGCACGGTCAGCGCCGAGTCGACACGATTGAACGGCGGCATCACGTACGCACCGGCGACGCGATGCTTCACGGCGGCGAGCGCCTCCTGCGCGATGCGAATGCCCTCGGCGCGCGCGGCCGGACCGCCGCCGACCTTCGCCATCCGCTCGCGGTACTCCGCCGGGATGCTCATGCCGGGGACCTCGTTGTGGAGGAACTCGGCGTTGCGATGCGACGCGAGCGGGAGGATGCCGACCATCACGGGCAGGCCGAGCGGCTCGGCGTCGTCGAGGAAGCGCTCGAGCGTGCGCGGGTCATAGACCGGCTGGGTCATCACGAGCTCGGCGCCGGCAAGCTTCTTGTCCTCGAGGCGGCGCAGCTCGCGCTCGCGGTCGTGCGCGGCGGGCTCGGCGCCGGTCGCGAGCACGAAGCTCGTCGGCTCGCACTCCTTGCCGGCCGGGTCGACGCCCGCGTTGAGGCCGGCGGCGATGCGTAGCAGGCCAACCGAGTCGACGTCATAGACCGGCGTCGAGAACGGGTAGTCGCCCATCTTCGGCGGATCGCCGGTGATGATGACGAGGTTCTTCAGGCCGAACCCGCCGGCACCGAGCAGGTGGGCGACGAGGCCGAGGAAGCTGCGATCGCGCGCGCAGACGTGCAGGATCGGCTCGACGCTGGTCTCGGATGCGAGCTTCGCGCAGACCGCGATGTTCGCCATGCGGGCGGACGCGCGCGGGCCGTCGGCGATGTTGACGACATCGACGCCGCCCTCGAGCAGCGTGGCGACCTGCTGCTTCGTCTTCGTCATATCGAGCCCGGCGGGCGCCGTCAGCTCGACGGACACGACGAACTCGCCGCGCGCGATGCGGCCGCCGAGCCGGCTGCGATCCGCGAGCGGCGCCTTCGCGGCGGGCGAGGGACCCGAGATGATCTGGAGCGTCGGCGATGACTTCGTCCCCGCGACGCGCTCGTCGATCTTCTCGCCGCGCAGCATGCGCACCGCGCCGAGCATCGCGCTCGTGTGCTCGGGCGTCGTGCCGCAGCAGCCACCGACGAGGCGCACGCCGCTCTTCAGCATGCGCCGCGCGAACACGCCGAAGTGCTCCGGGTTCGCGACGTACAGCGTGCGGCCCTCGACCGACGCCGGCAGACCGGCGTTCGGCTGCGCGATGACCGGCTTGCCGCGGCCGACCATGTTCGTGACGACCTGGTAGAGCTCGGCGGGACCGATGCCGCAGTTGCCACCGACGACGTCGGCGCCCGCGGCGATCAGGCGGTCCGCGATCTCGGCCGGGCCGAGCCCGCCGTCGCTGCGGCACGCGGCATCGAACACCATCATCGCGACCACGGGAACCTTGGGCCCACGCTCCTTCGCGACGCGGATCGCCTCCTCCATCTCGAGGATCGACGTGAACGTCTCGAGCATGATCGCGTCGACGCCGGCGAGCACCAGCGTATCGATCTGCTCGGCGAGCGCGAACCTCGCGAGCCTGCGCTCGGCGAGCGTCGCGATGTGGAACTTCACGCCGGTCGGGCCGACCGCGCCGGCGACGTACGCCTTGTCGCGCGCCGCGGTCCGCGCGAGCTCGACGGCGGCGCGATTGATCGCCGTGCCCTGGTCGACGAGGCCGTGCCGGGCGAGCGCGATGCGGTTCGCGCCGAACGTGTTCGTCTCGATCAGCTCCGCGCCCGCGGCGACGTAGTCGGCGTGGATCGTCCGGACGAGGTCGGGATTGGCCAGGTTGAGCTCGTCGTAGCTGCGCGTGTGCAGCACGCCGCGTTCGTAGAGGAGCGAGCCCATCGCGCCGTCGAGGAGCAGGGGGCCGCTGGCGATCGCTTCTGCAAGAGGTCTCGATGTATCAGCCACGGAACGCGCGTCCTTCGAACCCGTGTGTGCCGAGCGAGCGGCGCACCGTGCGTAGTGCCTCGCCGCGGCCGAGCTGTGCGAGGTGGCCGCCGTCGAACCACAGGATCTCGCGACCCCAGTGCGCGGCGAGCGCCTCGGCCTGATCCGGCGGCGTGATCCGATCGCCGCGGCCGGCGATCACGTACAGGCGATCCGCGGGGACGCGCGCGGGTCGCGTCGTCGGGGCGTGCACCGCGAACGCGTCGGCGAGCAGATCCTCGGTGATGCCTGCCTTCGCGGCGCGGCGGCGCACCGGCGAGGTCTCGCCGTGCTGCCAGAACAGCTTCGACATCGACACCGCGGGGATCATCGCGACGGCGAAGTCGACTCCGCCGGGATCGGTCGGGCCGGCGATGCTCGCCCACAGCGACGTCGTGTAGCCGCCGAGGCTCATCCCCATCACGCCGACGGTCGAGCTGCCGCGCGAGCGCAAGAACTTCGACAGCGCGCGGAGGTCGTAGATCGCGTGGCCGAAACCCTCGTTCGTGCGGAGCGGGTTCGCCGATGGAAACAGCGCGCCGGACTTCACGACGCCGCCGCTCGCCGGGGCGCGCGCGCCGTGGAACGGCAGCTGGAACGCGACGACGTCGTAGCCGTGCTTCAGCCAGTACGGCACGACGAACGCGCGCGAGGTGATCCAGTGATTGCCGCCGCCCCAGCCATGGAGCAGCACGATCGTCGGCCGGCCGCGATCGCTTGTACCCGCTCGGTCCAAGGTGCGCGCGATCCTCACTCCGTTCGGACCGCGCGTCGATCCGTTGACCTCGCTTGTCCGCGAGGGACCCGCTCGGTCCAAGGTGCGCGCGATCCTCACTCCGTTCGGACCGCGCGTCGATCCGTTGACCTCGCTTGTCC
>JAEWJO010000385.1 GCA_023386455.1 Pseudomonadota bacterium | reverse complement strand
TCTCGTCCGACAGCCAGTCCTTGAACAGCTCGGTGATCCGCTCGTCGTCGCGGACGAACGACGGATCGACGCCGTCGGCAAAGCCGCCGACCTCGAACTTCAGATCATTGCCCTCGAAGCTGCCGCGGCCGAACGCCGGGAACACGAGGTTCATGCGCGGGACCGCCTGCTTCACCTCGGGCCGCTGGAGGATCGTCTGGACGATGTTGTTGTCGAGCTTCTTCGACACGTCGAGCGTGCCGAGCACCGCGCGCGGCGCGACGACCTGGACCTGCTCGAGGGGAAAGATCTTCTCGAGCACGGCCGAGACCTGCTCGGTCGACGCGAGGAACACGACGAACGTCGCGATGCCGATGACGATGCCGAACGCCGACAGCACGAAGTGCCGCGGGCTGCGCAGCGTGTTCGCGAGCACCATCTTCGAGAGGTTGCCGATGGGCATCATGGGTCAGGCCGGTCCTGCGTGCGCGGCGAGCGCTTCATCGGTGGTCTCGACGAGCATGCCGTCGCGCATCGCGATGACGCGCTTGGCGACGCTCGAGATTCGCCGTTCGTGGGTCACGATGAGGAGCGTGACACCGTCCTTGGCGTTCAGCTCGCGGAAGAAATCGATCACTTCCTTGCCGGTCTCGGAGTCGAGGTTGCCGGTCGGCTCGTCGCACAGCAGCAGGCTCGGCGCGCCGAACAGCGCACGCGCGATCGCGACGCGCTGCTTCTGACCGCCCGACAGCTCGCCGGGGCGGCGGTGCGCGAAGTCCGAGAGGCCGACGCGGCGCAGGGCCTCGCGGCCGCGGCCGGTGATGTCCTTGCTGTTGCGCGAGAACGCCGACGGGAGCGTCACGTTCTCGAGCACGCTCATGTGATCGAGGAGATTGAACCCCTGGAACACGAAGCCGATGTTCTCGTTGCGCATGCTGGCGAGCTTGGCGTCGCTGGCCTTCAGCGTGTCGACGCCGAGCACCTCGACCTCGCCCGCATCGGGCCGATCGAGGCCGCCGATCATGTTGAGCAGCGTCGACTTGCCGGAGCCCGACTGACCGACGAGGGCGATCAGCTCGCCCTTCTCGATATCGAAGCTGACGCCGCGCAGGACCTGCGTCTTGGCCGCACCCTCGCCGTAGCTCTTGGTGACGTCGCGTAACCTGACGACGGGAGTCTCGCCCATCGCGCGGACCCTACCACATCATCGCCGCGTACCCACCGCATCGACCACCAGCATGCTCCCGTCGATGCGCGCGCCGAGGTGCAGATCACTCCAGCTCTGCAGCCGCTGCGCGAGACGTTTCGGAGCGGGAAGGTCGATCTGCTCGAACAGCCACTGCCAGATGTCGACGGGAAGCCCCGCCGGAATCAGATCGATCGCCAGCACCGCGGGCACCCCGGCCGGCGGCGCGCCGGTCCCCGCTTGCCGGAGCATGCCGTCGCCCATCGCCGCGAGAAACACGCGGTCGTCGAGCACGTAGTCGGCGGTGGCAACAAACGGCACCGACAGGTGCTTGCCCTGGTAGACGCCGTAGGTCTGGTTCTTCTCGAACTTCGACCGCATCGGGACCTCGTCGAGCATCCCCGCGAGGAAGCGCTTGTGCGACAGGTCGAGCGCGACGACGCCGCGGCCGTTGCGGTCGTCGGGATTCAGCGAGTGAACGATCGCGCGCACCGTCCGGAACCCGTACTGATCGACGGTCGACACGAGATCCGGACCGCGATCGTCTGTGCCCGCGAAGCACGGGTTCAGCCATCCCGCAGCGCTCCTCAGATCGAGGTTCCACTGCGCGGCGATCGGCGCCTTGTCGGCGGCCGCCGCCCAGCCCGGCGGTGGCTGCAGCAGCTGGCCCGCGATGCCCTGCCCGGCCGCGCCGGCGTCGACGGTGAGCCGCATCGAGACATGCGCGCCGTCGGTCGCGATCCCGACGCCGACCCGCAGGGCGCTCTCGAGCTGCCGCGCACACGCCTGCGCCTCGGGCACGCGCGAGCTCACGACCTTTGCCACGTCGCGCAGGTCGACGAAGCCGACGAGGCCCGGGGCCTTCGCGGCCGCGCGTGCCGCGCTCTCCGCCCACGCCCAGCTCGCGTTCCACGTGGGTCCCGCCGGCTTGCGGCTGTGCTCGAACCAGTCGCGGCTGTCGGCCTTCGCTCCGAAGTGGACCCACAGCCACTCCTTGTCGACGGCCCAGCTGAGGAACAGGTCGCTCTCGATCTGCGCCGTGAACAGCTCGACGCCGTCGATCACCATCGACTGCGTGCGCAGCCCTCGCTCGCGCTCCTTGTCGAGGAACGCGCTCATCGCCTCGGCCGACGTCAGATGCAGCACGAACGTCGGATCGACGTCCTCCGAGAACAGCACCATGCTGCCCTCGAGATCGATGCCGATCGCCGCGACCGCGTCGGCGCTCATCGGATCGACCGCGAGGATCTGCTGGAGCCCGCGGCTCACCTCGCCGACCTCGACACCCGCGACCATGCCGAGGATGTCGATCGCGTCGTGGAACGCCGACTGCGCGTCGCGAAACGAGTGCGCGGCGATCACGTAGGTCGGATCCGCAGGGACCCACCGCGCCGCCGGGAATGCCTCGGCCGCGGCCGGAGCTCCCGCGGTGCCTTTGGCCGGCCCGCACGCGGCTGCGAGGGTGACGAGGGACAGAACGAGGGCGCGCATCGGCGGGAGATATTTGCACGCAACCCCGGAGGGCGCCGGCCGATACCCGCCCCAAACCATGTATCCTGCGAGAAGCACATGAGTGGCATCGGCGGCCCCGGCGGCATCGGCGGCCCGAAGGGACCCGGCGGTCCTTCCGGGCCCGAGGGTCCTGGCGAGGTCGACGATGTAGGTGACGTCGGCACCGACGGTCTCGAGGCCGCAACCGCCGCGAAGGCCGCCGGCGGGCTCGAGGCGATGGCCGCCGAGATCGCGGCGGGCCGGATGACCGCGCACGAGGCCGTCGACAAGCTGGTCGACGAGATCGCCGGCAGCGATCAGCTCGGTGCGAGCGAGCGTGCCGAGCTCCGCGAGCTTCTCGCGGACCTCGTCGCGAACGATCCGTACCTCCAGTCGATCGTCGGCCGGATCTGATCGAGTCAGTAGACGACGTCGCCGACGAACATCGTCGCGCGCGTGCTGCCCGGCGGGCCGACGAACTGCATCGCCTGCGTCGCGTTCGGCTCGACCCACACGAGCGAGAACGGCCGCGTCATCGGCTTGTTCTCGCGATCGTAGAACGTCGCGATCACCATGATGTTGCCGCCGCGCGCGGCATCGTTCTTGACGACGCCCTGGACGACCGTCTTGTCGCCATCGGGCACCTCGCGCAGTCCCTCGACGTGCGCCGGCGGCGGCATCGCCGCCAACCGCGCGCCACGCACGCGGATCCGCGCGGCCTTCGCGGTCGGCCGCGGCTTGCGCTCCTTGTCGACGAGCGCGAACGTCCGCGTCGCGCCGGCGGGCACGTAGATCGACTGCGCGCGCAGGATCGCGACCGTGTGATCGGCCTCGTCGGCGAGCTCGCCACCGAGCGTCACGTAGGCGCCCTCCGTCGCGGTGTTCTCGGCCTCGACGAGGACGAACGTCGAGAGCTCGGCGAACTTGCCGTCGCCGACCGTGTCGGTGCGGAGGCGCGCGTCGCCGGTGACGTGGATCAGTGAATGATCGAGATCGCGCGGCTTCTTGCTCGAGCAGCTCGCGACGAGCGCGAGCGCGAACGTGAGAACCAGCCTGCGCACGGCTGGAGCTTAGCAGCTCAAGCGGCCGGGCGAGCGACGCGGCGCGGACCGGAGCCCTCGTGCGTGCGGAGCAGGTCGCGAACCTTCTGCGAGAGCTCGAGCTCGGTCGTGTCGAAGCCCGCGACCGCCGTCGCGAGCGTCGTCACGCGCTCCTCGGACGTGGCGCGCTTGTCGATGATGATCCGGTACGCGCCCTTCACCCGGCAGAGCCCACCGCGCAGACCGGTCTGGATCCCGTTCGTCTGCAAGGGCTCGTAGCTCACCTTGATCCCCAGCTGCTCGGCTGCGTTCTCCAGCAGCTCGACCATGACTTCTGGCTTCATTCCGCTAGTCACACTACGCGATTGGATCGGCAGCGCAACCTTTCTCCCGCGCTCTGCTCAAGCGATCGGGATCACTACGCGAAATGCTGCGCCGCCGAGATCTGAGCGAGTCACGGAGATCTGCCCGCGATGCTGGTCGACGATGTTGCGAACGATCGGAAGTCCGAGGCCGGTGCCTTTTCCGTCGGGCTTCGTCGTGAAGAACGGCTCGAAGATCCGATCCCGGTCGGCCTCGGGAACACCCGGCCCGGAGTCCGAAACCTCGATCAGTACGGATCCCGGACCATCCGTGGTTGCACGTACGACGACCTTGCCGCCGTTCTCGACCGCGTGCACCGCGTTCGTGATCAGGTTGATGAGCACCTGCTCGAGCTGGCCGCCCACCGCCTGGACGACCGGCAGCTCGGGATCGACCTCGACGCCGAGGCTGACGCCGCCGCGCTCTACCAGGTGCTCGCAGATCGAGACCGACTGGCGAACGACGCCTGCGAGATCGACCGACTCGGTCTGCTTGCCGCTCGGCCGCGCGTACTGCACGAGGTCGCGCGAGAACCGAAGGATTCGCTGAGCGCTCGCGCCGATACGGCGTAGCTTCTCGATGTCGGCGCTGTCGGTGCCCTGCGACTCGAGCTTGCGCACGAGGTACTCGGCGTAGACGGTGATCGACGTCAGCGGGTTGTTGAGCTCGTGGACGACGCCCGCGGCGAGCTCGCCGAGCGTGGCGAGCCGCTCGGCGCGGACGATCTGCTGCTGGAGCGCGTCGATCTTCGACTGGTCCTGGCCGATCGCGACGACGGCGTCGATCGGTCCGCCCGGCTGGCCCGCCCGGCCGACCGGCGCGATCGACCACACGCTCCTCACGTCGTGACCCTTCCGGGTCGGCAGCATGACCGTGACGGCCGCGTGGTGCTGGCCGGCGAGCGCGGCCGAGAACGCGGTCGTCAGCTGCGAGCGCTGATCGCCGGAGATGAAGTCGCGCACGTCGCGGCCGAGCACCTCGTCGCGCGCGCTGCCGGTGAGATCGAGCAGCGCGCGGTTGCACGCGGTGATGCGCCACGTGCGATCGATGCCGAGGATCAGCGCGTTCGCGCTGTCGAGCAGGCGCGCCTGGTAGTCGCGCAGGCCGATCGCGTCCTCCTGCAGACGCATCGTGCGCAGCGCGAACGCGAGCCCGGCGGCGACCGCGATCACCGGCGGCTCGTCGTGGTCGCGGCCGTCGGAGCCCGGCGGGTAGCCGACGTCGAGCACGCCGTACAGCTCGCCACCGGCCGCGAGCGGGACCGAGAAGCCGGTCGCCATGCCGGTGAAAGGCGAGTCCCAGCGCTCGCGCACCATGACGCGCGCGCTCGCGGCGACCGCACTCTTGAGCCGCGCACGGTCGAGCGCGGCCTGCGTGATCGTCACGCCTTCACCGGTGACCGACTCGCGCAGCGCGCCGTGACGGACGTACGCGCGCGCGGGCTCGCGGTTGCGCACGTCGAGGACGCGGATCGCGAGTGCGCGGCCCGGGAACAGGTTCGAGAGGACGCCGAGCACGCGCTCGACGACGATCGCCTCGCTGGCGGCGAGCGGCAGCTCGGATGCGAGCTGGCGAAGCGCGTCCAGCTGCGCGGCCTCGGTCGGCGGGGTCAAACTCACCGCTTCACTCCTTGTCGGTCCGCGAGATCGATCAGGTCATCGAGCGCCGGCGTGTTCGCGACGACGGTGGCTCCCGGCGCGACGGCCGCGAACTCACCGGTCTTGCTCTCCTCGCCTTGCTCGATCTCGTCCGGCACGGCCATCGTCTCGGGCATCACCGTCGGTACCGTATCCTCGCGGATGACCGGCATCGCCGGGTCGCTCTCGGCGGCCGCGCGATCGAGGTCGAGCATCTTCGCCGAGCCGACGTAGTCGGTGGTCTCGTACTTCGTGATCCGGCCGATCTTCTTGACGATGCCGGCCATGCGCTCGGCCTCGGACATGATCACGCCGACGGCGCGCAGGTGCGCGGCGTCCTTCGCGCTCTGGCGCTGGATCAGCTGCGTGTAGCCCATGATCGACGTCAGCGGCTGGTTGAGCTCGTGCGCGGCCGCGCCCGCCAGCTCGGCGACGAGCGCCTGCTTCTCGGACAGCTGCAGCTTCTGCTGCGCGTCGAGGAGGCGCTGCTCGATGCGGATGCGCTCGCGAAGGTCGGTGAGGATGCCGACGGTCGCGACCTCGCGCTCGCGCTCGTAGACGATCGAGGCGGTCATGCTGACCGGCACGGTCTCCCCCGAGGCGATGCGGACCTCGCGCCGGGTCTGCTCGAGCCGACCGACGCCGCCGTACGACGTCGAGCGCAGCATCCGCATGATGTGGCGCGCGCCGTCGGTGTCGTAGAGGTCCCAGACCGGCTTCTTGCCGATGACGTCGCGCGCCGGGTAGCCGAACAGGCGCTCGGCACCCTGGTTGAACAGGATGATCTGGCCCTTGAAGTCGGCGGCGATGATCGCGTCGACGGTCGAGTCGATCAGGCGCTCGAGGAACTCCTTGGTCGATCGCAGCTCGTGCTCGAGCGCGCGCTCGGCGGTGACGTCGCGGAACGCGAGGATGACCGCACCGGTGCCGGCGAGCACGGTCGAGGTCGAGGCCGACACCCAGACGGGTGAGCCCGACGTCGTCGACAGCTCGAGGTCGAACGCGTCGACGTTGACGCCGGCGAGGACGCGCGAGATCGCGTCGCCGATCTGGGCGCGCTGATCGCCGGGCACGAGATCGACGAGCTCGCTGCCGAGCAGGCCGTCGCGCGCGAAGCCGGTGATGCGCTCGGCCGCGCGATTGACGAACAGGATCCGGCCGGCGTCGTCGAGCACGACGACACCGTCGGCGCCGGCCTCGAAGTGCTCCTTCAGCGAGTCGATGCCGCGCAGGCGGCGCTCGGCCTCGTAGCGAGCGCGCGAGATCCGGTGCGTCTGGTCGCGCAGGCTCTCGAGCACCGCGCCATGGCGGAGGTGGGCCGCGGTGATGCTCGCGATCAGCTTGCCGACGTCGACGCCGCGAGGCCCGACGTGGTTGACGCCGGGCATGCGCTTGCGCAACAGGATCGCCCCGAGCGAGCGGCCGCGCCACTGCACGGGAAACACCGCGATGCCGCGGACGCGCCGCGACGTGAGCATGTCGGAGATGTTCGCGGTCAGCGGGTGCGTGAGGACGTCGTCGATCAGCACCGGCTGACCGCCGCGCATCGCCTCGAGGACCTCGGGGTACTCGCTGATGTTGAGCGTGAATCGCGACATCGGCTCGGCGTCGCTCGCCGCGATCACGAACGCGTGGTCGGAGCCATCGATGTGCGCGATCAGCGACGCGCGATCGAAGCCGAGGACCACCGCGGTGATCTGGAGGACCTGGACGAGCGCCTCGGCGTCGTCGCCGTCGGCGGTCAGGACCTCGTTGATCCGCGTCAGCGCCTGCGCGCCGGCGGCATCGCGGCGCGACAGCTTCATGAGGTTGCGGCAGCGCGCGACGAGCAGGACGTTCGGCGCGGGCGAGCGGATGACGTCGGTCGCGCCGGCGGCGAGCGCCTCGGCGAGCGTCGTCGTCGGGATCGGTGGCACGATCGCGAGAATCGGCGTCTCGGCGAGCGCCGGAACATCGCGCGCCTCGGTGACGAGTTCGACGGCGGCATCGCCGGTGATCACGATCAGCGCGGGCAGACCATCGGCGGCGGTCATCCGCGGAACGCTCTGCGCCGTCAGGCCGCTCGAGGACAGCTGGCCGACGACCGCCGCGCGGTCATCGTCGCTTCCTCCGAGCACCACGATCAGTGCGTTCTCCACTGGCGCCCAGGCTACCACGCGTCCGCGAGCGACGGTCCTACCGGCGAGAGTCGTAGGCGGCGAGCGCGGCGGCCAGCACGAGCTTCACGGGGACGCCGTGGGCCTTCGCCGCCGCGGCGCACGCCTCGTACTCGGGCGCGACGTTTCGAACGTCCTGGCCGTCGCTCGCGATCTTGACCGGGATCCGGCCGTAACGCGTCTCGACCTCGACGAGGCTGCGCGTCAGCACCGTGCGCGACAGCTCGGCATAGCGGACCCCGATCGTCGTCGTCTCGCGCAGCATCGCGGCGATGACCGCGTCGCGCGTCGTCGCCTCGGCGAGCACCGACAGCGTCACCGCCGGCCTCCCCTTCTTCATCGTGATCGGCGTCCACCACACGTCGAGCGCGCCCGCGGCGAACAGCGCCTCGCTGGCGGCCCCTGCGAGCTCGGGGCTCATGTCGTCGATGTTGGCGTCGATCTGCCAGATCTTGTCCGACGACAGCGCGACCGGCTCCATCGCGATGGCGCGAAGCACGTTCGCGCGGTCGGCGAGCTCGGTGTCGCCCGCGCCCCAGCCGACCGCGACCGGACGGCCGGTCGGTGCGGCGCTCCAGCTCGTGACGATCGACGCGAGGATCGCCGCGCCGGTCGGCGTGCACAGCTCGGTCGCGACCCCACCGTCGGCGGTGATGCCCCCGGCCTCGCGCAGGACCTCGAGCGCGGCGGGTGCCGGCACCGGCAGCACGCCGTGCGCGCACGTCAGCGTGCCGTGTCCCATCGCGACGCTCGCGCAGGTGACCGACTCCGGCCACAGCCAGTCGATCGCGGCGGCGGTGCCGACGACGTCGACGATCGAGTCGATCGCGCCGACCTCGTGGAACGTCACCTGATCGACGGTCGTGCCGTGCAGCTTGGCCTCGGCCCGGGCGAGCCGATCGAAGATGTCGAGCGCGCGCGTCTTGGCGCCCTCGCCGAGCGGCGCCTTCACGATCCGGTCGCGGATCGCGCCGTAGTGATAGTGCGCGTGGCCGTGACCGTTGCCGTGCGCGGGAGGTGCGACGTGGTCGAGCACCTCCTCGACCTTGCCGCCGAGCTCGTCGACGTGGACGTGCCGCTCGTGGCTCTCCTCGCGGAACTTGATCGCGACGAAGCTGCCCGAGTGACCGCTCTGGGTCGACGCCCGCCGCGCCTTGAGCGGCGACGCGGGCTGCGGGCCATGACCGTGGCCGATCGCCGCGTGACCGGCGTGCGCGTGCGGAGCGCGGCCGTGCTCGTGCCTGTGCTCGTCGAGCACGTGGCCGGCCGTGTCGACCTTGACGTCGACCGCCGCGATCCCGCGCTTCATCACGCGCGCGAGCTTCAGCCGATGCCGCCCGGCACCGATCGCGTCGAGCGCGTCGCCGATCACCTCGACGGGCACGCCGAGATCGAGCAGCGCGCCGAGGAACATGTCGCCCGCCGCGCCGCTCGCGCAGTCGAAGTGCAGGTGCAGGCCGCGCAGCTCCCTGGTCATGACCGCACCGCAAGCCGCGCGATCTTGACGGCGGCGACCGCCGCGCCGACGCCGTTGTCGATGTTCGTGACGGTGATACCGGGCGCGCACGCCGACAGCAGTGCACCGAGCGCGACGAGGCCGTCGATCGACACACCGTAGCCGACGCTCGTCGGCACCGCGATCATCGGCCGGTCGACGAGGCCGCCGAGCACCGACGGCAGCGCGGCCTCCATCCCGGCGACCGCGACGACGACCTCGGTCTTCTGGATATCTGCAATCCGCGCGAGCAGTCGAGGCAGGCCGGCGACGCCGACGTCGGCGATCCGCACGACCGGAGCGCCGAGGAACTCGGCGACGAGTGCGGCC
>JAEWJO010000463.1 GCA_023386455.1 Pseudomonadota bacterium | reverse complement strand
GGCTGCGCGCGCGCCACGTAGTAGTGCGCGGCGATCGCGACGCGCGCCTCGCCGTCGGGGCAGCCGAGTGGCTCGGGATGACCGTGCCAGTGGTCCTCGCCGTAGCCGATCACGACGAGCCGATCGCGAACCGGCGCGATGCGCGTCACGCACGCACGGCGCTGCCGGTCCCACAGCTCGAGCTCGCCGCCCCAGCGCTCGTCCCACGCGCGCGGCGCGTAGTACAGGATGCTGACCGCGCGGTCGAGGTGGCGGGCGCTGTCGCGATTGAAGTCGGCGTGCACGGCGAGATGCCCGCCGGGCAGCGTCAGGATCGGGCCGGCTCCCGTGAAGTGCGGATCGCCGATGAGGTCGCGCCGGCCGGTCAGCGCGGCGAGGAAGTCGAGGAACGCCATCCCGCTCAGCTCGGCGAGTAGCCAGCGCAGCGCGGGGCCGACGTCGGCAAAGCCGGTGCGCTGGAGCTGGGACAGGCGGCCGGCTTGCTCGGCGTAGTCGCGGCGCTTCCAGCCGGGGTGCGCGGGGTCGGGGACCGCTCGTGCGATCGCGGCCGCTCGCGCGTCGCCGAGCAGGTTGTCGACAACGACGTACGGGAACGGCTCCGCGTGCGCGTACTCCGCCGCGCGCATCCGGCCGACCTCGACGAGCGTCGCGCGGTCGAACGCCCAGGCCTCGACGGATGGCTCCGCGCGCACGAGGTTCGACATCGCCCGACGTCGTAGCACGACGACCGAGGCCAGATCGCTCGCGCGTATGCGCACGACTGAGCGCGAGGACGACACGGATTGGGTCCTCGGGGCGCGCTGTCGCCGGCATGTCGCGTGCAATCGTGCGCCGGCATGGGCAGCATCACTCGCACGATCAAGGGCAAGCTGAAGAAGACCGAAGGCCGCGTGACCGGCGACAAGGTCCGCCAGGCACAGGGTAGCGTCGAGGAGAAGGCGGGCAAGCTCGGCACGAGAGTCCGGGCGAACGTCGCCAAGGCGAAGGCGAAGATCCGCGCGAAGACGGCGAAGTCGAAGGCCGGACGCAAGGCGAGCGCCGCCAAGGCGATGCCCTGATCGCGACGCGACGCTCGCTGGAACGCACGTCACCGCAAACGGTCGTGCGCACAGAATCAGCGTCGCGTTGGCGGGCTCACGCACGCTACACGCGTCAGTAGCAGCAAGCGGCGAAAGGTTTCTGCGTCGCGCAGGACGGTGATAGGAGATGCGCCCTATGCGCGCTCTTGTTGTCGCTGTCGTGTTTGCTGCCGCGTGCGCCACCGCGGGCGATGAGGTCACCGAGACGACGACCGATACCTCGGCTGCCGAGGTCGCGTCCTGTCCGACGGCGCCGCTCGGCAAGCCGACGTATCTGTTCTGGCACACGACGAGGCAGCTCGAGCACCTCGTGTGGTCGAGCGACGGCGAGCAGGTCGGCGCGGTCGAGTACGTGTTCGAGGAGCGCAAGTCGTGGAACCCGCTCGACGGGACGACCGCGAAGCGCAAGTTCTGCCATCAGCTCTCGATCCTCGACAAGAACCTGAAGCTCGTCCGCCACGTCGGTCCGCTGCAGCTGGATCAGGCCGGCGAGATCGCGTTCATGCAGCCGGGGCAGCCGGGCCAGCAGAACCGGCCGGCCGGCTACTTCACGGTGATGACGTACGTGCGCGACTTCGAGGGCTGGAACTTCCATCGCGTCGCGCTCGACGGCTCGCGCAAGCTCCTCGCCCACACCGAGGTCGGTTGCCAGTACGGCCGGATGTTGCCGTCGCCGACCGGCAACCTGATCGCGTACCTCGAGATCGCCGGACACTGCGGCGACGGCGGCAGCGGCAACGATGTCGTCGTGACGTTCTTCGACGGCGCGACCGGCGCGAAGCTCGCGACGAGCGCGGCGGTGAACCTGCCCGGTGGCGCGACCGAGACGTGGACGCCGGCCGGCAACCTCGTGCTCACCGACGGGACGAAGTCGGTGCGCGTGTCGCTCGTCGGTTCGTCGGCGGTGATCGCCACGACGACCGTGCCCGGCTGCACCGAGCCACCGACGACGTCGAGCGCGGTCGGCCCCGACGGCCGGATCCTCGGCTTCGACGGTGCAGGCAAGCCGGCGATCGTCGGCACCGCGCCGGCGTTCGGCTGCCAGTAGCAACTTCAACGGGGACCAGGACTGCGTGAGCGTCGCCGGCGTCACCCTCCCGGGATCCGGCTTCTTCGACGACGGTACCTGCGACTCGCGCTATCGCTACATGTGCGAGTGCGACACCTGGGCGCCCGACCCGAACAACTACTAGCTCGGCTATGCTGCTTCGCATGAAGCGGTTGCTGTTCGCCTTGCTCGCCGGATGCGCATCGCAGGCCACTCCACCACCTGCCGCGCCGGCGGCGGTGAACGCGTCCGAGCCCGCGGGTGCGGAGATGATGGCGCCGTCGACGGTGGCCGGGTATCGCGTGAAGGGTGACTCGATGATCGCGCCCGACGACATGGACAAGTGGGCGATGGCCGAGCACGAGGTCTCGCGCGTCACCTACTCGGGGAAGATCTGCATCGGGACCGATGGCCACGTCGCCTCGATCCGGATGCTGCAGTCGACGGGCATCCCGGGCTACGACCGGAAGATCCAGCGCCGGATCAGCGAGTGGGAGTATTCGCCGTTCATGGTCAACGGCCGGCCGGTCGCGGTCTGCACAGGTGTGACCATGATCTACAACCAGGCGAATCGTCGCTAGTCGGCTTCAGCGTCCGTCCTCACCTGAAAGAACACGTCAAGCCCGAACCACCCACGTCAGGACCGGCCAGCAGCGGTGAACGATCATCGGCACCCACCGCCCCGCGGAACAGAAGTACGCTCGTGAGATGCCCGCGCGATTCGGCGCGTACACGATCCACGAAGCGCTCGGCGTTGGTGGCATGGCGCAGGTCGATCTCGCGGACTGGAACCCGCTCTCCGGTCCGTCGAGACGCGTCGCGCTGAAGCGGCTGTTTCCGCACATCGCGGAGAATCCGGACCTCGTCGCGATGTTCATCGACGAGGCGCGCCTCGCGCGCTACCTGCGCCACCCCAACATCGCCGAGGTCTACGAGTTCGGCCGCATCGGCGGGACCTACTTCATCGCGTTCGAGTTCGTCCAGGGCGTCACCGTGCACCAGCTCGCGCGCCACTGCGAGGAGCACGTCGGCTACATCCCGATCCCGTTCATCCTCGAGATCGTGATGCAGCTGTGCGACGCGCTCCATCACGCGCACAACCTGTGCGACGAGAACGGCCTCGCGCTCGGCATCGTTCATCGCGATGTCTCGCCGCAGAACCTGATCGTGTCGACGGCCGGCTTCGTCAAGCTGATCGACTTCGGGCTCGCGAAGGCGAAGCTGTCGTCGGTCGAGAGTCACTCCGGCATCATCAAGGGCAAGCTGAACTACGTCGCGCCCGAGTACATCGCCGGCACGCTCGATCAGCGCTGCGATCTGTGGGCCGTCGGCGTGCTCATGCACGAGCTGCTCACCGGGAACCGGCTGTTCGACGCGCCCGACAACTTCGTGACGCTCGACCGCGTGCGCAAGATGGCGATTCCGCCGCCGTCTCGAGCGCGCGCCGAGGTGACGACGGAGCTCGACGACATCGTGTTCAAGGCGCTCGAGCGCGATCCTCGCAAGCGCTGGCAGAACGCCGCGAGCCTGCGCTCCGCGCTCGCGAAGCACGCGCGGGAGTATCCGGCGGTCACGCGCTCGCAGCTCGTGATGTGGACGGAGTGGGCGTTCGGGCAGAACCAGAAGACGCGCGAGGACAGCGGCCTCTCGGCGCTCCACGAGATGATCGAGAGCGGCCAGATCGAGGCGGTCGACCAGCTCGAGGATGCCGCGACCGTCGCCGCCCGCCTGCCCGCGACGTCGGCGGCGATGAAGGTGCGGCAACGCGAGAGCATCGCGGCGATGCCGGTCGGTGCGGCGCTGCTCGAGCGTCATCACCAGGCGCGCGTGTCGCCGTGGCTGCTCGTCCTGCTCGCGCTCGCGCTGCTCGCGGCCGGGGCCGTCGCGCTCGAGCACTTCGGCGTCATCCATCTGCGGGCGTAGCGAGCCGCTCGGCGAGCCGGATCCCGATCCCGCCGGTCGCGTCGCGCAGTGCCTCGTAGTCGGCTCGTGCGGCGCCGTCGACGGGACCGCGGCGGACCGCGCGGATCAGCGTGTTCTTGCGCGTGTGCTCGGACGGGACGAACTCCATCGCGAGCACCTCGTAGCCGGCGGCGCGCAGCAGGGCCGTGCGCATCGCATCGGTGACGTCGGCGGCGGTCTCGCGGCGCAGGTGCGGCGCGGCCCACACCGTGGCGAACGGGCCGGCAGTGCCTCTCTCGGCAAGCGCTGCCCAGCCGCGCGCGAGCTCGGCCTGACAGCACGGCGCGACCGCGAGTAGCTCGGCGCCGAGCGATACGCCGAGCGCGAGCGCATCGCAGGTCGCGGTATCACACGCGTGCAGCGCGACGACGCCGTGGATCGGCGAGCCGGCGAACGTGTCGAGGGTGCCGACCTCGAGCTGCACGACGTCGTCGAGCTCGGCGAGCGCGGCGCGGCGCTGCGCCTCGGCGATCACGTCCGGATCGCGGTCGATGCCGATCACCTCGAGCGGATGGTTCCACACGTGGCGCGCGCACCACGCGAGGAGCAGCGTCAGGTACGACCGGCCGCAGCCCGCGTCGAGGAGCCGGATCCGCTCGTGCCGCGCACGGAGCTCGCGGATCGCCGGGCTCAGCAGCGCGACCATGTGATTGATCTGGAAGTACTTGCGCGCCTTGTCGGGCGGCAGCGACGCGTCATCGCGCAGGAGGCCGAGCGCGCGCAGCAGCACCGCACCATCTCCGGGGCGAATGAACGGCGTCTTGTCGCCGAGCAGTCGCGACGTCCGATCTTCGGTCCAGTACGCGCGAGCGCGGGCGGCGTACTCCTCGGCCCAGCGGCTGCGCGTGCGCGGATCGGTCACGCCGCGAGCATACGGCCTACGCCTGGCGGAGCCAGGCTTCCCACGCCGCGCGATCGGTACCGAAATCCTTGCCCGAGATCGCCCGGAGGCACGCGAACACGCGTGCGCGTTGCTCCGCCGACAGGCGCTCGGAGCCGAGGTCGGACAAGAACGACGTCTTGTGCTCGCGCCAGTCGATGCGCTTCAGCAGCTGCAGCGCGACCGCGTGGGTGTCGTCGTCCTTCATGACGAGCGCCTCGTGGACGCCGTTCGTGCAGAGGCCCCGGCCGTTCTGGATCGCGAGGATCCAGCGTGACAGCGCCTGGTCGCGCTCGGCGGCGGATGCGCGGACGGCCTGCCGTCGCGCCTCCTCGCAGTCCTCGATGAGGCCGATCTGCTGGTCGGCCGGAATGCGTGGACGAGTCGGTGGCGGTGGATCCGCGGCCATCGGTGGTGCGCTCCCTTCGTGCGATGCCGGCGCGGCCGGAGGTGTGGCGGGCTCCGGCTTGTCGGGCGAGGTGCCAGCTCGCCCGCGTTCGCAGCCGACCGCGAGCACCGCGAGCACGAGGGTCTCGAGGATGCGCCTCACTGCGCTCCTTCATCGGGGACGAGCGGCAGCGTCGGCGCCATCAGGATGCTGCCCGGCGTGCCGACGATGTCCGACCAGCCATCGCCACGGGCGCGCGGATCGTCGGCCGCGAGCACCGGATGCACGATGCGATCGAGGCAGGCGAACGCGACACCGTCGAGCTCGCTCGGCTCGCCGCGCGCGATCTCGGCGTCGTAGAGCGCGCGCGTGCAGCCGACGACGTAGTACCCGGGGTGGCCCGGACGCGACACCTCGAACTCGAGGCGATCGGAGGCGGGCGTGGGAGGTACGAGCAGCATCTGGATGCCGGGCGCGAACAGGTCGAGGTGCTTGGCGAGGATTTGAAGCTTCACGCGTTCCACGATCCGGTCGTCGAGCCCCGCATCGAAGATGTGGAGCTTCTCGGCGAGCTGATCGTAGCCGAAGACGAGGCGCACGCGGAAGCTCGGACCGAGCGCCTGGATCGCGGGCGGGGCCGCGCGGCAGATCACGCGCTCGAACTCGTCGGTGAGCGAGCGCTCGAGCACGCTCCACCGCGGCGTCCACGCCGGGGGGCACACGCCGATCCAGTGATGGCGGGGGAAGTCGGTGTAGAGCAGCTTCTTGTCGATCCGCGAGACGCGGCTGCACCGCGGACACGTCACGCGATGGAACGTGCGGTCGAGGATCTGCTGGCGGATGTGCGGCAGGCGGCTGATGTGCAGACCGTCCGCGACGCGCGTCTGGATCGACTCGCCGCACTCGCACGTGACGGTGCGTGGCGTCCAGGTCGACATCTACCGCCGGCTCCCGCTGACGCCCGACGCATGGGCGGGGGCGCGTCCACCGGTTGCCGTCGCCTGCGGCGTGCGACCGTAGTTGTCGACGTGCGTGTCGAACCACGTCTTGACCGGACCGGGGCAGTTGCCGCCCTTCAGGCTCTCCGTCGCCGGCGTGCCGTCGTACTGGCGGTAGTACTCGGCGTACATGTCCGCGAACCACTCCGCGGGCGCGAAGCGCGTGTAGTCGCGCGGAATGCCCGCGACGGCGCTGCTCTTCACGCGGTACCACTTCTGGTAATAGAAGTTGGCCGTGTACAGGTGAGTGCCGTCGTTGTACGGGTGCGAGCCGGTGTAGTGGAACATCTTCGTGCCGGCACGCTGCACGATCGGCCACGCCGCGTACTTCACGAACGGGTGATCGGCCGGCAGGCCGGCGCCGATGTTCGTCGTCGGCGCAGGGATGTCGTCCGACTGATCCATGTAGTCGTCGAACACCTGGCAGATCGCACTCTTCACGTCCTCGAGGTTGTCGCCGGCCTGCACCGCGCCCCAGCCGCCCATCTGATCGGCCCACTCGCGAACCCTGCCCTCCCGGAGCTCTTCCCACCCGGCGTAGCCGTAGACGATATCCGTGTGGCTACCGAGCATGTCGTCGACGGCGTGGCCGATCTCGTGCAGGACGGTGTGATCGAAGTACTCCACCGAGAACGCCTTCACGCGGTACTGCGCGACGCCCGCTTGCATCCGCGTCTCGAGCTGGCCCGACGTCACGCGCGCGGCGAGGTCGGCCTCGGGGATGCCGAGGAACGTCGCCATGTCGGGACCGGTCTTCCAGTCGGCGTTGTCGTACAGCGTCGTCGTCTGTCCCGGCCGCGTGCCGATGTTGATGTCGCCGCTGCCGTAGGTGCCGCCGCCGCGGAAGTGGCGAATGAGATCGTCGATGTTCGAGTTGTTCTCGATGTGCGAATCCGGGAGGCGATCCATGATCGTCCACAGCCGGCCGAGGTCGGTCGGGTCGAGGATGCTGCCCCAGCGTCCGCTGAGGTCGACGTCGAACCGCTTCGTGAACAGCGTCCAGCGCTGCGTGTAGCGCACCGTCGCATCGAACAGGGCGCGCAGCAGGCGCCGCTGTTCCGCCGATAGACCCGCGCGCGTCGGAAGCGGCCGCATCCAGCGCATGGCGTCGTCCATGTGCTGCAGCGCCGCGGCGGCAGCGAGCGGATTGCCGCCGAGCGTCGTCAGGACGTCCTGCGCGGGCTGCTCGAGGAGCTCGTTCACCATCAGCGGCACCGACATCGCCGTCGCGAACCGTCCCGGGTCGGTGAGGGCAGGGAACGCGCTGATCGCGCTGCCGTTCAGGATGCCGAGCACCTGGCCGAGCATCGAGTCCTGGAGCAGCGCCATCTGCTGCTCGGTCGAGGCCGCGCCGATCACACCACGCAGCGCCGCGTCGTCCGTGCCCTCGGCGATCATCCAGCGCATGCGCGTCGCGAGATCGGCGCCGAGCAGATCGAGCAGCTGCTTCATCTGATCGTCGCCGACGAGCTCGACGAGTCGATCGAAGATCTCGCGGTCGCCGAGCACCGCCGCCTTCTCGGTCGCGGGCGCAGCCTCGATGAGACCGCGCACCGCCGTCCAGGTCGTGCCCTCGGCGAGCGTCCACGACAGCTTGAAGCGCAGGTCGCCGCCGAGCAGACCGACGGCCTCGCTCATCTCGGCGTTGCTGAAGTTGTCGACGAAGTACCCGCGCATGCCGAGGTCGTCGCGCACGCGCGCCTTGCCAGGCTCGTCGGCGGCCTGCAGCAGCGCCTTGACCGACGCCCAGTTCGTGCCCTCGGCGAGCGTCCACGACAGCTTGAAGTAAAGGTCGCCGCCGAGGAGCTGCACCGCTTCGCGCATGTCCTCGTCGCCGAGCAGGTCGACGAACCGGCCCTTCATCGCAGCGTCGTCGCGCACGATGGCCTTCTCCGCCTCCGGTGCCGCCTGGATCAGCGTCTTCACCGAGGCCCAGTTCGTGCCCTCGGCGAACATCCAGTCGAGCTTGAACCGCAGGTCTCCGCCGAGGAGGCCGACCGCCTCCTTCATCTCGTCGTCGCCGAGCAGGTCGACAAAGCGCGTCTTCATCGCGGCGTCGCTGCGAACGGCGGCGCGCTCGCCCTCGGGCGCGGCCTGGATCAGCGGCTTCACGGAGGCCCAGTTCGTACCCTCGGCCATCATCCAGTCGAGCTTGAAGTGGAGATCGCCCCCGAGCAGACCGACGGCTTCCTTCATCTCGTCGTCGCCGAGCAGATCGACGAACCGATCGCGCATCGTCCGATCGGCTCGCACCGCGGCCTTGTCCGCGTCGGTCGCGCCCTGGATCAGCGTCTTCACCGACGCCCAGTTCGTGCCTTCGCCCATCATCCAGTCGAGCTTGAACTGCAGATCGCCGCCGAGCAGACCGACAGCCTCCTTCATCTCGTCGTCGCCGAGCAGATCGATGAAGCGCTCGCGCATCGTGCGATCGGCGCGGACGGCAGCCTTCTCGCTCTCGGGTGCGGCCTGGATCAGCGGCTTCACCGATGCCCAGCTCGTGCCCTCGCCGAACATCCAGTCGAGCTTGAAGTGGAGGTCGCCGCCGAGCAGGCCGACCGCCTCCTTCATCTCGTCGTCGCCGAGCAGATCGACGA
>JAEWJO010000377.1 GCA_023386455.1 Pseudomonadota bacterium | reverse complement strand
ACCGAGATCTACGCGGACATGCTGCTGCGGCCGATGACGTCGCAGGGCAGGGCCCCGACGGGAATGCCGATCCAGGTCTCGTGCAACAGCTGCCACGACGTCGCGCGCGGCGGCTCGGACCACACGGGCGATCCGCCGGGCAACCGCGTCTCGTTCGGCGGCGGCGCGTACGACGTCAACGGCCAGCAGACGGTCAACTCGGCGTTCAACGAGCTCGTGTACTGGAACGGCCGCAACGACTCGTTGTGGGGCCAGATCCTCGCGGTCGTCGAGAGCCACGTCTCGGTCAACAGCAGCCGCATGCGCGTCGCCTGGCGGATCGTCGACCAGTACAAGGCCCAGTATCAGACGCTGTTCCCCGACTACCCGCTGCCGCCGGAGATGGACTCGGTCGCGTCGCAGGCGGCGAGACTCGAGGCCGACGGCACCTGCAAGCTCGTCGCGAACGCGTGCCCGCCCGAGTGTCACATGCAGAACGCGGTCTGCCTGCCGCGCTTCCCGTTCGACGCGCGGCCGGGCTTCGTCGAGCTCGGCGAGCTCGCGGAGTGCCACTGGGCGGACCCCGCCGCGAATCCACTGCTGCAGCCGTACGACGACGCGTGGGACTGCATGCAGCTCGCCGATCAGCTGCTCGCGACGCGCATCTACGTCAACTTCGCGAAGGCGATCGCGGCGTACGAGTACACGCTGCTCTCGAAGAACGCGCCGTTCGATCGGTGGGCGGACGCGGGCTTTCCGGTGACAGGAAGCGCCGCGCTGACGCCGTCCGCGCAGCGGGGCGCGCGCCTGTTCGTCGGCAAGGCGGCGTGCGCGGAGTGCCACTCCGGGCCGCTGTTCACCGACAACAAGTTCCACGCGATCGGCGTGCCGCAGCTCGGCGACTACGTGCCGAGGACCACGGACTGCCCGGCCGGTGGCTGGTGTGATTGCGTCACGAACGACACCGCGCTGCCGGAGAACTGTCTGCCGGCGGGTGCGCGCGACGGCCTGCGCAAGCTGCGCGCGAATCGGTTCCGCCGCGACTCGACCTGGAGCGACGACGAGGAGTGTCGCCGTCACTTCGCGCTCCACACCGACGTCAACTACGCCGCCGAGCATCCGACCGAGTGCGATGGCCTCGTCGGCTACTACAGCCTCGCCCTCCCCGACGAGCTCGAGGGCCAGTGGACGACGCCGGGCCTGCGCGACGTCGCGCTGACCGGTCCGTACATGCACGACGGCGTCTACGACACGCTGCGCGAGGTGATCGTCCACTACAACAAGGGTGGCGTGCACGAGCTCGGGGGCGAGACGATCGGGGTGATCGACTCGAAGATCAAAGTGCTGAACCTCACCGAGCAGGAGATCGACGATCTCGTCGCATTCCTGGAGTCGCCGACCGGCGAGATCGATCCGGTCGTGACGGCGGAGCCATCGGTTCCGCCCGCCTCTGGTTTCTAGTCAACGTCGTTATCAACCGGGGAAACAAAACATGACGCGTGGATGGCAGCTCGTGGTGGTGGCAGCGCTGGTGGGGGCGTCGTTGTCGGGATGCGGCGACGGTAACGATGCGCCGCGTGCGGACGCGAGCGCCGACGGCTCGACGCAGTCCCAGGTCGCGCGAGGGCAGTACATCATGAACGTGCTCGCGCAGTGCACGTTCTGTCACACGCCGCTGCGGCCCGACGGTACGCGCGATCTCGACAAGCTGCTCGCCGGTGTCGACTGCTTCGTCGATATCGACAGCCCGACGTTCACCGACAACGGCAACGGGACCGGCTGCATCTCGACGCGCAACCTGACGAATCACTCGACCGGTCTCAAGAACGCGACGGACGAGCAGATCAAGAACGCGTTCCGTAACGGCATCCGCACCGACGGCAAGAAGCTCGCGCCGATCATGCCGTACTGGGTGTTCCACAACATGACCGACGCCGACGCCGACGCGATCGTCGCGTACCTCCGCACGGTGCCCGGTATCGACCACACGGTGAAGCCGAACGAGGCCCCGTGGTCGATGTACAACGACGGCCAGATTCCCCAGGTGCCGTTCGCGGACCCGGCGGAAATCCCGATGCCGCGCGGCGGCGTCAACAACGCGAGCGCGATGCGCGGCCGCTACCTGTCGGGCATGGCCGGCCTGTGCATCGACTGCCATACGCCCGAGACGGCTCCCGGCTCGTTCGTGCTCGACTTCACGATGTCGTACGCGGGCGGCCGCGTGTTCCCGAAGGGCGCGCTCGGCCTCCTCGATCCCACGTATCCGGACTTCATCATGACGCGCAACATCACGCCGGATGCGACCGGCCTCGACGGCTGGACGCGCGATCAGATCAAGAGCTCGATCGCGATCGGCAAGGACACCGATGGCAAGGCGGTGTGCGCGGCGACGCACGGCGGCGTCATCTCGCCGTACGCCGGCCTCGAGCCGCAGGACCTCGAGGACATCGTCGAGTACATCTTCAGCCTCCCGCCGCTCGTGAACGATACGGTGACGTGCCAGGCCCCGGGGTGCGGTAACTGTCAGGGGCCACCCGTGCAGCAGTGAAGCGCGCGGTTGTACTCCTGTGGGCGGTGGCGTGTTCGGATCCACCGATGGTCGTGCCCGATGCCGAGGTGCTGCCGTCGGAGATGCCGGAGAGGTTGTCGATGACCGGCCTCTACACCGATATCCGCGCGAAGACGGTCGCGCCGGGGCTCGTCGAGTTCACGCCGGCGAACGTCCTTTGGTCCGACGGCGCCGAGAAGCACCGGTGGTACCAGCTGCCCGCGGGCGCGCAGATCGATAGCTCCGACATGGACCACTGGACGTTCCCGGTCGGCACGAAGTTCTTCAAGGAGTTCGCGCTCGACGGCAAGCGCCTCGAGACGCGGCTCATCTGGCGCGTCGCCGATACCGGCAACCGCGAGAAGGACACGCTCGTCGGCGCGTACGTGTGGAACGACGACGAGACCGACGCGACGTTCGCGAAGGCCGGCGGCGAGAACCTGCGCGGCACCGAGCACGACGCGCCGGCGGCGGACACGTGCTGGCGCTGTCACGTCGGCGAGGTCGGTCACATCCTCGGCCTCTCGGCGCTGCAGCTCGGCGAGGTCAGCGCGCTGCCGCTCTCGGCGCCGCCGCCCGCGGCCACGACCTACGCGGCGCCGAACCCCGCGCTCGGCTACCTCCACGCGAACTGCGGCCACTGCCACAACCCCGAGGGTGGTGCATGGCAGGACTCGCACCTCGTGCTGCGGCTCGACGTCGACGAGCGCGACGCGACGCAGAACCAGATCGTGGCGACGACCGTCGGTGTCGACCTCGAGCACTGGCTCGACCACGGATACACGAAACGTGTCGTCCCGGGCGATCCGGACACGAGCGCGCTGTTCGCGCGGATCGCCGAGCGTACGATGAACGTGCAGATGCCGCCGATCGCGACGGAGAAGGTCGACGGTGCGGCCGTCGAGCTGATCCGCGCCTGGATTCAAGCCCTATGAAACGCATCGCCTACGCCCTGGTCCTCCTCGCCGCGCCCGCCGCCGCGCAGCCGGCCGAACCACCGCCCGCCGAGCCCGCCGAGGCCCCTGCCGAACCGCCACCGGATGCAAACGCCGAGGCGACGGCGCGAATGAAAGCGCTCGAGGAACGTCTGGAGAAGGTGGAGGAGGAGCTCGAGGCGCAGAAGGACGACAACAGCTACCTCGAGGAGAAGCTCGGCGCGCTACTGCCGCTCCAGAACAAGATCAGCGGCTACCTCGACGTCGGCGCGTTCGCGACGACCGGCAACGGCGCGGGGACGCGCTCGGATCTCCTGTCGACCTACTTCCCCGAGTACGCCGGCGTCGTGCCCGGCAGCTGGGTGTTCATGGGCGACCCGCTGTCGACGGCGATCAACTCGCGCGGCGACGTCGCGGACACCGGCGAGTCGCGAGCGATCACGTTCGATCCGATCAACTCCGGCGGCAACCCGACGTTCCTCGTCAACAACCTGAACCTGACGCTGTTCTCGGGCATCGGCGAGACCGCGCAGCTGAATGCGAGCGTCGACTTCGTGCCGCGCGCACGTGACGTGTCGGATCCGGCCGGTCTGTTCGTCGGCGACTACATCGACGTCAAGCTCGCGTATGGCGAGTGGCGGCCGCGGATCGAGTCGTTCGATCTGACGCTGCAGGCGGGCAAGTTCGACTCGGTGCTCGGCTTCGAGTACCGCTCGCTAGAGTCTCCGGATCGGGTCGGCGTCACGCCGTCGCTGATCTGCCGCTACACGTGCGGGCGGCCGATCGGGCTCAAGGCCCGCGCGCGCTTCCTCGACGAGGCGCTGGTCGCGAATGTCGCGGTCACGAACGGCAGCCACTTCCACGAGGGCTTCCCGTTCTCGAACGAGATCGATCAGAACTCGCTGAAGACCGTCGCCGGCCGGCTGTCGTACCAGATCGCGAAGAAGGTCGAGCTCGGTGTCAGCGGCGCGTGGGGCGCGCAGGACTTCCAGCCCGAGAACGACGTCCGCCAGTGGCACTGGGGCGCCGACGTCCATCTCGAGATCGAGGACCTCGAGGTCACGGCCGAGGTCGTGCACGGCCGCGCGAAGGGCCAGACGACGCCGGGCCAGGCTCGCTGCGACGCCGCGCCGTGCCTCGTGTACACGGGCGGCTACGTCCAGGTCGCGTACCGCCTCACCAACACGTTCGTCCCGTACGCCCGGGTCGACTACCGCGATGCGACGCACTGGGCCGGCGCGAGCTTCGTCTACATCTCCGACCTCGGTCGGGCGACGCTGGGGATTCGCGCCGAGATCGGGACACGTGTCATCGTGAAGGCCGAGGCGACCAAGAACGAAGAGCTCGGCGTCATCCCGACGATTCCCAACGACGTCGTCACGTCCTCCCTCGTCATCAGATACTAGGAGCTCGATGCGCACATTCAGCACCAGCGTGATGTTCGCGGCGATCGTCGTCCTCGTCGGCGACGCGGGCGGCAAGCCGGGGACTGGCAGCGTCAAGGGCACCGTCGCGATCAAGAACAAGAAGGACGCCAAGGCGGTCGTCTACCTGGAGAACGTGCCCGGCACGGTGATGCCTCCGAAGCAGCACGCGGTGATCCGGCAGCGCGAGAAGCAGTTCGATCCGCCGCTGACGGTGGTCGTGAAGGGCACGACGATCGACTTCCCGAACGAGGACAAGATCTTTCACAACGTGTTCTCGGTCTCGCGGCCCGCGCGCTTCGACCTCGGTCTCTACAAGAGCGGCACCGCGAAGTCGGTCGAGATGAAGCGCACCGGCACCGTCGACGTGTACTGCAACATCCACCCGGACATGATCGCGAAGGTGAAGATCCTCGAGAACGGCTTCTACACGATCACCGACGCGAAGGGCGCGTTCGTGATCGATGGCGTGCCGCCGGGCGAGTACCCGGTCGTCGCGTGGCTGCCGTCGGGAGACGAGGCGAAGGGCACGGTCACCGTGAAGGCCGGCGAGGCCGCGCAGGTGAAGCTCGAGATGACCGAGGTCGCGAAGAAGGAGACGCACACGCGAAAGGACGGCACGCCATACGGGCGTTACAAATGAGGCCAAGGGATCAACGAGCGGTTCGCGCGAAGCGCGAATCGCGAGCACCTCGGGCCGAATGGGGCCCTGGCCCAATAGCCCTCGTCCTGCTCGTCGCCTGCAAGTCGTCCGAGAAGCCGGCGAAGAACGATGTGCCCGCAGTCACCTCCACGTCGGCGGGCGACGCCGCGGTGGCGCCTGCCATGGACGCGGCGCCCGAGCGCAAGGTGTGGATCACCGGCAGCGGCCGGTGCGGCGAGTGCCACGAGAAGATGTTCGACGAGTGGGAGACGTCGGCGCACGCGAACAGCGTGAGCTCGTCTCTCTACAAGACCGCGGTTGCCTCCGCGAAAGATCCGACCTGCGAGCGCTGTCACGCGCCGCTCGCCGCCGTCGCGCCGCGCGACCTGGTCGTCACCGAGGGCGTCACCTGCGACGTCTGCCACACGCTGCGCGAGCCAAGGCCGAGCGCCGACGGCGGCACGTGGACGCTCGCCGTCGACGACATGGTGAAGTTCGGCCCGCGCTGCGACCTCGCGGACCACTACTTCCACCGCATGGGCTGCTCGCCCGAGCACAAGCAAGCCGAGCTGTGCGGCACGTGCCACTGGTGGGAGCCCAAGGGCGTGCCGGTGTTCACCGAGTACGCGGACTGGAAGGCGGGCTGGGCAGCGAAGGACGGCTACCCGTGCCAGAGCTGCCACATGCCGAGGGACAAGGCGGCGATCGCGACCGGTTCGCCGGTGCGCAAGGGCGTGCCGCACCATGGCCTCCTCGGCAAGGCGAAGGACCTGCGCGCGACCGCGCTGACGCTCGAGGTGACGCTCGATGCACAGGGTGCGCTCGCGGTGACGGTGAACAACAAGCTCGCGGGCCACGCGGTCCCGGCGGGCCTGCCCGAGCGGCGCGTCGTCGTGCGCGCGCGCGTGAAGGACGGCGGCGGGGCCGAGACCTGGCACGAGGAGCGTTCGCTCGGCCGCACGCTCGTCGACGCGAACAACGTCGAGGTGCCGTTCTGGAAGGCGCTGCGGGTCGCATCGGACACGCGCATCGCGGCCGGTGGCTCGCAGGCGATGACGTTCACCGTGCCGATGGCGCCGGCGGGCACCCTCGAGATCGAGGTCGTGTATCGCGGGCTATCCGACGCGATCGCGAAGCAGCTCGCGGTCACCGATGTCGAGGAGCATCCGATGGTGAAGACGTCGCTGAAGCTGGGCGGGCGATATCCGAAGACGGCGAAGACCGGGAAGAAATGAAGCTACGCACGACCGTATTTCTGTGGGTGTTGCTGCTCGTCGTCGTCGTGCTCGGTGCCACGATCGGCACGATCGCGGTCGTGTTCGATCGATCGACGCGCGATCGCGTTGCCAGCGAGCTGGCGCGCAGCCGCGAGGTCGCGCTCGACCTCCACGCGAATCGCGAGTCGCTGCACCGCCAGGAGTGCCGCGTCGTCGCCGAGGAGCCGCGCGTGCGCGCGGTCGTCGCGACCGAGGACGTCGCGCGCGAGACGATCCTCGACGCCGTGCGCACGCTCGCCGAGACGCTCCGCGCCGGCGTGTTCGTGATCGTCGATCCCGACGGCGCGCTGATCGCCGACAGCGCGGCGCCCGAGGCGGTCGGGTTCTCGCTCGCCGATCGGCCGGTCGTCCGCGACGCGCTCGCGAAGGGGCAGGGCGCGGGCGTGTGGTTCGCCGACGACCGGGCGTACCAGGTCTCCGGCTGCCGCCTCGAGTTCGGCGCGCGCGTCGTCGGTGCGCTCGTCGTCGGGCACGCGATCGACGATGACTTCGCGGCGACCGTCGCGCAGCACACCGGCGGCCTGCTCGTCGTCATCTCCGATCGTGCGCCGCTGACGAAGCTCCCCGCGGGCGTCGGTCCGGGCGAGCTCGGTCCCGCGCTCGACGCGCTCCGCGCCGGGCAGCGCGAGGTCTCGCTCGGTGGCACGCACTACTACGCGCAGCTCGTCCAGATGCCGGGCTACGACGGCGACCACAAGATCGGCTACTTGCTCCTGCGCTCGATCGACGAGGCGCTCGCGCCGGCGCGAAAGATCGTGCGGATCCTGTTCATCCTGCTCGGCGCCGCGGTGATCGCGGCGCTCGTGCTCGCGTTCGGTCTCTCGCGCCGCCTGTCGCGGCCGATCGACGCGCTCGTCGCGCGCACGCGCTCGATCGCCGCCGGCGACCTCCGCGCGAAGGCGATCGCGGGTCCGACCGAGGTCCAGCATCTCGGCCTCGCGATGGATCGCATGGCGAACGAGCTCGACGAGTCACGGCGGTCGCTCGCCGACAAGGAGCGGCTCGCGCGCGAGCTCGAGATCGCGGCCCGCATCCAGACCTCGATCCTGCCGCGGAACCTCGACGTCGAGGGCTTCGAGATCTCGGCGCGGATGATGCCGGCGACCGAGGTCGGTGGCGACTACTACGACGTGCTCACCGTCGACGACGGCTGCTGGATCGCCGTCGGCGATGCTTCGGGGCACGGCCTGACCGCCGGCCTCGTCATGATGATGGTGCAGACCGGCGTCGCGACGCTCGTCCGCGCGCAGCCCGACGCGCGCCCCAGGGACGTCATCAGGACGATGAACCGGGTGCTGTTCGAGAACGTCCACGATCGCCTCGAGGCGGAGCGGCACATGACGCTGTCGCTGATGCGCTATCGCAAGGGCGGCGTGCTCACCGTCGCCGGCGCGCACATGGACGCGGTGTGCTGGCGTGCGGCGACCCAGACGATCGAGATGCTCGCGACGAAGGGCACGTTCCTCGCGATCAGCGACGACATCGATCACGTCAACGTCGAGCAGGAGTGGCGGCTGCATCCGGGCGACCTCCTCGTTCTTCTGACCGACGGCGTCACCGAGGCGGAGAACAAGGACGGCACACCGTTCGGTTACGAGGGCGTCGTCGAGGTCCTCGAGCCGAGAGCGACCAAGCCGGTTCGCGACATCCAGACCTCGCTCTTCGACGCGGTGACGAGGCATTCCCCCACGCTTGCCGATGACTGTACAATTCTCGTCCTGCGTTACGTCGGACCAGGGGAGACGGTCGGCTGATGGCCGAGTTCCACATCAACGTGGGGATGGTCGCGCTGTCCCGCGGGTACATCACGCTCGAGGCGTTCGCCAAGGGCATGGAGGCACTCGCGCGATCCGACCGCCAGTCCGTCCACGAGCTGTGGGGTCTGTTCATGAGTCCCGACCAGCTCGCGAACGTACTCGACACGATGGGCAGGGGCAGGTCGGCCGCCCCCGACACGATGCTCGTGCCCACCGCCGTGAAGTCGACCGCGGGCGAGACCAAGGTCGGCGTCATCGCGGAGTCCTCGACGAGGCTCGCGCGCAAGCACTCACCGACCAGCCCGGCGACGGCGCCTACCGCCGCCTCGATCGTCGAGCCCGTGACCGACGAGAAGGGCACGATGCCGATTCCGACGGTCGCGATGCCGAACATCCTCGGCGGCCGCTACATGAAGCAGTCGATCCTCGGCAAGGGCGGGCTCGGCGAGGTCATGGCGTGCGACGACACGGTGCTGCAGCGGACCGTCGCGCTGAAGGTCGGGCACCTGAAGGGCGAGGTCGACTCGTACTCGACGAAGGTGATCCTCGCGCGCGAGGCGCGGATCATCTCGGCGCTCGAGCACCCGAACATCATCCCGATCTACGACGCGGGCGTCGACGCGGTGCGCGGCCCGTTCTACGTGATGCGGCAGGTCACCGAGACGTCGCTCGAGATGATCCTGAACCAGCGCAAGAAGGGCGAGGGCAACCCGCACGACTACACGCTGAACCGCCTGCTGCGCTACTTCCTCCAGGTCTGCAACGCGGTCGACTACGCGCACCACCGCGGCGTCATCCACTGCGACATCAAGCCCGCGAACATCCTGCTCGGCGAGTACGGCGAGGTCCTGCTCGTCGACTGGGGCCTCGCGCAGTCGCGCAACCACCCGCTCGGCGTCCGCGGCGGGACGCTCGGCTACATGGCGCCGGAGCAGATGGACGCGTCGATCGAGCGGCTCGACTGGCGCACCGACGTGTTCGCGCTCGGCGCGATCATCTACGAGATCCTGTGCGGCACGGCGGCATTCGAGGAGGCGCGCAGCTCCGACGTGACCGCGCTCGGCAAGGACCCGATGCGCTTCTACACGCCGCCGCCGCCGCCGAGCACGCGCGACCCGCGGCTCGAGATTCCTCGCGAGGTCGAGGAGGTCTGCATGCGCGCGATCGAGACCGAGCGCAGCAAGCGCCTCGAGACCGTGCGCGAGCTCGCCGACGCGATCGAGGAGTGGATCGAGGGCACCAAGCAGAAGGAGCGGCAGCGCATCGAGGCGGACAAGAGCGCCGACGCCGGCGACGAGCTCGCCGAGCGCTACCACGAGTTCGTCGAGTCGCGCCCCGAGAAGCTGACCGTGTTCCGCGCGCTGCGCGCCGACGTCGTGCCGTGGGCGGGCCTCGACGACAAGCAGGATCTGTGGGACTCCGAGGACATCGTCCGCGTCACCGACGCGCTGCAGGTCCGCACGTTCCACTCGGCGGTCTCCGCGTACGAGCGCGCGCTCGACGCGGTGCCGAACCACACGCGCGCCCGCCGCGGCCTCGCGCGGCTGTACTGGTCGGAGCTGCAGCGCGCGCGGCATCGCGGCGAGTCGCTCGATCAGCTCGCGTACGAGCAGCTGCTCCGCGAGGTCGACGACGGCACGTTCATGCGCGAGCTCCAGCGCGACGGCCTGCTCGAGCTCACGTTCGGCGCGCACGCCGGTCGGGTGACGCTCGCGCCGCTCGTCGACAGCCAGCGTCGCCTCGTCGAGGGCACCGTCGAGGTCATCGAGGAGAGGCCCGCCGCACACCGCTCGCTTGCCGCGGGTCGCTACATCGTCAGCGCGTCGATCGGCGACGGCCCGGGCCGCGTGTCCTGGCCGGTCAACATCGAGCCGGGCTCGCTGTGCAAGATCTCGGTCGATCCGCCGGAGATGTGCCGCGCCGGCGACGGCGAGGTCCTGATCCCCGGCGGCGTCGCGCGCCTCGGCGGCGATCCCCTGAGCTCGGAGGCCGAGGAGCCGATCGTCGCCGACCTGCCGGGCTTCATCCTGCAGCGCTACCCGGTGACGTTTGGCCAGTGGTCCGGGTTCCTCGACGATCTGCGCCGCACCGACCCCGCGCTCGCGGAGCGGCACACGCCGAGGAGCGGCGCGGGCCAGCCAACATGGCCGGTGTTCGGCGTCAGCGCCGAGTCCGCCGAGGCATACGCGGCATGGCTGTCGCGCAAGGAAGGCCGCGCCTGGCGCCTGCCGACCGAGCTCGAGTGGGAGAAGGCGGGGCGCGGCACCGACGGCCGGATCTACCCGTGGGGCGATCTGTTCGACGCGACGTTCTGCAAGATGCGCGATAGCCGTCCGGGGCTGCCGCACGCGGAGCCGATCGGCACGTTCCCGTGGGACGTCTCGCCATACGGCGTGCACGACCTCGCCGGTGGCGTCGCCGACTGGTGCATTCCGGATCACCGCAGGACGGCGCCTCGCGAACCTCGCGAGGTCGTGTCGCGGGGCGGAGCGTGGTGTGACTGGCCGATCGACTGCCGGCTCGCGTCTCGCCGGCGGTACTACGCGACGGAGCATTCGTCGCGGGTCGGGGTTCGGTTGGCGCGGGATCTGTAACGTTCGAGGAGAACCATGGAGAACCTGAAATCAGGAGACCTGACGATCGAGGTGACCGAGTCACCCGAGGCCATGTTCGCGTGCACGTGGCGCGGCAAGAGCAACGAGCGCAACCCGCCCGAGATCCTGAAGCCGTGGTTCGAGAAGCTGCTCGCCGCGGTCAACGAGCGGAAGGGCTCGATCGAGATGCACTTCGAGAAGATCGAGCACTTCAACTCGTCGACGATCACGGCGCTCATCAAGCTGATCCAGACGTGTCGCAAGTCCAACGTCAAGCTGGTGATGGTCTACGACCAGAGCCTCAAGTGGCAGCGCCTGTCGTTCGATGCGTTGCGCGTCTTCGAGAAGAACGACGATCTGTTCCACCTGAGGTCCGCATGAGCCCGATCCCCGACGACTTTGGCTTCTCGATCGACCTGACCGTTCGCAACGAGTGGAAGAACGTCGACCTCCTCCGCACGAGCGTGCAGAACTGCTTCGTCGCGGTGTTCGCCGACATGGACGGCTGCCACGCGATCGCGATGGTCACCGGCGAGCTGCTCGAGAACGCGCTCAAGTACGGCAACTGGGTCAGCGGTGACCGCGCGATGTTCCGCCTCCGCGTCGTCGGCAACGCCGGCAACATCGAGGTGAGCGTGCAGAACCCGCTCAAGCCCGACGATCAGAACGCGCACACCCTCGTGAGCTCGATCGAGTGGATCAACGGCTTCGCGAAGCCGGAGCAGGCATACCGCGCGCGCATGCTGCAGATCGCCCAGGACGAGAGCACCGACGCGTCACCGAGCCAGCTCGGCCTCGTGCGCATCGCGTTCGAGGGCAACTGCCGGCTCTCGACGAAGATCGAGAACGGTACCGTCACCGTCAGCGCGCTGTTGCTTCGCGAAGACGGCTAGCCGTCACGAAGCGAGCGTACGGACAAGCTTGCCGGCGCGGAAGTGCCAAAGTGTGTTCGGCGTCCCGGCGGTCCACGTCTCGTCGCGCGTCAGCGGCATCGTCGCGATCACCGCGACGCGATCGTTCGGTGTGGTCACGGCGGCGAAGTCGACCGACAGATCCTCGTCGGCCAGGGTTGCCTTCTTGAACGGCGCCTGCCGCACGATGTAGTGCAGCTTCGTCGAGCACCGCGCGAACAGCTGGCTGCCATCGCCGAGCAGCATGTTGAACGTGCCGTCCTTGCCGATCCGGCCGGCGTACGCCGCGATCGCGGCGGCGAGGTCCGCCTGCGAGCGAGGGTAGTCCTTGAAGTCGTGCTCGAGCGCGCCGAGCAGCGCGCAGAACGCGTGCTCGCTGTCGGTCTCGCCGATCGGCTGGAACCGGCCGAGCTTCAGCGACTTCGCCTTCTTCACCGTGCCGTTGTGCGCGAACACGAAGTGGCGTCCCCACAGCTCCCGCGAGAACGGGTGCGTGTTGACGAGCGACGTGCGGCCGCGCGTCTTCTTGCGCACGTGGGCGATCGCGAGCAGCGTCTTGATCGGATGCTCCCGGACGAAGGTCGCGAGCGGCGAGGAGGCGGCCGGGTGAGGCTCGAGGAACATCCGCGCCATCCGCCCCTCGTAGAGCGCGAGGCCCCAGCCGTCCGCGTGGGGACCGGCCTTGCCGCCGCGCGTCGCGAGGCCGGAGAACGAGAACACGATGTCTGTCGGGACATTGCACTCCATCCCGAGCAACTCGCACATGGGATCACACGTTACCAAACCCTTGGAGCTCGGTGACTTCCGCAGGCCCACTCCCGAATCTGATCCCGGCAGGATTGACCCACGCGATGAGGTGTCGCTAACTAGAAGTATCGCGATCTCGGCTCAAAGGGTGGAGTCGTCCCGGAAGGTCCGGACGGTGCTCCTGGTGGATGACTTCGACACGCAGCTCCGCGTCTGGGGCCGCGAGCTGTCGCAGCACCGCGTGCTGAACGCGAAGACCCGCGCGGACGCGGTGAAGATCGCGACGATCGAGCAGGCGGATCTCGCGATCGTCGATCTGTTCCTCGGCGCGGAGAATGGCCTCGATGTCGTGCGCGACCTGCGCGCGCTGTGTCCCGACCTCCACATCGTGCTGGTGAGCGCGGACCTGTCGGTCGCGTATGCGATGGCGGCGGTGCGTGCCGGTGCGGACGACGTGCTCGTGAAGCCACTGCGCTGCATGCACGTGCTCCGGTCGGTCGAGGATGGCCGGCCGCTCGAGCCCGACTGGAAGAACCCGGGCCAGCTGACGCTCGACGAGGTCGAGTGGGAGCACATCTCTCGCGCGCTCGTCGAGAGCAAGCAGAACATCACGCAGGCGGCGCAGCGTCTCGGCATCTATCGCCAGACGCTCCAGCGCAAGCTGCGCAAGCGCGGGCGCGACGTACCGGACTCGTGATGCGGAAGCGCATCCTGATCGTCGACGACAGCCCGATCATCCTCGCTGCATCGAAGCACGCGCTGTCCGAGGCGGGCTTCGAGGTCGAGACGCGCACGGGCATCGACGAGCTCGGCGACAAGGGCGCGGACGGTTTCGATCTGATCCTCATGGACGTGCAGATGCCCGAGCTGTTCGGCGACGACGTCGCGGCGGTGCTCCGGCTCGAGCGCTCGGTGAAGACGCCGATCTACCTGTTCTCTACGCTGACCGACGAGGAGCTGCGCGAGCGGGCCGAGGAGGCGCGCGTCGACGGGTTCATCTCGAAGAGCCTGGGCGTCGAGCACCTCGTCGAGCGCGTGCGGCGCGTGCTCGCTACGTGAACACGCGATCGAGGTGGACGAGCAGTCCCTCGATCGCATCGACGACGACGACATCGCACAGCGACGGCTGCTGCGCGACGACGAGCCGGCGCACCGAGGCAGGCTGCGGCGGGCGCTCGCAGATCACGCCGAACGTCACGCCGTCGCGCGCGAAGAAGTGAGGAAATGCCGAGACGGCATGGTCCTCGACGATGCCGAGCCGCATCGCGAGGTCGACGATCGGCGCGTCGAGGTGCGCGTCGGGCAGGAGCTGCCACGAGCCATCGATCGCGATCGGAAAGCCGGCGCCCGGGATGCGGAGCACGTGGGCGTCGAACGTCACCTGCGGCAGCGGCAGCGAGATGGTCCACGTCGTGCCGAGGCCGGCGCGCGTCGTCGCGGTCAGCGTGCCGCCTGCCTCGACGATGCCGACGCGCACCGCATCGAGGCCGCGGCCGCGGCCCGCGACCTCGCA
>JAEWJO010000315.1 GCA_023386455.1 Pseudomonadota bacterium | reverse complement strand
GGCGAGGTCTGCGCGCGGGCGGCGGCACCGAGCGTCGTCGAGTCGAGATCGGAGAGCTTCTCGATGGTCGCGATGCGCAGCTCGCGCGGGCCGCGGCCGGCGAGATCGATCAGAGCATCGCGATCCTTGTCGGTGGCGGGGCGGAGCGCGCGAACGGCGGCGATGCGGGCGTCGAGCGCGAGGCCGCCCTTGCCCGCGAGCTCGCGGAGGTCCTGGGTCTGGCCGAGGCCGCCGAGTGCGGTGATCGCGGCGACGAGGTCGGGGCCCTGGACCCAGCCGTCCTTCGCGGCCCGCGAGAGGATCGGTGCGACTGCGGGATCGCGGATCTCGAGCGCGGCGCGAACGAGGCGATAGCGAGCGGGCGCGTCGGTCGTCCTCGCGAGCTCGGCCTCGATCGCGGCGGCACCGGCGGAACCGCGCTGGGCGAGCTGGCGTGCGGCGGCCTTCGCGTCGTCGCCTTTCGCGACGAGCGCGGCGAGGATCGCCTCGGCACCGCCGGCGCGCTCGCCGTCGGCGAAGATCTGGAGCTCGCCGATCGAGGTCGCGCCGTTGCTCGGGCCGTAGGTCGACTCGATGACGAGCGTCACGCAACCGACGAGCGGGGTCGGCAGGTCGGCGACGAATGCGGTGCCGGCGGCGGAGCCCTGGGAATCGGGGAGGTCGATGTGGAATGCGCCCTGCGCGGCGACGACGCCGAGGCGCGCGAGGCGATTGGCACCGCGCAGGCCGCTCGCGACGATCCGGATCTGGGTCGCGGGCTTCGTCGTCGAGCGTGGCATGTACGTGAAGAACTGGCCCTCACCGGCGCTGGAGACGAGGTCCTCGCGCCACACGGTCGTCGGCTTGCCGTCGTCGAGCTCCTGCGGGATCGCGAGCGCGCCGGCATCCATCGCGCCGGGCTGGTGCGAGGCGACGCGTGCCTTGTAGAGGAGCGGCTCCGGTGCGGAGGACGTGTCGGGCCTGGCCGCGATGACCGGCGCGTGGTCGGCGATGCCGGTCGGGATCTTCGAGAGGCGCTGGAACTTGCCGCCGCGCAGGCCCTCGGCGAACAGGTGAGCCGGTGCGCCATCGCAGCGCTTGTACCCGGGGCGCGTCTGGTAGCGGTAGATGCCCTCGGCGCGCGCATCGAGCGCGTAGCCGTAGTCGGCATCGAGGCCGCCGCTCGCGAGCGACGTGCGAAGGAGCTCCTTCCAGCCGGATGCGTTGTGCTGGAAGACGAAGCCGTCGCTGTCGGTCGAGATGACGAGCGTCGGCGTGCCGCGTACGACGGTGGCGGCGAGCGTCGCGCGCTTCGCGGCGCCGATCGAGACGTGCGCGGCGCCGCGCTTCGTCGCGATCGTGACGTTGCCACTCGCATCGACCTCGACGTGGTCGGCTGCACCATCGCCGTCGACATCGGCGGAGAGCTGCGCGATCGGCGCGGCGTACGCGGTCGAGGTCAGGATCGCGAGAACGAGGACGCTTCGCACGGGTTGGACCATAGCGCAGACACCGACGGGTCGCCGCGATTGCATCGCGGTCCGGCCGGGTGCGCGAGCTGCAATGGTTGCGGATCTGGATCCGGTTGCATACGGTCCCGCCCCCGGTGTTCGCCCCGTCCGACTACACGTTCGAGCTCCCCGACGAGCTGATCGCGCAGGAGCCCGCCGCCGTGCGCGATGCCTCGCGGCTCCTCCACCTGCGTCACGACGGCACGATCGGCGATCGTGCATTTCCCGACATCGTCGAGCTGCTGCCGGAGAACGCCGTCCTCGTCGCGAACGACACGCGCGTGATCCCCGCGCGCGTGATGGGCCACAAGGCGTCCGGAGGCCGCGTCGAGCTGCTGTTCCTCGAGCCCGAGCCGGGCATCGCGCCGAACGCGTGGCGCTGCCTTGCCCGCGCGCGCCGGCCGCTGCGCGTCGGCCAGCATGTCGAGATCGACGGTGCCGGCGTGTCGGTCGAGCTGTTGACCGAGCGCGAAGGCGAGGAGGGCTCGGTCGTCGTCGCGGGCCCCGGCGACGTGCTCGAGATGCTCGACAAGGTCGGCCACATTCCGCTCCCGCGCTACATCCATCGCGACGATCGCGACACCGATCGCGATCGCTACCAGACGATGTTCGCGCAGCATCCCGGCGCGGTCGCGGCACCGACCGCGGGCCTGCACATGACGCCGGCGATCGCCGAGCGCATGACGGCGCGTGGCATCGCGCTCGCGACGGTGACGCTCCACGTCGGCTACGGCACGTTCGAGCCGATCCGCACCGACGACATCCGCCAGCACCACATGCATCGCGAGCGCTATGCGATCTCGGCCGAGACCGCGGCGCTCGTCGCGAGCGGCCGGCCGATCGTCGCGCTCGGCACGACGGCGCTGCGCGCGCTCGAGGCGAGCGAGGGCCGAGCGGGGACGGGCTCGACCGATCTCTTCATCTATCCCGGCAGCGGCCACCGGTTTCTCGTCGATCATCTGATCACGAACTTTCATCTGCCCGGATCGACGCTGCTGATGCTCGTGTGCGCGTTCGCCGGGACCGATCACGTGCTCGCGGCGTACCGGCACGCGGTCGCCGCGCGGTATCGGTTCTTCAGCTACGGCGACGCGATGCTGGTCCACCGGGTATAGGGGTGGTCCAGCGGGTTCAGATCGATTAGGGTTCGCGACCCGCCGTGCTGTACGAGCTTCCGACCAAGGGCTTTTCGTTCGAGCTGATCGCGACGCTCGGACACGCGCGCGCCGGCATCCTTCACACGCCGCGCGGGGACATCGAGACGCCGGTGTTCATGCCGGTCGGCACCGCCGGCACGGTGAAGGCGATGACCGCCGACGAGCTGCGCGCGCCGCCGCTCGACGCGAAGATCATCCTCGGGAACACGTATCACCTGTACCTGCGGCCGGGGCTCGAGGTGATCGGCCACGTCGGCGGCCTCCACAAGCTCGCGGCGTGGGACCGGCCGATCCTCACCGACTCCGGTGGCTTCCAGGTGTTCTCGCTCGCGGCGATCAACGAGATCGACGACGAGGGCGTCACGTTCCGCTCGCACATCGACGGGAGCAAGCACCGCCTGACGCCGGAGGTCTCGATGGAGATCCAGCGCGTGCTCGGATCGGACATCGCGATGGTGTTCGATCAGTGCCCTCCCGGTGACGCCGACGACGCGGTCCACGAGGTCGCGCTCCGGAGGACGACGGCGTGGGCGAGGCGCAGCCTCGAGGCGCCACACGCGGACGGCCAGGCGGTGTTCGGCATCGTCCAGGGCGGCATCGATACGGGCCGGCGCCTGCGACACATGGCGGAGATCACGGCGCTGCCGTTCGACGGTCACGCGCTCGGTGGGCTCGCGGTCGGCGAGAGCCTGGCCGAGACCTACAGGATTCTCGACGAGGTCGCGCACCAGCTCCCGGCAGAAAAACCCCGATATCTCATGGGCGTTGGCACACCCGCGGACCTCGAGAAGGGAATCGGAGCCGGCGTCGATATGTTCGACTGTGTGATGCCAACTCGCAACGCGCGTAACGGTTACCTCTTTACAGAGGGCACGCGAGTGAACATCCCCAACAACAGCAATCGGCTCGACACCGGGCCGATCGATCCATCGTGCCCGTGCGCAACTTGCCGCACTCACTCACGGGCGTACCTGCGACATCTTTACCTGGCCAAAGAGATCCTGTACGCGCGGCTCGCAACTCTGCACAACCTAACGTTCTACGCGAGACACGTGCGCAAGCTCCGGGACCGGATCCTGGCCGAAGGCGTGCGCGCTTGACCCAGTTCCCCGCCGATGCTACCAACCCACGGAATTCGAGAGGTTAGAGCCCATGCAAGCGATGCAGCCGATCATGATGATGCTGGTGATGTTCGGGATTTTTTACTTCATCCTGATCCGCCCGCAGGTGCGTAAACAGAAGGAGCACAACTCGATGCTCTCCAAGCTCGGAAAGGGCGACGAGGTCATCACCCGCGGTGGCGTGATCGGCAAGATCACGGGCATCTCGGACGACAACATGCTCCTGACGCTCGAGCTGCAGGAGAAGGTTCGCGTTCGCATCCCCCGCGCCTACGTCGAGGCGAAGTGGGAGGGCAAGGTTCCCGAGCCCGCGAAGAGCGCGGCGTAAGACCTCGCCTGCTGTTGATCCGCTTCGTTCCGGAATAGGTGCTTCATGGATCGCTCTCTCAAGCTGCGAACGGCGCTGCTGTTCGTCATCACGCTGTTCTGCATCGCGACGCTGATTCCGTCGTTCGCGCCGAAGGGCTCGCTGCCGCCGTGGTTCACGAAGGTGTTCTCGAGCCGCATGAGCCTCGGGCTCGATCTTCAGGGCGGACTCCACCTCGTCTACAGCATCGATCTCGACAAGGCGATCGACGACCGGGCGAGCGAGCTCAAGCGTGACATCGAGGCGCGCCTCGTCGACGAAGGCGTCAAGGGCGCCGTCAAGACGCCGGCGACGCCGCTCGGCGCCGTGACGGTCCTCGTCGACGACCCGGGCAAGCGACCGCTCGTCATGAGCTGGATCGACAAGGACTACCGCGGCGCGCGGGGCGACGAGATCACGATGCTCGACTGCCCGGCGACCGAGCCGAAGAGCGCGATCTGCTTCCGCGTGTCGTCGCAGTTCGGCGACAACCTGAAGAAGGCTGCACTGTCGAACGCCGTCGCGACCATCCGCGAACGCATCAACGAGAAGGGCGTCGCCGAGCCGAACGTCGTCGAGAAGGGCGACCAGGTCATCGTCGAGCTCCCCGGCCTCGACGACGAGATGATCCAGGAGACGAAGGACATCATCGCCCGCACCGCGAAGCTCGAGATGAAGGTCGTGGACGATTGCTCGACGTACAACCCGACGGGCTGCACGAAGGACAACTCGGCGCACGACGGCTCGCCGTACATGAAGAAGCTGTTCGGCAAGGTCGGCAGCGACCGCAAGGGCCAGCCGACCGACCCCGAGGCGATCCGGCTCGAGATTCGCGCCGAGGTCGACCAGTGGAAGCCCGACGAGGGCGGCGACACCCACACGGACTACTACCTGATCGCGGCCGACCGCGAGGAGATGGTGCCGGTCGACTGGGCGAAGAAGCGCAGCTGCTTCAACAAGAACTCGGTCGTCGAGAACGGCAAGGTGAAGTGCAACATCACCGGCCGCCAGATCATCGAGCGCTACGTCTTCGGCGACAAGGACCTCGGCTATCCGGGCCTCGTCGGCACGGACCCGAGCTTCAAGGTTCCCGACGACCGCCAGCTCGGCTTCGAGCAGCTCGACAAGCAGCCCGGGGGGGACGACAAGCAGTACTGGCGCACCTACTACCTCGAGCGCGCCGTCCGCCTCACCGGCTCGGCGATCTCGAACGCGATGGGTAGCTACGACCCGAACACGAACCGTCCGATCGTCCTGCTCGACTTCAACCGGTTCGGCGGACGCCTGTTCGGCGACGTGACCGCGAAGATCGTCGGCATGAAGTTCGCGACGATCCTCGACGACAAGGTCAAGTCGGCGCCGATCATCAACGGCGCGATCCGCGGTGGTCGCGCGTCGATCACGATGGGCGGCGGCAACCCCGACGTTCAGGAGCGCGAGCGCGACGACTTGGTGGCGGTGCTGAAGACGGGCTCGCTGCCGGCTCCGCTCCGCGAGGAAAGCTCGGCGAAGGTCGGCCCGTCGCTCGGCATGGACGCGATCGCGAAGACGCGACTCTCGTTCGCGCTCGGTATCGCGCTCGTCATCATCATCATGGTCGGCATCTACAAGTGGTCGGGCATGATCGCGGTGTTCGCGGTCGTGTTCCACATCATCGTGACGCTCGCCGTGATGGCGCTGTTCGGTGCCACGCTGACATTACCGGGCATCGCAGCGATCGTGCTGTCGATCGGCATGGAGGTCGACGGCAACATCCTCATCTACGAGCGCATACGCGAGGAGCTATTGCTCGGAAAGAGCGTACGAGGCGCGATCGACCTCGGGTTCTCTCGCGCGTTCTCGGCGATCCTCGACGGTCAGCTGACGACCGCCGCCGCCGGCTGGGTGCTCCTGAACTACGGCTCGGGTCCGATCAAGGGCTTCGCCGTGATGCTGCTCGTCGGCGTCTTCACCACCATCGGAACCAACATCTGGGTCACGCGGGTCCTCTTCGACTGGGCAGTCGCCCGGAAGAAGGGCCCCCAGCAGACGCTGTCGATCTGAGGACCGGCCATGAGCGAGCACCACAAGTTTCGTTATCTACTTCCGCCGGGAAACAACTTCGCGTTCGTCGCGAAGTTCAAGGCTTGGCTCGTTGCCTCGGTGATCCTGATGTCGATCGCCATCGGCGCCTTGTTCGTGAACAAGAGCACCCGTGGCGAGTACATGAACTGGACGATCGACTTCAAGGGCGGCACCGAGCTCGTCTTTGCGTTCAAGGATCAGTCCGGCGGGTTCGCCAAGGTCGATCCGGGCCAGGTTCGCGAGGCCTTCGCGAAGCATCACGAGGAAGGCATCGAGATCTCGGACATCGTCTACACGGAGGACACGCCGAAGGGTGAGGAGACCGTCCACGGCCTGATGGTCCGCAGCCCGCGATTCTCGGCGCTGAAGCCCGAGCAGCAGATCGCCTCGACGAACGACTTCGTCGAGACGTTCAAGGACCGCGACGTCGCGAAGGCGACGTGGTCGGGCGACCGCATGTTCGTCCGCTCCAAGAAGCCGATCACGCACGACGAGGCCGCGCCCGTGTTCGCGAAGCACGGCCTCGAGCTCAAGGCATGGGGCCCCAAGGAGCAGGAGCAGTACGCGCACGCCGACGAAGGCACCGGCGAGTACAACGCGGTGTTCGCGATGTGGGGCCTCGATCGTCAGTACGCGCAGCTGCTCGAGTCCGAGCTGCCGGGCGTGAGTGCGGTCGCGGTGCAGAGCTACGGCGTCGGTGCCAAGGCCGGCGAGAAGCTCCGCGATGACGCGGCGAAGTCGATCATCTACGCGATCTTCCTGATCATGCTGTACCTCGCGTTCCGGTTCGACATCCGGTACGCGCCGGGCGCCGCGTTCGCGACGATCCACGACGCGATCATGGTCATCGGTGTCTTCGCGATCACGTGGACCGAAGTCTCGCTGACGTCGGTCGCCGGTCTCTTGACCGTCATCGGCTTCTCGGTGAACGACACCGTCATCGTGTTCGACCGAATTCGCGAGAACCAGGCCAAGCACAAGGACATGAGGCTCGAGCGCATCATCGACCTCTCGATCAACGAGATGCTCGTCCGCACGATCCTCACGTCCTCGACGGTGTTCGCGACGACGCTGATCATGAACATCTTCGGCACGGGACTCGTGAAGAACTTCGCGTTCGCGATGAACATCGGCGTCCTCGTCGGTACGTATTCGTCGATCTTCCTCGCGACGCCGTTCTTCCTCTACATCTCGCGGCGCTGGTACTCGGGCGCCGCGAAGCAGCGCCGCGTTCCGCCCGCGACGTCGACCGCGTCCGGCGAGACCTAGTCGCCTCCTCGACGGCCGGGCCCATCGCTCGGCTTCGTAGACCGCTCGATCACCATTTCGTGATCGAGCGGTTTTTTCGTGGCGTGAGGGATCGTCCGCGTTACGGACGTCATCGAGCGCGGTGCGATCTCCATACGCGATCCCGGGATCATCTAATCCACAGGGATCTCGCGCGTTTCGCTCGGTTTCGCTGTCATACCCCGCCACTAGCGTTCGCGCGTGCAGTTACGCGTCCGCTCTCTCGACGAGCGCATCGTCGATCGGCTTGCCGGCGCGCTGCGCATCCGCCCCGCGACTGCCCGCTGTCTCGTCGCGCGCGGCGTCACCGACCCCCGCGATGCGCAGGGCTTCATCGATCCGCGCCTCGCCGCGCTTCGCCCGCCCGCCGGCCTCGCCGGTCTGTCGCTCGCGGTCGGCCGCATCGCCGACGCCGTCGTCCGCGGCGAGCGCATCGGCGTGTTCGGCGACTACGACGTCGATGGCATCACGACCGCCGCGCTCCTGACCTCGTTCCTTCGCGCCGCGGGTGCCGCGGTCGAGTGCGCCGTCGCCCGGCGCGACGCGGGCTACGGCTTCACCGCATCGGCGGCCGCCGACTTCGCGGAGCGCGGCTGCAAGCTCGTCGTGACCGGCGATTGCGGCACGAGCGACGTCGACGCGATCCGCGCGGGCGTCACCCGCGGCATGGACGTGATCGTCGTCGATCACCACACCGTGCCGTCCGCGGACGTCGCGCACCCGTCGCTCTCGCTCGTCAATCCGTACCGCACCGACTCGACGTTCCCGTTCCGCGGCATGGCGTCGGTCGGCCTCGGCTTCTACGTCGCCGCGTCGGTGCGCAGCGAGCTGCGCGAGCGCGGCCACTTCCGGTCGCGCCCCGAGCCCGACGTCCGCGATCTGCTCGACCTCGTCGCGCTCGGCACGATCGCCGACCTCGTCCCGCTCGCGGCCGAGAACCGGATCCTCACCGCGCTCGGGCTGCGCCGCCTGCACAGCCGCGTCCGGCCCGGCATTGCCGCGCTGCTCGCGTCGGCGGGCGTCGAGCCCGGCAAGGAGATCGACGCGCGCACCGTCGCGTGGAAGCTCGCGCCGCGGATCAACGCGCCCGGACGCCTCGGGCCCGCCGAGCCGGCGCTCTCGCTCCTGCTCGCCGACAGCGAGACCGCCGCCGCCCGCGCGCAGGCACTGGAGGAAGCGAACACCGAGCGCCGCGCGATCCAGGACAAGGTCATGGAGCAGGCGCTCGCGATGATCGGTGACGCCGATCCGGGGCCGGCGATCGTCCTCGCGGGCGAGGGCTGGGCGCACGGCGTCGTCGGCATCGTCGCCGCGAAGCTCGTCGACAAGTTCCAGCGCCCGGCGTTCGTCGTCGGCATCGATCCGGCGACCGGCATCGGCCGCGGCTCGGCGCGCACGTCGCCGGGAATCAACCTCTACGAGGCGCTGTCGGCCGCCGCGCGCGAGATGGGTCCGCTGATGGGCCGCTACGGCGGTCACGCCGCCGCGGCGGGCTTCACGCTGCAGCGCGAGGCGGTGCCCGCGCTCTCCGAGGCGCTGTGCGCCGCGGTCTCGCGGTTCGCCGAGGGTTCGGGTCCGATCACCGCGAAGGGTCGCGACATCGACGCGGAGGTCCGGCTCGCGGAGGTCGACGAGCGCCTCGCGCAGGAGCTGTCGGGGCTCGGGCCGTTTGGCCAGGAGAATCCCGCGCCGCTGCTCGTGACGCGCAACGCGAAGGTCACCGCGGTTCGCCGGGTCGGCGATGGCTCGCACCTGAAGCTGACGCTCGACGACGGTCACGCGATCCGCAGCGCGATCGGCTTCAACCTCGGCGACCGGCCGGTCGACATCGGTCACGAGCTCGACCTCGCGTTCGTGCCGACGGTCTCGACGTGGCAGGGCCGGCGCAGCGCCGAGCTCGAGGTCGCCGATCTCGCGATCGTCTCGTCGTCGGACCGCGCAACCGCCTAGCCGCTCGCGTGTCGTGCGAGCTTCGCCGAGTGCCCGGTGGCTAAACCGCGTGCGGTGTCGTAAGACTCCCTCGTGAGCACCGAGTCCTCTGCGAAGGCCGGAGCCGGCGACGACGAGCCGGTGCCGAAGCTGCCGCGTGGACGCGGCATGAAGTTCTCCGGCCCGCAGATCGCGCGGATCGCGATGACGCTCATCACGCTGATCGGCGTGATGCTGCTCGCCAAGCCGTGCGCGAACGCCGTCTCGAACTTCGTGATGAGCTACGAGCAGGGCAGTGGGTCGGCGATGCCCCGACCGGGTAATGTCGATGTCCCGGCGGGGACCGAGCAGTACGAGCAGCTGCGTCCGGGCATGTCGGAGGCCGAGATCAAGGCCGCGGTGGAGCGGGCCAAGGCCAAGCAGCACGGAAGCGGTGCGGCCGCCGGCAGCGCCGCGCCGGATCCCGCGCCACCGTCGACGACGACCGCGCCGCCGGCGACCGTGCCGTAGACCGCGCCGCCGTAGTACGCTCGGTCCGTGACCGACGATCGCCGCGCTTCTCCTCGCCTCACCGCCTACCTGGCCGGTGAGATCGAGACCGCCGGGGGCAAGTCTTCGATCGCGATCACGCGCGACGTCGGAGCGGGTGGCCTGCTCCTGTTCACGCGGCTGCGCGACTGCGGCGACACCGTGAAGCTCACGGTGATGCACGACGGCCAGAAGCTCGTCGTCACCGGCAAGGTGGTTCGCGAGGAGAAGGTCGACGACAGCGAGCTGTGGCGGACCAAGCTCGCGATCGTCGTCGATCAGAGCGATCCGGTCATCGCGTCGCTGTTCGCCGCGATCGCGGCGCAGCAGAGCTGATCACTTCCACAGCACGGCGTGATCGAGACACGGCATCTGCGCGCGACGGTGGCGCACGCTCTCGCCGTGTAGCGTCGTGACGACGACGCCGTCGCCGGTCTCGAGCTCGTCGACGAGCGTGCCCCACGGATCGACGACGAGCGTGTGGCCGTAGCTCTCGCGCTTGTCGTTGTGCCGGCCCCACTGCGCGGGGGCGACGACCCAGGCCTGATCCTCGATCGCGCGGGCGCGGAGCAGCAGGTGCCAGTGCGCCGCGCCGGTGTGTGCGGTGAACGCGGCCGGGACCATCAGCACCTCGGCGCCCTTGTCCACGACGAGCGTTCGATACAGCTCGGGGAAGCGGATGTCGTAGCAGATCGACAGGCCGACCGGCGCGCCGCCGATGTCGACGACGACGACCTCGTCGCCGGGCGCGGTCGCGTCGGACTCGCGCAGCGTCGTCCGTTCCCGGGGGGATCCGGGGGTGCCCCCCGGATGTGGGATGTCGACGTCGAACAGGTGGATCTTGCGATAGCGCGAGATCAGGTGCCCGCCGGGGTTCACGACGAGCGCGGTGTTGTACGTGCGCTTCTTGTCGCCGGTGACGACCTCCGGCGTGCCGCCGCCGATCAGGTAGACGTGATGCTTGATCGCGAGCTCGCGCAGCGTCGTCATCACCGGGCCGCCCTCGGCGAATGTCTCGGCGATCGCGAGCTTGTCGCCCTCGCCGCGGCCGAGGAACGAGAAGCACTCGGGGAGCGCGACCAGCTGGGCGCCCTTGTCGGCGGCGCGGGCGGTCAGCTCGGCGCACGAGGCCAGGTTCGCCTTGAGGTCGTCGGTCGACCGCATCTGGACGGCGCCGACGCGCAGTTGCCACGTCATCGCCTCGACTGTACTCGAAAGGCCCGGGCGCGCCCGAACAGACAATGCCGCGGGGCGTCTTGCAGTGGTCGGCCGCCGCGGTACGTTTGCAGCATGCGGACAGTCCTGGCCTTGTGTCTCATCTGCGCGTGCGGAGGTCCGAGCCAGAATCAGGTGCTCGAGTCACCCGCCGCGACGGCACCGCCGCGTCATACCGAGGCTCCACCGGCGAGCACGAGCGACAAGGATCGCGAGCGGCTCATCCAGCAGTTCGACGACATGGAGACGACGCAGCAGGCCTACGAGCAGGCCGAAGGCGCGACCCAGCAAGCGCCGGCGCCGCCGCCGAACCAGCAGCCGTCGTCGGGACCGCCGGGCCAGCCGAAGAAGAAGGGACCGGCGGAACAGGCTCCGAAGGGCGCGAAGTAACCGGGAGATCGGCTGAGAGGCCCTCGGGCAAGCGCTCCAAAAGCACTTGCTCTCGATTCGGGCCTCTGGTACCCATCCCGCAGCTTCATATCGCTCCGCGGTAGAGGTGGCCTTCCGGCCACCTTTTTTTTCGCCTGAATTCGCCCGATCGACCCTCCGATGTCGCGTAACCCCCTCCACACCAAGTTGATCTCGATCATCGAGCCCGTGCTGCAAGCAGCCGGCTTCGAGCTCGTCGATCTGCGCTTCCTGCTGGAGCAGGGTGGTTGGGTCCTCCGCGTGCAAGTCGACGTGCCGCTCGACCAGGTCACCGACCTGTCGGAGGTCCCGAGCGATCGCGTCGATCTCGAGGACTGCGAGAACATCTCGCGCGAGCTGTCGGCGGTGCTCGACGTCGATGATCCGATTCCGCAGGCATATCACCTCGAGATCAGCTCGCCGGGCATCGACCGTCCGCTTCGGACCGCCTCGCACTTCTCTCACTTCGCGGGCAGCGAGGCGAAGATCCAGCTCGCGGTTCCGCTTCATACCGAGAGCGGTGAGCGCAAGAACTTCAAGGGGGTGCTTCGCGGCGTGATCGACGGCAAGGTCGAGATCGAGTGCGATGGCCAGAAGTTCCACCTCCCGATCGACGACATCGAACACGCCAAGCTCGTCCCCGACTGGGATGCCGTCATGCACGGCAAGAGCGGCGTCGGCACGACCAAAGAACCCAAACCGATCAAGCCCGGGCATCGTCCGAGCCAGAAGCAGAAGCACAAGCACTAGGGGACAGCGATGGAAGCCAAACTCGACATGGTTCTCGAGCAGGTAGGCCGAGACAAGAACATCGACAAGAGCGTGCTCGTGAACGCGCTCGAGCAGGCGATCCTGACGGCCGCCAAGCGCACGTTCGGCATGAACCGCGAGATGGAAGCGAAGTTCAACACCGACACGGGCTCGGTCGACCTGTTCCTGATCGTCAATGTCGTCGACGAGGATGACGCGATCGAAGGCCGCGAGATCACCGTTGCTCAGGCGAGCAAGGCGGGGCTCGAGGCCGAGCTTGGCGACGAGCTGCTGTTCCAGGTGTTCTATCGCGCGGAAGACGATGACCGCGCGCGCGAGCAGGACGAGAAGTTCGGCGAGCTGATCGATCTCAAGAACGCGAGCAAGAAGTTCGGCCGCATCGCCGCGCAGACCGCGAAGCAGGTCATCTACCAGCGCGTCCGCGAGGCCGAGCGCGACAACGTCTACAACGAGTTCAAGGATCGCAAGGGCGAGATCATCAGCGGCGTCGTGCGGCGCTTCGAGCGCGGCGCGCTCGTCGTCGACATCGGCAAGGCCGAGGCCGTGCTGCCGATGCGCGAGCAGGTGCCCCGCGAGAGCTACCGCGTCGGCGACGCGATCAAGGCGTACTGCCTCGACATCGATCGCAACGCGCGCGGCCCGCAGGTGATCCTGTCGCGCACGCACAAGGGCCTGCTCGAGAAGCTGTTCGAGCAGGAGGTCCCCGAGATCTACGAGAAGATCGTCCGCATCGAGTCGAGCGCCCGCGAGCCGGGTGCCCGCGCGAAGATCGCGGTGTCGTCGCGCGACCGCGACGTCGACCCGGTCGGCGCCTGCGTCGGCATGAAGGGCAGCCGCGTCCAGGCGGTCGTCCAGGAGCTCCGCGGCGAGAAGATCGACATCGTTCCGTACGACGACGATCCGGCGCGCTTCGTGTGCAACGCGATCGCGCCCGCCGAGGTCAAGCGCGTCATCATCGACGCCGAGGGCCACCGCATGGAGCTGATCGTCCCCGACGACAAGCTCTCGCTCGCGATCGGCAAGAAGGGCCAGAACGTCCGCCTCGCGTCGCAGCTCACGGGCTGGCGCATCGACATCCACAGCGAGTCGAAGATCTACGAGCTCGAGCGCCGCGCGAAGGAGCAGATCGCTGCTGCGATCGCGGCCGAGGGCTTCGACAACAACGTCGCCGAGACGCTGTTCAAGCTCGGCTGGCGCTCGGTCGGCGAGCTCGGTCGCGCCCACGTCGAGGAGCTCGCGGGTCTGCCCGGCATCGGGAACCCCGACGCCGCGAAGAAGATCATCGACGGCGCGAAGGGCTACATGCAGAACGGTGGCCGCCGCAAGGACGACCTCCGCAAGGAAGCGGAGCGCCGCAGCCAGCTGTCGGGCGATCAGCAGCTCATGGAGCTCGACGGCGTCGACGAGGACGTGCTCAACGTCCTCCACACGGCGAACGTCCACTCGCCCGAGGACCTCATCAAGACGCCGATCGAGACGATCGCGACCACCACGGGCATCGACATGGGCGATCTCGCGCGGCTCCGCCAGCGCGCGATCAGCTGGTTGTCGGAGGTCTCGTCGTAATGCAGAGAGGACATGTCCCACAGCGCACGTGCGCGGGCTGCCGAGCGGTCGCTTCGCAGCGCGAGCTCGTACGCGTGGGATTTGTCGGACCGCACCTGGTAATTGGCCGGGTGTCGGGGCGAGGCGCGTACGTGCACCCGAGTCAAGGGTGTCTCGACCTGGCCCTTCGGGGAGGATTTGCCCGGTCGTTTCGCCGGCCTATCTCCCCCAATCAGATCCCCCACTTCCCCAAAAACGTTGCTGGCTTGCAGGGAGCGAACGCTGTAGAAACTCCCTCTCGCAACATCACGGCGAGCTCAAGCCAGAAGGAATGACCGGAGAGAAGATGCGAGTGTATGAGATTGCAAAAGAGGTCGGGATCCCGAACAAGGACCTGATCGCCAAGATCCGTGCGCTCGGTCTCGAGGTGAACAATCACATGTCGTCCCTCGACGCGGATGACGTGGCTCGCATCAAGCGGGCCCTGGAAAAAGAGAAGACGGGTGGCGCCGCGCCGCAGCAGACGCAGCGGATCGCGACCGGTGGCGCCGTGCTCCGCCGCCGTTCGTCGGGCGACAAGTCCGAGGACGGCAAGGACGAGGTCCGCCAGGCCGCTCCTGCTCCCGCGCCCGAGCGCGCTGCCCCGGCGCCGGTGATCCGCCGCCGCGTCGTCGCCGAGG
>JAEWJO010000261.1 GCA_023386455.1 Pseudomonadota bacterium | reverse complement strand
GTCCTGGTGGCCGTCCGTCGAGTGGACGTGATCAGAGCCCCGCGAAGCGGGGTGGGCAGGGGCGCTCGTTCGGAAAGCGTCCTGGCGCGCCGACCGGCAACCGTAGCCGCGGCCCGCGTCGGTAGTTACGCGGCTCCAAGATCGTAGGAAACCCAGCATTGGGGCCCGAGCTGCGCCGCGTGCGCTTCGTCCTGTCTTCGACGGTTACGCTTCGTCTTGACCGCTTACGAGCGGAACCCAAAACACCTGTATGGAGACGAAGCAGGAGCTCGAGCCGCGCCATCCGAGCGCGAGCGCTTCGCTGCCCAAGATCTCTGTCGCCAGGACCCCGCTCGAGCGCATGTACCAGGTCACGGAGCTCAGCCGGCGGGGTCGTCTGATGCGGCGACTCGCCCATGGACGAGCTGACGGCGGCAGTCGATCTCGCTGAGCGAGTTGCCCGGATCGCCCGCGGCCTCGACATCGAGACCGTGCTGATCGGCGCGTACGCGCTTGCCGTGCACAACTTCGTTCGCGGCACCGGCGATATCGACCTCGCATCCGCGGTGAGTGTGCAGGACCTCTACCTGCTGCGCCGCGCGACCGAAGACGCCGGATATCGGACCCTCTGGAGCTCTCCAGAAGACGGCGTTCCACTGGGCGGCGTGCTCAGGATATGGGAGCGCGAGGACGAGGACGGAGACCCGATCGACCCGGTCGACGTGGTGAACGATCTCGATCCGTACACCCCGCAGCGAACACCGGCTCCACAAGCGATCGAGAACGCGATTCCGCTCGTGGAGCGTGATGGCCGTTGCGGCGTCTGCTCGGCATCGGCGCAGCAGCGAAAGCCGGTCGAGTAGTCGTGATAGACGACGTCGTGCGCGGTCGTCGCGTACAGGCAGCCGTTGCCGTTGAGTGACGCGTCCGCGTAGAAGCCGCCGCGGAACGTGCCGGCGGCATCGGCGACCCACTCGTGCAGGTTGCCGTGTAGATCGTAGACGCCGTACGCGCTCACGCACATCGCGTACTGGCCACCGCTCGCGACGGTATTCGGCTGCTGGTTGATGCCCGGATCGTTCATGTGCACGGAGTCGAAGACGCCCGTCGACGTGCCGAAGTAGTTGACGACGGGATGGCCGGTATAGGCGTCGTTGCACGCGCCGGCGACGTGCGTGTTGCCGTAGGGCCACGTCGTGCTCGTCGGGCCACGACACGCGGCGAGCCACTCGGCGCTCGTGCAGAGGCGCTTGCCCGAGGCGGCGCATGCGGCGGCGGCCTCGCTGCCGGAGATGTAGCCTTGCGGCTGGATGCCGGCGGCGGTGACGGCGCGGACGGTGCGCGAGCCGACGACGAGGTACGGCGAGGCCGCGACCCACGAGCCGTCGGGCAGTTTTTCCTCGAGCGCGCCCTCGTAGCGATCGATGCAGAACGTGTCGACCGCGGCCATCTGCGGCGGGCACGGACCCGGGGCGTCCGGGTCGAGGAGCGCATCGTCGATGGCGGGCGGCGCGTCGACGATCGCGTGCGGGTCGCCGCCACAGCTCGCGACGGCGGCGACGACGGCGACGATCGCTGGGTGGGCACGCACGAGGAGCGACGATACCGTGATAGCGTCGGCGCGATGGAGCTTCGTGCGCTCACCGTGATCGACTCGCTACAGCCGCAGCTGACGGGCTTTCTGCAGACCGTGTGCGCCGGGTTCATGCCGCTCGAGAAGGAGGCGGCCGCGTTCATCGAGATCGCACCGGGCATCGCGATCAATCAGCTGACGGACGCGGCGCTCAAGTCGACGACCGTGCGGCCCGGCATGCAGATCGTCGAGCGCGCGTACGGCATGCTCGAGTTCCACGACAAGGACAAGGGGCAAGTCGAGGCGGCGATCGACGCGATCGTCGGCCGCATGGGCGTGAAGCGCGAGGACCGTATCAAGCCGAAGATCATCTCGTCGCAGATCATCACCGGCATCGATGGTCACCAGAGCCAGCTCATCAACCGGATGCGGCACGGCGACATGATCATGGCCGACCAGACGCTGTACATCCTCGAGGTGTACCCGGCAGCGTACGCGGCGATCGCCGCGAACGAGGCCGAGAAGGCCGCCGACGTGCACCTGATGGAGGTGATCACGTTCGGCGCGTTCGGCCGGCTCTGGCTCGGCGGCTGGGAGGCGGACATCAAGGCCGCGTCCGAGGCTGCCGAGAGCGCGCTCGCGAAGATCGCGGGTCGCGAGAGCAAGTAGCTCGCGCTAGCTCGCGGCGATCGCGTCGGAGAGATAGCGCGCGAATCCGGGCGCGACCTTGTCGAGGTTCGCGGTGAAGCGAGGGTCGGCGACGTACATCGCGCCGAGGCCTTTGTGCATCTCCGTCGAGCACGGGTAGAACCAGCGATCGATGTGCGCGCGATGCTCCTCGACGAGCGCCTGTACGCTTGGATCGGTGACCGGCGTGCCGGCCTTCATCTGATCGGCCATGCGCGCGTAGATCGCGCCCCAGTCGGACTGGATCTGCGTCCACTGCGCCTTGCCGTACGTCTTCGTGCGGCGCATCGACTCCTTGTACGCGTCGGTGTCGCCCCAGCGGTCGCGGGCCTCCTCCTCGTACTCGCTCGGATCGAATCCATCGAACAGTTGCTTCACGTCATCGGGCTGCATGGTGGTTCCTTTCTGAACGGCGACGAGTGCGGCATCGAGCGCCGCGAGCATGGCATCGAGACGGGAACGCTTCGCGAGCAGGACGCTGCGATGCTGGCGGAGGAGCTCCTCGCGGTTTGTCGTCGCGTCGATCGCGGATGCGATCTCGTCGAGCGGCAGCCCGAGCTCGCGAAACAGCAGGACCTGCTGCAGGCGAAGCACGTCGGCGTCGGTGTAGAGCCGATAGCCCGCGTGCGTCCGCTGCGACGGGCGCACGAGGCCGATCTCGTCGTAGTGGTGCAGCGCGCGAACGGTCACACCGGTCAGCCGTGCGAGGTCTCCTACCGTGAATGCCATGGGTCACCTTCGAGAAAGCACCGTGCGGTGTCACGTCGCGTGAGGGTCAAGGGCCAATCTGGATTGTTCGACAAAACCAGCATATCGGTCAGGGCCGCGCCGCGAGTCGGCTGCTACAGTGCCGAAATGGCGACGACTCTTCCGGCGACGCTACGTGCGCCGTTTTCTTCCGGCGGCGCGGCTGCGATCGATGCGCAGCTCGCGAACCGGCTGCTCGGCCTCGCTCTGGAGGCCGGCGGTGACTACGCAGATCTCTACTTCGAGTTCCGTGTATCGGCAGATTACGTGCTCGAGGAGGAGCAGGTCCGTACGCTCGGCCGCGGCATCACGCTCGGCCTCGGCGTTCGCGTGACGAAGGGCGACGCGACGGGCTACGCGTATACCGAGGATCTCGCATGGGAAAAGATGGCGCACGCTGCGAAGACGGCGGGCCAGATCGCGGCGGGCGGCGGCTACAAGCCGGTCGACGTCGGGAACATCTCGACGGTCTCGACGCCGAGCTTCTACACGGTCCCGACGCCGTCGCTGATGGTGCCGGCGATCGACAAGCTCGCGCTGTTGCGGGCGGCCGACAAGGCGGCGCGCGCGTACGACAAGCGCATCGTCAAGGTGCAGGCCTCGTTCGCCGAGGCGATCAAGGAAGTGCTGCTGTTCACGAGCGACGGCCGCCAGGCGCATGACATCCAGCCGCTGATGCGGTTCGGCGTCAGCGCGGTGGCCGAGGACGCCGGCAAGCGCCAGTCGGGCTCCGGCGGCGGCGGCGGGCGGTACGGCATGGACTACTTCGCGCAGGCCGAGCGCGATGCGGCTGCGCACGGCAAGGAAGCCGCGCGTGTCGCGATCGCGATGCTCGACGCGGTCGACGCACCCGCGGGCGAGATGGCCGTCGTGCTCGCACCCGGCGACTCCGGAATCCTCCTGCACGAGGCGGTCGGTCACGGCCTCGAGGCCGACTTCAACCGCAAGCAGACGTCGAACTACTCGGGACAGATCGGCAAGCAGGTCGCGTCGCCGCTGTGCACCGTCGTCGACGACGGCACGATCCTGAACTCGCGCGGCGCGATCAACGTCGACGACGAAGGCTTCGTCGCGCAGAACAACGTGCTGATCAAGGACGGCGTGCTTGTCGGCTACATGCACGACCGGCTGTCCGCGAAGCACTACGGCATCGAGCCGACCGGCAACGGCCGCCGCGAATCGTTCCGCGCGATGCCGCTGCCGCGCATGACGAACACGTCGCTGCTCGCCGGCCCGCACGGGCACGACGAGATCGTGAAGAGCGTGAAGCGCGGCATCTACGCCAAGCGCTTCAGCGGCGGTCAGGTGAACATCTCCAACGGCGACTTCGTGTTCTCGCTCTCGGAGAGTTACCTGATCGAGGACGGCAAGCTGACGGCACCGCTGAAGGGCGTGAACCTGATCGGCAACGGTCCGGACGTCCTGCGCCGCGTCGACATGCTCGGCGCCGACTACCAGCTCTCCGATGGCATCTGGACCTGCGGCAAGGACGGACAGTCCGTGCCCGTCAACGTCGGCACGCCGACGGTTCGCATCGCGTCGATCACCGTTGGAGGCACGCAGGTATGAGCGGAGCGCAGGTCACGGAGCACACGGTCAAGGAACTCTGCGACGCGGCGGCACTGACCGTCGAGCTCGCGAAGAAGGCAGGCGCCGACGATGCCGAGGTGCTCGTTCGCGACGGCAGCGAGCTGACCGCGAAGGTTCGCCTCGGCGAGCCCGAGCTCGTGCAGGAGGCGGGCAGCCGCGCGCTCGGCCTGCGCGTGCTCAAGGGCGGTCGCCGCGCGGTGACGTACACGAGCGACCTCCGCCGCGAGTCCCTCGAGGCGCTGTGCGCCGAGACGGTCGCGCGCGCCG
>JAEWJO010000037.1 GCA_023386455.1 Pseudomonadota bacterium | reverse complement strand
AGGTCGGCGAGCGAGAGATCCACCTCGTGTCCGACGGCACTGATCACGGGGACCGGGCAGCGCGCGATCGTGCGGACGACGCGCTCGTGGTTGAACGCGGAGAGATCGGTCGCCGCGCCTCCGCCGCGCCCGACGATCACGACGTCGACACCGGCGCGCACGACCATCGCCATCCCCATCACGATCTGGTGCGGCGCGGTCTCGCCTTGTACGACGGCGTCGGCGATCAAGATCGGGGTCGGCAACCGGCGCTGGACCGTGCGGATGATGTCGTGCACCGCCGCGCCGTGCTTCGACGTGACGACGCCGATCCGCTTCGGGAACCGCGGCAGCGGCCGCTTCCGGGCGGGCGCGAAGATCCCCTCGGCGGCGAGCTTCTGCTTGAGCTGCTCGAGTGCGAGCGCCTCGGCACCCAGGCCCGCGGGCTCTGCGAAGTCCGCGTAGAGCTGCATCCCACCGGTGCGGTCGTAGACGCCGAGCCGGCCCCGTACGCGCAGGCGCTGACCCGGCTCGATCTTGAACTTCATCCGCTGGCTGTCGCGTCCCCACATCACGGCGGGCAGCACGCACTCGCGGTCGCGCAGCGAGAAGTACAGATGTCCCGAGGCCGGCTTCGTCACCTGCGTGACCTCGCCCTCGAGCCATACGATCCCGACGGCGTCGAGCGTACGCGAGGCCAGGCGCACCACGTCGCCGACGCTCAGCGGGCGCTCTCGGCTGCTGGTCGGCGGGGCGACTGCCACATCCAACGGTAACCAGACGCCATCTTCGTCGCAACCGACCGAGGTGGCGTGGTGTCGGTATGAACGGTAGGATGCCCTCTGCTTCCGTCATGGCCGAAGAAGTCACGCCGCAACTCGAGGAGGGGGCTCCAGTCCCGAAGGACTATCAGGACCCCGCGCTCATCAAGCTGCGTCGATCGCGGCCGAAGGTCACGCTCGTCACCGCCGCGGGAATCGTGTTCCTGTCGGTGTTCTTCTTGCTGAAGCTCAATCCCGACCGCCGGTTCGCGGGCGCGGATTCGTCGGCCCGGACGGTCTCGGTCGCCGACATCGCCGCCGGCAAGGTCGACGAGGACGCGCTCGTGTCGGTCGCAGGCGAGCCGCTGATGTCGCACGCGATCCGCACGGGCACGCAGAAGAACAGCCTCGGGATGCGCGTCGTCCCGCTCCGCGGCGGCAGCGAGAAGGTCTGGGTCGTGCTGCCCGGCGATGGCTGGGAGAATCCGACGAAGGGTCCGTACATCGGCCGCCTGCGCCAGCTCGATCGGCTGCCGTTCGCCGATACCGTCCGCGACTTCGCCGCCGCGCATCCCCGTCCCCGGTTTGCACCCGCCTCTGCGGTCCGCGCCGGCTTCACGACGGGCAAGGTCGCGACGGTCGCCGGCGACGAGGTCGTCCTCCGCGACGGCGACAAGGTCGGGTTCGACGTCGTCGATCCGAACGCGGCGACCGTCGTGTGCACGTACAACGAGCGGCACGCGAACGTCTCGGCCTGCGCGAGCGCACTCGCCGCGGCCGGCATCGATACCAAGGGCACGCCGCGCGACACCGACGGCCAGGCGTACTTCGACGTCGCCATGCCCGGTGCCGTCGCGACGCTGCAGACCAAGCTCGAGGCCGCGAGCCTGTGGGCCGCGCGCGTCGATCCCGTGACGCGCCACTACGAGACGACCTGGGGCGTTCTCAAGGCGTCCGGCCCCGCCGGCTTCACGGTCGACGGTACGACGCTTCCCGATGCGACGCTCGATCTCGTCGGGCTCTACGCCGCGACCTCGATCCCGAGCGATGCGTTCGCGCTGATCCTCGGCGAGAACCCGCAGGACTACTGGTACGTGCTGCCGGTGACGATCGTCGTCGCGCTCATCGGCCTCCTGTTCGCGTGGGCGCTGGTTCGCGCGGTCAAGCGGGACCTGCTTCCCACGCGCGCGTGACATACTCGTCGCGTGGCAGATGGCGACAAGCCCGGCGCCAGGATCGCCGCGCGGTCCCTCGCGGACCCGCCAGACGTGACAGCCGACCGGATCCCGCCGACTGCGCCCGCAAACCCCGCGGCGCTCGGCGCAGCGCCCGCGATGCCGACCGACGACAACACGCTGGCCACGACGCCATCGGCGATGCCGACCGACGCCAACGCGCCGCTCGGCACGATGCAGCTGCCGCGAGGCGCCGTCGTGCAGACCGGTGCACCGCCGCCGATGCCCGACGAGGCCGCACCGCTGCTCGCGACGGTGATGCCGAACACCGCCGCGCCGCTGCCGAGCGTCGCACCGCCGCCGATGCCGCAGGACTGGCGCTACACGATCGACAGCGAGATCGCGCGCGGCGGCATGGGCCGCGTCGTCAACGCGACCGATACCGTCCTCGGCCGGACCGTCGCGCTCAAGGAGGCGCTGTCGGTCGATGCGGAGAGCATCCGGCGGTTCCAGCGCGAGACGCGGATCACCGCGCGGCTCGAGCATCCCGCGATCGTCCCGGTGCACGACGCCGGCTTCTCGCCGAGTGGCTCGCCGTTCTACGTGATGCGCAAGGTCGGCGGCCGCCCGCTCGAGGAGCTCGTCGCACGCGCCGAGACGCTGAACGCGCGGCTCGCGCTCGTCCCTCACATCGTCACCGCGGCTCAGGCCGTCGCGCACGCGCACGATCGCGGCATCGTCCACCGCGACATCAAGCCGTCGAACATCCTCGTCGGCGATCATGGCGAGACGATCCTGATCGACTGGGGCCTCGCGAAGGCGATCGGCGAGGCCGACGAGCACGGCGCGCCCGTGCAGCGCGTCATCGAGGAGGACGAGTCGCTGAAGACGCGCGCCGGCATCGTGTTCGGTACACCGGGCTTCATGGCGCCCGAGCAGCTGCGCGGCAATGCCGTCGACGAGCGGTGCGATGTCTACGCGCTCGGCGCGTCGCTCTATCACCTGCTCGCGCGCCGGCCACCCCATCACAGCAAGAACCCCGACGAGATGATGCGCTCGGCGGTCGGCGGCCCGCCACGGCCGCTATCCGAGATCGTCGAGGGCGTGCCGCCCGAGCTCGCGACGATCGTCGACAAGGCGCTCATGCACGACGCGACGAAGCGCTACCAGAACGCCGGCGCGCTCGCCGACGATCTCCAGCGGTTCCTCACCGGCCAGCTCGTCGCGTCGCACTACTACACGCCGCGCGAGCGCGTCGTTCGCTTCCTGCGCAAGTACCGCGCAGCGGTCGGCGTCTCGATCACCGCGTTCGTCGTGCTGGTCTTCGTCGCCGCCGTGCTGATCGGCCAGATCCTCGACGAGCGCGATCGCGCCGATACGCAGGCGCGGATCGCCGTCGGCGAGAAGAAGATCGCCGAGGAGGCGAAGGAGCACGCGGTCCGCAACGCGCGCGAGCTCGTGCTCGCGAACGCGCGCCACGCGGCGACGAGCGACCCGACGCGAGCGATCGCGCTCGTCAAGCCGCTCGCATCCTCCGAGCTGTGGCGCGAGGCGCGCGACGTCGGAGCCGCGGCGCGGACCCACGGCGTCGCGTTCAGCATGCCGGCGTCGACGCACACGCTGTCGCTCGAGCTGTCGCGCGATGGCGAGCGCGCGCTCGCGGCCGGCAACGACGGCATCGTCCGCATCTACGAGATCGCGAAGCGCGAGGCGCGCGTGATCGCCGACATGAAGGGCGCCGTGACCGCGCGGTTCGCGGACGGCGAGCGCAAGATCCTCCTCTACCAGGGCAACCGCCTGACGATCCTCGACGCTGCAACCGGGGACAAGCGCGAGGTCACGGCGCCGACGAGCATCGCGAACCTCGAGATCGCGGGCCCGCTCGCGTACTGGACCGATCCGGCGCAGAACGTGTGGCGGCTCGACCTCGCCGGTGGCGTCCCGGCACAGGTGCCCGTGGCCGAGCCCGTCAGCCTCGTCGCGCCATCCCCCGACGGTCGCTGGGTCGCGCTTGGCGGCAGCCAGCACCTGCTGGTCCTCGATCGCTCGAGCCCGTCCCTACCGGCGGAGATCCTCGTCGAGGGCGTCACCGCGCACATGACGTGGTCGGCGGGCTCGGATCACCTGATCGCGCTGATCGACGACGAGGTCGTCGACATCCTCATGGAGCCAGAGCCGCACCTCGTCCGCCGCATCACCGTCGGCCAGCGCTTCAGCGTCGCCTACTCGAACGGGCGCATCTTCAGCGCGGGTCCCACCGGCGTCGGCCAGGTCGAGCGCGACGGCACGCGCATCCGCTCGCCGGGCAACGAGCACACGCTCGGCGTGTTCGAGGGTCGCGATCGCGTCGTGATCTCGGCGAAGCCGCAGGGCGCGATCATCGTGCTGTCCGACACCGGCGATCACACGCTGGCGTGCCCGCAGCCGATCGACCGCGTCGCGACCTCCGCGCACGGGCCGTGGATCGTCGCCGCGACCGAGGGCCGCCTGCTCGTCTGGGACCTCGACGCGATCGAGCCGCGCCTCGTCACCCGGCGTCAGCCGAGCACCGCGCGCTTCGTCACCGGCGATCACCTGATCGCGACCTACGAGGGCGAGCCCGCGGAGTGGATCGACCTGCACACGAAGAAGGTCACACCGCTCGGCGTGCTCGACGCGCTCGAGTCGATCGCGACGGCCCCCGACGGCACGCAGGCGGTCGTCATCGCGCTCGCCGGCCGCGCGCACCTCGTCGCCGGGCTCGGCACGCCGCAGGCGATCGACGGTGAGGTCGTTGCCGCCGCGTTCGTCGACAACCACCGCTACGTGCTCGCCCGGCCGACCGGTCTCGTGCTCGAGGATCAGCAGCTCCACACCAAGAGCTCGCTGGTCGCGCACGACGCGCCGGCGCGCAAGGTCCTCGCGAACGAGGCCGGCTGGATCCTCGCCGTGTTCGCCGACGGCTACGTGTGGCGCAAGAACCTCGCCTCCGGCGCGACTGCCGAGCAGAAGCTCGCCGCGCAGCCGCTTCCTCGGATCGCGCTCGCCGCCGACGGTACCGCCTTGCTCGGCGTCGGTGGCGAGGTCCGCGCGTGGCGCTCCGACGGCGGCCTCGACGTCCTCCTGACCGGCAAGACACAGGTCGCCGCGCTCGCGCTCGTCGCGCCGAACCGCGCGCTCGCGGTCACCGACGACGGCAATGGCTACGTCACCGACCTGCGGCCCGGCTCGGCGATGCCTCCGATCGAGATCACGCGCGATCCCGCGATCGCGCTCGATGGCTCGCTCGTCGCGGGTCATACGAGCGTCGGCGGTGTCCAGGTCATCGATCCGCTCGCGGGCTGGAGCTGGCGGCTGGCGACGCCCCAGAAGGGCCAATCCCCGTATGGCTCGATCGCGATCGCTCCCGATGGCTCTCGCGTGATGGCGATCAGCGACGGCAACCTGCTCGTGTGGACGCTCGATCTTCCTCGCGGCCCCGACGCGACCGCAGCCTGGCTCGACAAGCTCACGAACGCGACCGCGGACCGCCCCATGGGTCCGCTTGGCTGGAAATAGCGTAGGCGTAGGCGACTCCGACCTGCGATCCCCAAACCGGGTGTAAGCGGTCCCGAACCTGCGATCCGCAAACCGCAAGGAGCGCCTCCAGCCGGCGACCGTTCCGTTCACGCGATTGCTCGCCTACGCCTACGTCTCCCCCTACGTCTACGAAGTTCGGGTGTGGCCTCGCCACCCGGGTTGAACGGCTGCTAAAACGCCAGGGTGACCGCGCCGTTCCGTCTCTATGATTCGATGCGCCGCCAGAAGGTGCCGTTCGAGCCCCTCGTCCCGGGCAAGGTCGGTGTCTACGTCTGCGGTCCGACGACCTACGCGCCGGCGCACATCGGTCACGCCTACTCGGCGATCGCATTCGACACGGTCCGGCGCAGCCTCGAGTTCCTCGGCTGGGACGTCACCTACGTCCGCAACGTCACCGACATCGATGACAAGATCATCAAGCGCGCACACGAGACCGGCGAGGACCCGTTCGCGATGTCCGCGCACTTCACCGAGACCTACAACGCCGACATGGCGCGCTTCAACGTGCGCGCTCCGTCGATCGAGCCCAAGGTCACCGGCCACATCCCGCAGATCATCGCGCTCGTCGAGCGCCTCGTCGCGAACGGTCACGCATACGCCGTCGACGGCGACGTCTACTACGAGGTCGAGAAGTTCCCGTCGTACGGCAAGCTGTCGGGACAGACGCTCGATCAGCTGAAGGACGGCGTCCGCATCGACGTCGACGAGCGCAAGAAGAACCCGGCGGACTTCGCGCTGTGGAAGAGCGCGAAGCCGGGCGAGCCGTCGTGGGACTCGCCGTGGGGCAAGGGCCGACCGGGGTGGCACATCGAGTGCTCGGCGATGACGGTCACCCATCTCGGGCCGACGTTCGACATCCACGCCGGCGGCAAGGATCTGATCTTCCCGCACCACGAGAACGAGATCGCGCAGTCGCAAGGCGCCGACGGCGACGACACGTTCGCGCGGTACTGGCTGCACAACGGCTTTCTCAACTTCGAAGGCGTGAAGATGAGCAAGTCGCTCGGCAACGTCTTCAACTGCGACCAGATCGCCGACGCCGTCGGTGGTGAGGCGCTGCGCTACTTCTGCGTCAAGCACCACTACCGCTCGCCCGTCGATTTCGAGGTCGAGGTCCTCGTCGATGGCGAGCCGTTCGACGCCGCGAAGCATGCCGGCCGCGACAAGACGGTGCGGTTCTACAGCCTCGAGGCCGCCGACCGCGAGCTCGCGAGGTTCTACGAGACGCTCGCGAAGATCGACGCGTTCATGGCGACCGGCGGTGACGGTGGCACCGGTCCGTTCGTGCCCGGCGCCGAGGATCTGCTGCCTGCCGCGCGCGACGCGCTCGCCGATGACTTCAATGCACCGGTCGTCGTCGCGTCGCTGCACGCGGCGCTGACGCTCGCGAACAAGCTGCTCGAGGAAGCAAAGGGCGTCGACAAGCAGATGCGCCGCCGCACGCTCGGCAAGCTCGCGAAGGACATGCGGACGGTCGGCGGCGCGATCGGTGTGTTCACCCAGCAGCCGTCCGCCTACCTCGCCCAGCGCCGAGCCCGCCTCGTCCAGGCAAAGCAGATCGACATCGCTGCCGTCGAGGCGGGAATTGCCGAGCGCACCGCCGCGCGCGCCGCCAAGGATTTCGCACGAGCGGACGAGATCCGGAAGCGCCTCGGAGAAATGGGCGTCGCGCTGCACGACCAGCCCGGCGGGACCGACTGGTCCGTGCAAGACTAGAAGTAATGGCCGATCCCGCGAAGCCCGAGACCGCGCTCGCGCGTCCGATGATCGCGAGCGACCTCGATCGCGCCGGCAAGGGCCAGCTCGTCTACGTCGGTCGCGACGGCGAGGTGAAGAACCCCGCGCGCGTGCGGACGCAGCAGATGATCCAGTACGCCGCGTTCGGCGGGATCAGTGCCGCGGGCGTCGCGCTCGCCGCGACGTCGTTTCCCGTGCTCGTGCCGTTCTACCTCGCGCTCGGCGGCCGCTTCCTCGGCACGGTGCGCGCGGTGAGGCGCGTCAACGAGGCGAGCGTCGCGCTGTCGAAGGGCGATGCGGCCACCGGCCGTGCGCTCGCCGAGCCGGTGACGCG
>JAEWJO010000778.1 GCA_023386455.1 Pseudomonadota bacterium | reverse complement strand
GCGCCCGGCGGAATCTGCGCGTCGCCGACGAGCGTCAGCGGCGGCCGGCCGAGCTCGATCGAGTCGGCGATCGCCGCGAGGCCGCGCGCGAACGAGTGCTCGTCGTCCGCGGTGACCTTGAGGTTCCACGACGGCACGTCGACGCGCAGCGAGCCGCCGGCCGGTGTCGGCACCGCGTCGATGCGGACGCCGCGATCGAGCGCCGCCGCGAGCGCGGGGAAGCCGTACACGACGGCGTGCTCGCCGAGCAGGATGATCTTGCCGAGGCCGATGTGACTCATCTGCGACCGCCGATGCCGAGGTCGTCGAGGAACGCGCGCAACGGTGCGCCGAGGTGGCGGGGAGCCCGCGCGAGATCGAACGGCGTGCGGCAACCCGTCAGCAGGCACACCGCGCGGATCGAATCGGTCACGCGATCGATCGCCGCGCGGACACCGTCGGCGCCGCCCGCACGCTGCGCGCGCAGCATCGGCGCCGCCATGCCGCCCGCGCGTGCACCGAGCGCGAGAGCGCGCGCGACGTCGTAGCCCGAGCGGAGGCCGCCCGACGCGATCGTCGTCAGTCCCGCGCCGACGCATGCCGCGACCGACACGGCCGTCGGCAGGCCCCAGTCCCACAGCTCCTGGCCGAGCGCAGCGGCATCGCTGCCGCCCGCCGCGCGCAGAGCCTCGACGGCGACCCAGCTCGTGCCGCCCGCGCCGCTGACGTCGACGATCGAGACGCCGGCACCGGCGAGCGCGCGTGCCGCCTGCGGTGACAACCCGCAGCCGGTCTCCTTCACGATCACCGGCATCGCGCCGGTATCGACGATCGCCGCGATCGCGCCGACGAGCCCGCGGAAGTCGCGGTCACCCTTGTCCTGGATGAGCTCCTGGCCCGGATTGAGGTGCACGCAGATCGCGTCCGCGCCGATCGCCTTCGCGAGCTCGATCACCTTCGCCGCGCCCATCGCGTGCGCCTGCACCGCGCCGACGTTGCCGAACAGGACGACGTCGGGCGCGACGTCGCGGACCTGGTAGCTCGCGGCGAGCTCCGGGTGCTCCGCCATCGCGCGCTGCGAGCCGAGGCCGAGCGCGACACCCGCGGCCTGCGCGGCGCGCGCCAGATCGCGATTCACCTGCGCCGCCTCCGCGGTGCCCCCGGTCATGCCGGTGATCACGAGCGGGGCGCGCAGCTGCTTGCCGGCAAGCTCGGTCGACATGTCGACCTCGTCGATCGCGAGCTCGGGCAGCGCCTGGTGGACGAGGTGGACCTGGTCGAGCAGCGTCGAGCGCGTCAGCTCGGCTCGGCCCGAGGCTGCGACCTCGAGGTGATCCGCCTTGCGCTTGGCGATCGCCGGCTCGTCCTTGTCGGACACAGCCCGGTTGTAGCCCCTAGCCGTAGATGATGTACAGCAGGGTGGCCGTCGCAAGGGCGAGGTCGAGCAGGAACCAGAGATCCTTCAACATCGCCTCGGTCGGCGAATCGTCCTTGGGCCACCACAGCGCCAGGAACAAGAAGCGCAGGATGCCGAGCGCGACAAACGGCGTCGAGTAGACCAGGCGGTCGGTGCCGAAGAACGCGACGGTGTGCGGCGCCACCGTGTAGGCCGCGTAGGCCGCACAGGTCGCGACGCCGATCAGGATCATCGTGACGCGGACGACCGGCAGCCGGTAGCCGGCGAGCGCGGCTCGGGTCTCCGTCGTCTGTCCGGAGCGCTCGGCCCACGCGAGCTCGTGCGCGCGCTTGCCGAGACCGAGGAAGATCGCGAGCAGGGCGGTGCATGCGAGCAGCCACTTCGACGCGGGGACGTCGATCGCGGCGGCGCCGCCGAGCACGCGGAGCAAGAAGCCGGTCGCGATCACCCCGACGTCGACGAACGCGATGTGCTTGAGCCGCACGCTGTAGGCGACGTTCTGCAGCGCGTAGAGCGCCGCGAACACGGCGAGCTTCCACGACAGCACGGCGCAGCCGGTGATCGCGACGACGGCGAGCACGAATGCCCACGTCAACGCGGCGCGCTCGGACAGCGCACCCGACGCGATCGGCCGGTTCTTCTTCGTCGGGTGGACGCGATCGGACTCGGCATCGCGGACGTCGTTGAACGCGTAGACCGCGCCCGACAGCAGGCAGAATGCGAGCACCGCGAGCGCCGTGCGCAGGACGTACGGCGGGTCCGTCAGGTGGCGCGAGAAGACCAGCGCCGCCGCGACGAACAGGTTCTTCACCCACTGGTGCGGCCGCAGCGTCTTGATGAGCGCGGTCGCGCCGTGCACGGCTACTCCTCGGTCATGTTCGAGTCGACCCAGTCGCCGACCTTCTCGGCGATGCAGGCGTCGACATCGGCGCCGTCCTCGGGACTGATCTTGCAGTTCGAGGCCGTGATGAACAGCTCGCGGCACGTCTCCTGGTACGAGCCCTCGAGCTTGTCGCACTCGGTGAGCGCCCGCTTCTGCGGCTTGCCGTCCTTGCCCTTGACCGGCTCGCCATCGGGCCTCACGAGGTCGACCTCGGTGACGACGATGATCGCCTTGCTCTGATCGAGGATGTCGCCGTTGAGGTTCGACACCGTCCACGCGGCGATCGTCTTGTTCGCGCAGGTCTGCGGGTCTGGATCCGCCTTGCACGCCGAGACGTCGAAGAACAGCGACTGGCAGGCGTCCTTCTTCGACACGTCCTCGATGTCGTTGCAGTCGGCGAGGTGCTTCACGACCGGCTGCCCCTTTTGATTTCGCAGCTCGTTACCCGCCGAGTCGACGATCTTCACCTCCTTGACCGAGCGTTGCTCCTCGACCGCGGTGTGGATCATGTTCTTCAGCGACTGCACGGGCTCGGTGCGCTCGGGCTCGGGGACGACCGTCAAGAACGGCACGTACGTGACGATCAGGAGCGTGACGATCATCGTGCCGAGGAACGGCATCGTCGCCCACATCACCTCCGTGATCGGGCGGTTGAACTTCACGCTCGTGATGAACAGGTTGATGCCGACGGGCGGGTGCAGGTAACCGACCTCGAGGTTCAACAGGAAGATGACGCCGAGGTGGTACGGGTCGATGCCGTACGCCTTCGCGATCGGCGCGATCAGCGGGACGACGACGACGATCGCCGAGAAGATGTCCATCACCGTGCCGACGACGAGCAGCAGTACGTTGATCGCGAGCAGGAACACGATCTTCGACTCGACGTGCGCCTGCGTCCACTCGACGAGCTTCTTCGGCACCTCGGCGGTGACCATGAAGTTCGTCAGCGCCGTCGACGCGAAGATGATGATGAAGATCGCGCCGACCATCGCCATCGCCTCGCGCGTGGTCGTCCACAGGACCTTCGGCGCGAGCGGCTTGCCCCAGTGGACGCCGAGCTTGACGAGCACGCGCGCGACGCCGACCTCGAGGAGGACGACGTAGACCACCGTCAGCGCCGAGATCTCCGGCAGGCCGATGCCGCTCGCGAGACCGAGGATGACGCCGAACGGTACGAACAGCTCGGGCAGCGCGAGCACGAAGCTGCGGCCGAGCTCGCCGAAGTCGAACTTCTGGCGCGGGAGCTTCTTCCACACCGCGACGCCGACCGCGACGGCCGACAGCATGCCGACGAGCACGAGGCCCGGGACGATGCCGGCGAACAGGAACCGCCGCGTGTCCCAGATCTCGGGATCGAGGTTCGTGAGGCCGTAGACGGTGCCGTAGATGAACAGCGGCAGGGCCGGTGGGAACAGGAGACCGACCGAGCCCGTGCCGGCGATGAGACCGACGGAGAAGCGCTCCGGGTATCCGACGCGGACGAGCGCCGGCATCAGCACGCCGCCGAGCGCGATGATCGTGACACCCGAGGCGCCGGTGAACACCGTGAACAGCGCGCACGTGCCGATCGTGACGATCGCGAGACCGCCGGGGATCCAGCCGAGCAGCGCGTTCGCGAACCGCACGAGGCGATCCGCGGTGCCCGACTCGGCGAGCAGGTAGCCCGCGTAGATGAACAGCGGGATCGTCGACATGACCTGCACCTGATCGCCGAGGCCGACGTTCAGGATGTGCTCGACCATGCCGTCGAACTCGGCGTTGAACGAGCGTTCGAGGCTCATCGCGCCGAGCGCGGCGGCGCCGAGCATGATCGTGAACAGCGGTGCGCCGCTGACGAACACGAGCATGAGCAGCGCGACCGGGACGCTGACGAAGAACGCGATCGCGCCGATCGTGAGCGCGAGGATCAGCCAGCCGAGCGGAAATTTCTTCTTGTCGGCCATGGCTTAGTGCCCCGTCCTTGCCTTCTCGGGCAGGAGCTTGCCGCGCACCAGGTAATCGATGTCGATCACGATGTGCAGCAAGGAGTGGAGAATGATCAGCGCGGCGCCGATCGGCATCATCGTGACGATCGACTTGTCGGAGATGAACTCCTCGCCACCGCCGCCGACGTGCTCGCGCTGGTGCATGCCGCTGCGGAACAGGAGCGCGGCGATGAGGATCGTGAACACCTTCAGCAGCACGCCGAGCACGAGCCGGCCGCGCGGCGACAGGCGCCGCGAGATCAGGTCCATCGCGAGGTGGCGCTGCTGGTGCGTCGCGTAGACGGCGCCCATCATCGCGATCGTGAACGTGCCGCCGCGGACGACGGTGAACCACCACCGTCCGAGGTGGTGGCCGAACATCTTGTCGGACAGCGCGGCGCTCGCGGCGGTCAGCACGACCGCGGCAAGAAGCGCGAACAGGAACGCCTGCTCGATCGCGCCGAGCGAGTTGTCGACGATCCGGACGTAGCGCGATACCGCACCGTCGTCCGGGAACGTGGGATGCGGATCGATCGCGTTGTCGATGTCGAGCTGCAGCTGGCTCGGTCGCTCGTTCGAGTGCTTCGCCTCGGGAACGGCCTCGGGCCCCACGACCTCGGCATCCGTCCCCTTCGACGGCGCGTCCGGCTCGTCGTCGTCTTTTTCGCTCACCGGGTGATGGTACGTGCCCCGAAGGCCCGCCCTCAATCGGCAGGGGCCCCGAAAACGGAAAACGGCCGCGATCGGGTGACCGCGGCCGTCGGAGCAGTCGCTTCGCCGACTACTTCTTCGCCGGAGCAGCCGCGGCAGCCGCGGTGGGGGCAGCCTTGCCGCCCTTCTTCGCCCGGTACTCGTCACGGTACTTGATCACCATGTCGAGCTCCTCCTTCGAGAAGATCTTGCCCGTGAGCTCCTTCCAGACCTCCTGAGCGTTCTTCTCGAAGTCCGAGACCATCGCGACCGGCGTCTGGACGACCGTCACGCCCTTGCGGGTCATCGTGGTCTTCGCGTCCTCGTTCGCCTTGCGGATGACCTTGCGGAGCTTCTTGCTGGCCGACTTGCCGATCGTCTCGACGATCTTCTGATCCTCGGCCGACAGCTTCTTGATCGAGTCGACCGACACGACGGTCGCGCCGATCGCGAAGCTCATCGGCATCGAGGTCATGTACTTGACCTTCGAGTACCACTGCAGCGCGACCGAGGCGACGGGCGAGCCGTAGCACGCGTCGATCTTGCCGCTCGTGAGCGCGGCATCGACCTCGGGGACGCCGAGCGGCACGCCGTTCAGGCCGAGCTTCTTGAACATCGCGCCGACGAGCTGGTCGTCGCCCCACATCCAGAGCTTCTGGCCCTTGAGCGACGCGAGCGAGTCGACCTTCGACTTCGACATGAAGTAGACCCAACCGACCTCGCCGCGGTCGTTCAGGCGGAAGCCCTTCTTCTCGAACTTCTTCTGGAAATAGGGCCACATCTTGTCGGCGACGTAGTCGACCTCCTCGGCCGACTGGAACATCATCGGCAGCTCGAGCACGCGGATCGACTCGTCGATCATCGCGAGGCCGATCGAGGTCACCGCGGCGCCGTCGAGCTGGCCGAGCTTGATCTTGCGGACGAAGTCGCGCTCGTCACCCTGCTGGCCACCCTCGTAATACTTGAGGGTGACGCGGCCGGCGGTCTTGTCCTTGATCTCGGCCTGCGCCTTGTTGAGGACCTGCATCCACGGGCTACCCGATGGCGCGAGCGTGGCGAGGCGGATCTCGGTGCTCTCCGCGCGAGCGGGCGAGACCGCCGCCAGGGTGGTGGCCAGGGTGGCGACGGACAGCAGCTGGGTGAACCTCATCATTGGAAGAGCTCCTTCTCGTGCGAGAGATAACGGCGCGCCCGACGATGGGCCACCTCGTTGGCAAGACGCTGCTCGGGCCACACCGACGGTGGGGTCTCGAGAACTTTGACGAGCTGATCGTGGAAAAATTTCTCATCGTTGGTCTGGAGACCGACGCGGTACGCCATGAGCACGCGGGCGAGCAGGAACTTGTCGTCGGAGACCTTGAGGCCCTCCTCGAAGTACATCTTCGCCTTGTCGGGATCGCCGCCCATCGACTTGGGCTTGGCGGAGTGGATCATGCCGAGCGCGATGTAGGGCAGGGCCGCGTGGGCCTTGTTGGCCGGCGGACCCTGCTTCTTGTCGATCTCGATGACGCGCTCCATGATCCCCTGCGCCGTCGCGAGGTGACCGAGCATCTCGATGCGCGTCAGGTTGTGGTTGATGAGCGAGCCGAGCGCCGTGCCGGCAAACAGCAGCGCGAAGCGCGAGCCGCCGCCGGTGTCCTTGATCAGCTTGTTGACCGTGTCGGTGTCGGAGAAGATCTCTTTTTGCCAGCGCGGGCCGAGCGTCTTCAGCGCGTAGTTGAGGCAGCGCGTGAAGATGTGGGTCGCGCGGTTGTTGTGATACTCGATGGCCGGGAGGTCCTGGCGGAACTTCGCCTCCTCCCAGTCGTCCTCGACGAACGCGGTGCCGTACTGGCAGTAGCCCTCGGTGAGGATCCGCTCGAGGCGCTCGCGCGCGTCGTCGGGTGGACCGGCGACCCAGAAGGCCTCGACGGTCTTCAGCGCGCCCGGGATCGCGGAGCGCGCGAGATCGTAGTCGGCCTCCATCTGCAAGCTCGGCTGGCCGCGCAGCAGGATCTTGGATGTCGACTTCAATGCGATGTTCTCGCCGATACTGCAGGCGGCGAGCGCAGCGGAAAAGATAACCAGAGAGAACAGACGCATTGGACGGAGGCTCCCCTTCGACGGTGACGGTGGTCCCAGATTCACCGTGAACCACACGGTGGTCTGGGGACGCTAAGTCAGTGAAAGGCGAGAGTCAATCGGCCGGCCGGTGGTACAGTTCCACGGAAATGAGGGTATGGGCGCTCACTGCCCTGGTGGCCCTGGGGGGCTGCGACGCCCGCCGCGAGACGCTGCGCCAGCGTCGCGACCCGGGTGCCCTCGTCGTCGCGCAGGCCGCGGACGTGATCGCGCTCGATCCGGTGCTGGCGACCGATAGTGAATCGATCGAGGTCGGCGAGCTGATCTTCGAGGGTCTCGTCGGCTGGAAGGCCGGCACGACCGACATCGAGCCTCGCCTCGCGACGTCGTGGCAGGTCTCGGAGGATGGCCTCACGTGGACGTTCGCGCTGCGCGCCGGCGTGCTGTTCCACGACGGAACGCCGTTCGATGCGACCGCCGCGGTGTTCTCGTTCGAGCGCCTGCTGGTGAACGGCCATCCGGCCACGCTCGGCAACGCCGCGAGCTACTGGCGATCGATGATGAACGACGTCGAGCGCGTCGCCGCGACCGGCCCGCTCACGATCGAGATCCACGTCCGGCGAAAGTACGCGCCGCTGCTCGGCAACCTCGCGATGTTCCCGATGGTGTCGCCGGCCGCGGTGATGAAGTGGCACGACGAGTTCAAGGATCACCCGGTCGGGACCGGGCCGTTCGTGTTCGATTCGTGGACGCGAGGCTCGCGCGTCGTCGTCCGCAGGTTCGCGGGCTACTGGGGACCGCCGGCGGGCCTCACGCAGATCGTGTTCCAGGTCGTCGTCGACGCGCGGCAGCGCCTCATCAATCTCGAGTCTGGGTCGGTCGACCTCGCGATGGCGATCCTCCCCGACGAGCAGCCGTTCGTCGAGCTGCACCCGGACCTCGTGTTGCATCACACGCCGGGCAACGACATCAGCTATCTCGCGTTCAACACGCAGCAGCCGCCGTTCGACGACGTCCGCGTGCGGCGCGCCGCGAACTACGCGATCAACAAGGAACCGATCGTGAAGCTCGGCTACCAGGGGCGCGCGATCGCCGCCGACACGCCGCTGCCGCCGACGATGTGGGGCTATCACGAGCCGAAGACGAAGTATCACTACGATCCGGCGGCCGCGAAGCAGCTGCTCGCCGAGGCCGAGGCCGACGGCACGTTCGATCCGAACCACGTCTACAAGCTGTACGCGCCGTCGACGCCGCGCCCGTACCTGCCGCAGCCCGAGCGGGTCGCGCGGTTTCTCCAGGCGTCGCTCGCGCAGGTCGGGATCAAGACCGAGCTCGAGATCATGCCGTATCCCGCGCACCGCGCCGCGATCCAGGCCGGCAAGCACGACATGTGCGTGTTCGGCTGGGTCGGCGACACCGGCGATCCCGATAACTTCCTCTACGTGCTCCTGCACTCGAAGCAGGCGAACACGGAGAAGGGCGCGCAGAACGTCGCGCTGTACGCCGACACCGAGGTCGATCAGATGCTGCTCGACGCGCAGGCCGCGGCGAGCGAGGCCAAGCGCGAGGCGCTCTACGCGGCGATCCAGGACAAGATCGCCGCCGATGCGCCGTGGGTGCCGATCGCGCACTCCGAGCTCGTCGTCGCGGGCCGCGCCGAGCTCGAGCGCGTCGTGCTGTCGCCGACCGGCCATCCAGTGTATCCGTTGATCCGGCGGCAGACGGGGGCGCGGTGACCGACGACAAGCGCGACTCGAGCGACTTCACGCCGACGCCATGGCCGCGGCCACGGCTCGGCGCCGATACCGAGCCGCGCGGGATCAAGAAGCTCACGACCGACAAGCTGATCCGCGTGCCGAAGCCCGCGCCGACGCCGCCGCCCCAGCTGCGGTTGCGCCTGCGCACGAAGCTCGTCGTCGCGATGGCGTTCGCGGCGCTCGTGCCGGTGGCGATCGTCGCGACGATCGCGACCGGCGTCATCCTGTCGAGCCTCGAGGCCGGCCTGCGCGACGACGCCGATCGCCAGCTGACCGTCGGCCTCAACCTGATCCTGCGCTCGGTCGAGCGACTCGGCGACGAGACGGTCCAGCTGTCGGAGTCGAGCGACCTCGTCGCCGCGATGGGCAACGGGCCCGCCGCGATCGAGGCGTGGTTCGCCCGCGAGAGCGCGCACGTGCCGTCGGCGCGGCTACAGCTCGTCGATCAGGCCGGCGCGGTCGTGTTCGATCGCGTCATCGGCAACGCGCCGAAGCGGTTCGATGACGTCGGCATCACGCCGAACGATCCGGTCGTCGTCGCGGGCCAGACCTGGACCCGCGGCGTCACGCTCGTCGCCGTCGGCCAGCGCGTCGTCGTGCGCGCGGTGTCGCCGATCGTCGACGCGAGCCTGACGTTGCGCGGCGTCGCCGTGCTCAGCGTGCCGCTCGACGCCGACTTCGCCGACAGCATCAAGGGCGCGCTGTCCGCCGACGTGCTCCTCGGCGGCATCGGTGGCGAGCTCGACGTCACGTTCCGCTCCCCGCTCGGCCGGCGCGCCGTCCCCGTCGAGCTGACGCCCGGCGAGCGCAACTCGGCACTGCGCGGCAAGCGCGTGATCCGCGAGCTCGACGTCCGCATCGAGGACGCCGGCCCCGAGCGCAACTACACGATGGCCGCGACCGGCCTGCTCGACGCCAAGGATCAGCCGGTCGGCATCGTCGCGGTCGCGGTCGATCGCAGCTCGCTCGCCTCGACGAAGGCGCTCGCGATCCGGTCGCTCGTGATCGGCGGGCTCGGGGCGCTCGCGTTCGCGCTCGTGCTCGCGCTGTTCTGGTCGCGGCGGCTCGGCGCGCCGATCGCCGAGCTGCACCGCGGCGCGATCGCCGTGTCGCGCGGCGATCTCGAGCACCGCATCGAGATCCCGGGCGGCGACGAGCTGACCGACCTCGCGCAGGCGTTCAACCAGATGACGCTGACGCTGAAGGACAACCAGGCTCGCCTCGCCGCACGCATGAAGGAGATCGTCGCGCTCCACGACGCAGGTCGCGCGGTGTCGTCGGGCATCGATCTCGATCAGGTGGCGCGCAAGATCGTCGACGCGGTCGCGCGCACGTTCGACGTCCAGCTCGCCGCACTGTGGCTC
>JAEWJO010000775.1 GCA_023386455.1 Pseudomonadota bacterium | reverse complement strand
GGCGAGTGCTGCGCGCCGCCGACCGCGCGCGCGAGCCGCTCGAGGACGCCGGCATTGGCCGAGGTGACACGACTCTGCGCGGCCTGCGCGTTGACCTCGCTGGCGGGGCCGATCGCGGCGATCACGTGCTGCAGGACCTGGCTCATCACCGTCCCCACAGCGCGGCGCGGCGCTTCTGCCCGACGAGGATGATGATGAAGAACGGTCCACCGAGCACCGCCGTGACGGCGCCGGTTGGCAGGTGAGCGGGCGCGATCACGGTACGCGCGAGCGTGTCACAGATCACGAGCAGGACGGCGCCGCCAAACATGGAGGCCGGCAGCAGCAGTCGATGATCCGGGCCAAGGATCGCGCGCAGCGTGTGCGGGACGATCAGCCCGACAAAGCCGATCGGACCGGCGAGGGCGATCGCAGCGCCGACGAGCAGCGACGCGACCACGAACACGAGCACCTGGGTCCGGCCGACGGCGACCCCGAGCGACGCCGCAACATCGGGGCCCGCGGCGAGCGCGTTGAGCTCGCGCGCGTAGATGAACATCACGAACATTCCGAGCCCGATCGGGATCGCGGCGTACTGGATCTGTACGATCCGGACCGCGTCGAGCCCGCCGATCATCCACGCGAGCATGTGGCTGACATCTGCGAAGTCGCTCGTGTACTGGACGAGCACCGACGCGGACGAACAGAACATCGAGATCGTGACACCGGCGAGGACCAGCGTCGCCGGCGGTAGATGCTTGCCGATCCGCCCGAGCCGCTCGACGAGCAGCAGCGACGCGACCGCACCGACGAGCGCCGACACCCCGACGCCGGCACCGCCGAACGATCCCTCGATGCCAAACCGGATCGCGAGCACCGCGGCCAGCGAGGCGCCCGATGAGATGCCGAGCGTGAACGGCTCCGCGAGCGGGTTGCGAAACAGCGCCTGCAGTACGCAGCCCGCGCCGGCGAGCGCGCCGCCGACGAGCATCGCGCCGAGCACACGCGGTAGCCGCACCATGAAGATCTGGTGCGCTCGCGTGCCGGCGTCGAACGCATCGAGGCCGAGCAGGTCGAGCTTGCGACCGTCGGGCGTCATGACCACGCCCAGCTGTGGCGCGATGATCGCGACGAGTGCACAGACCGCGGCACAGATGCCGAGCGCGACGACGAGCCGCCGTGCCGTCAGCCGCTTTCCGCGGCCGCTGACAAAGCCGCTCATGCCGGCCCTCGCGCGAGACCCACGTGTGTACAGAGAGCGCAGCGCCCGGCGGCCATGCCGCCGACAAAGTCGCTCATGCCGGCCCTCGCGCGATACCGACGTGGGTACGCAGAACGCAGCGCGCGGCGGCCGTGCCGCAGCCGAAGTCGCTCATGCCGGCCTCGGGATACCCACGTGGGTACGGAGAACGCAGCGCGCGGCGCCGTGCCGCAGCCGACGTCGCTCATGCCAGCCTCGCGATACTCACGTGAATGCAGGCGCCGCGGCGCCCCGCAGCCATGCCGCTGACAAGGTCGCTCATGCTGGTCCTCGCGCGATACCGACGTGGGTACGGAGAACGCAGCGCCCGGCGGCCATGCCGCTGTCGAAGTCGCTCATGCCGGGCCTCGAGATACCCATGTGGCTGCAGACGCCGCGGCGTTCGGTGGCCATGCCGTTGACGGAGCCGATATGCCATCGTTCGAGCCGTCTACTGACGAGGCCGCCCGCCGCATTCATCGCGATGACGTCGGTCGCGAACGTCGCCGTCATGCGGGCACCGCGAAGCGCCGGCCGGAGGGCAGGGCGCCGACGTGGATGTCGAGCGAGAAGGCGGCACGGGTCGCGGCCGATGCCAGCACGTCGGCCGGAGCGCCGCGCGCCGCGAGGTGACCCTCGGCGACGAGCCACATCAGACCACCGTGGCGCAGGGCGAGATCGAGGTCGTGCGTGACGACAACTGCAGACGCTCCCGCATCGCACTGCGCGCGCAGCATCTCGAACACCGCACGCGCGTGCGCCGGATCGAGGCCCGCCGTTGGCTCGTCGAGGAGAACACACTTCGCGCCCTGACAGATCGCCTGCGCGAGGATCACGCGCCGTGTCTCGCCGCCCGACAGCTGGTCGAATCGCCGTGCTGCGAGGTGCTGGATGTCGGTCGCACGCATCGCCTCGCGCGCCGCCGCGAGATCGGCCTCGGACGCGAGCCCGAGTCCACTCTGCTGCGAGTACCGGCCGAGCAACACGACCTCCTCGACGATGAACGGGAATGCAAGCTCGTACTGCTGCGGCAGATAGGCGAGCTCCCGCGCGATCACCCGGCGGTCGACGCGCGCCGGATCGTGGCCCATGCACCGCACTGCTCCCGACGCGACCGTGACGAGCCCTGCCATCGCACGCAGGAGCGTCGACTTGCCGGCGCCGTTCGGCCCGACGATCACCACGAGCTCGCCCTGAGAGACGCTCGCACTCACGCCGCGCACGACGGCGCGTCCGCCGAGCTCGACATCGACATCGGTGAGCTGGAGCCACACCTGACGTTCTTACCAAGTAGAATCGCCGACGGAAACGCGGTAACCCAGGGACTCGTGCGCCGGCGTACCGATCGTGTCGTCATGAACCTGCCGGTGGAGATCATCCACAACGGCAAGAAGGTTCGCGCGGTCTCGCAGGACCTGTCCCCGATGGGCATGTTCATCCGGCTGTCGCCGCCGCTCGAGGCTGGCACGATCCTCCAGGTCGTCATTTCGCCGAACGGCCAGCGCCACGTGATGACCGGCCAGGTCACGCACGCCCTGGGCGAGGTCGAGGCCCGGACGCTCGGCCGTTATCCGGGCGTCGGCATCATGTTTCGCGACCCCATGAGACCGAGCGAGCAGCAGTTCCTCGACGCGATCGCTCGCATGCTCGAGCGCCACGCCGCGTCGCGCACCGCCGCCGACCTGCGCATCCTCGTCGCCGACTCGCAGACGCGCATCCTCGAGCGCCTCTCGACAGCACTCGGTAGTGCCGGCTTCATCGTCGCCACCGCCACCAATGGCATCGAGGCAATCGGGGCCTGCCTCTCCAAGACGCCCGACGTCGCTCTGATCGAGCGTGACATGCCCGTCGTCGACGGCCTTCACGTCCTCCAGGAGATGGGGCGCCACAGCGAGCTCGCGAGCGTGCCGGTCATGATCATGTCGGCGAACGCGACCGACCTCGCGCGCCTCCAGGCATTCCAGCTCGGCGCGGCCGACTTCATTCCAAAGCCGTTCACCGTGCTCGAGGTCATCCTCCGCGCCCGTCGCTGGGCGCGCGTGTTCCAGCGCGATATCGAGCGCGTCGTCCTGCGTGGCAGCCTCACCGAGGTCGGACTGCCGACACTGCTGCAGATGTTCGAGCAGGAGAAGAAGACCGGCCAGCTGTCGGTGACGCGCGACCAGATCGTCGCGTGGATCGATTTCATCAACGGCAAGATCGTCCGCGCGCGCTCGTCGGAGTCCGACGGAGATCCGCGCGATATCGTGCTGAAGGTCCTCGACTGGCGACACGGCTATTTCGAGCTGTCGGCGGGGACGCCGAACATCGCGAAGGTCGAGCTCGAGGCGAGCGTCACGCACCTCCTGCTCGAGCACGCTCGCCTGCGCGACGAGGCCGACCGCGCCGACGATCCGAGCGCCGACGAGCGTCTGCTCTAGCGGCGTCGAGCCATCGCTCGGTCAGGCACGGTCGGGCAGCGCGTGGTCGGCGGCGCGTCGCGCGTGATATGCCTTCCGCGTGATCCGACACGCCGTCGTCATGCTCGCGCTCCTCGGAGCGTGCCGCGACATGTCGAAGGCCGATCCCGATGCCTCGACCGTCGATGCCATCCCCGACGCCGTCGACAACTCGGCTGGCTGCGTGTCGACGTTCGGCCAGGACCTCGGCAACGGCTTTGGCCGCTTCGACGGCACGCTCGTCGCGCTCGTCCCGCCCGGCAGCTTCTGTCCGCGGCCGAACGCGACGCACGTGATCCTCGAAGTCCGCGCGAACGACCAGGTCTACCGCATGGTCGCCGCGGTGGTGTCGTCGAGCGGTGTGCCGACGATGGCGCTCGCCCAGCGCGATGCGCCGCTCGCGGGCCCGGCGTGGTCCGAGGGCTGGCACGTCGGCCCCGAATACACGTTCGACTACGTCGACAACATGAACCTCCACCGCCTCGACTTCATGCCGCTCGCCAAGGACGCGATGGTGGGCGAGATCGATCGCAACATCGTCGTCGGGGGCAAGGTGTCCATCTTCGCCACCGTCGAGGATCAGCCCGACAGCGGGCACCTCGTCCATCGCAACACGCCCGGCAAGGATGGCGCGATCATCATCGACGCCGACGCGTCGCCGCACTACCTGATGCTCCGCTTCGACAACCAGCTGTTCTAGGCGAGTAGCTCGTCGCGCAGCTCGGTCAGCACGACCCCGAGCAGGTTCTGGCCGTTCCACTGCGCGGGGTCCATCGCGCGGGGATCGTTCTCGGAGAGGCCGATGCCCCAGATCTTGTCGTACGGGCTCGCCTCGACGAGCGTCGTGCCCTTCGTGCTCAGCAGCAGCGCGAGCAGCTCGTCGTTCTGCGTGAACTTGGCGCGGTTGCCGTCCTTCACGATCCGCACGCGCTCGCGCTTCCACACTGCGTCGTCGAACCCGGCCACCTTGCGCCCGAGTGCCTTGTGCTCTCGCGGATGGCTCGCCGCGAGGATCCTCGCTGCCACCTCGGTGTCGCCGAACAGCGTCGCCTTGCCGTGCATCATGAACTGTTCGGCACAGGTGAACGCGACGCCTTCGACCTCGAAGCGGCACGGGAACCACTGCGAGAACGGCGATGCCTCGGTGAAGAAGAACGTGAACACGATGGTGTCAATCATACACTAATGTGCCGCACCGGCAACGCGTCACCGGGTTCGGGCAAGCCCGTGTTCGTTGGACAGACCGCCCACACCAGCTGTCCTCCCACCCGACCGGCCCAAGACCGAGGTGTCCCCCAACCGACCAGCGGACAACGGGACCAAACCGGGGGCGACGCCGGGTGTCACCCGACCTCGTGGCTGGCGTCGCTGGTGTCCCCCAACCGATGACCGGACAATCCGCTCAGCGAATCGCGGTCGCGA
>JAEWJO010000742.1 GCA_023386455.1 Pseudomonadota bacterium | reverse complement strand
GTGCGGGACGTGGCGATCGCCCGACAGGATGATCGTGCGCTCGCGCTGGCGGTCGACGAGCGTCAGCGCGCGCCGCTGCGGCTCCGGCCGGAAGACCGTGTGGACCGTGACGCCCCGGCGCGCGAGGTCGGCCTCGGCGCGGTGGCCGAGCTCGTCGTCGCCGAGCGCGGTGAAGAAGTGGACCTCGGCGCCCCAGCGCGCGAGCGCGACGGCCGCTACCCCACCGCCACCCGCGGGGACCGAGACGCTCGGCGTGCCCTGGATGATCTCGCCGGCGGTCGGCACGCGCGCGACGCGGAGGAACTCGACCCATTCGACGTGGCCGATGACCGCGACGCGCACGCCGCATCCTTAGCACGCGTGCGCTCGCGGGTTCGTGGCGGGAGCTTCGCGAATCTCGTACGCGGCGACACGAGCCTTGCGCAGGTGCGAAACGGCGTGCTCATGACGCACCGAGCCGCGCGATCGTTCCTCGGCGGATCGGGCTGTTTACGGACGGCCGAACTGCGGTAAGACGTGGTCGCTGTCATGACCTCGATCACTCCACTGCGCTCGGGACAGTCCATCGCCTCCAAGGCGCCGGCTCATCTGCCCGCGGACAAGTGCCTCCAGATCTATGACCTGATGCTGCGGTCGCGCGTCCTCGAGGAACGCCTGATCACCATGTACAAACAGGGTGACGGCTACTTCTGGATCGGTGGCCCCGGCGAGGAGGCGTTCAACGTCCCGCTCGGGCTGCTCGTCGACAAGGGGCAGGGTGTCGATCACGACTTCCTGCATCTCCACTACCGGTCGAGCGGCACGCTCCTGGCGATGGGCGGCGATCCGGTCGACTCGCTTCGCCAGATGAAGAACGTCGCGACCGACCCGTACTCGCGCGGCCGCAACTTCGCGGGTCACTACTCGGTGCGGAAGTGGAACGTCGTGCCCGTGACCTCGCCGATCGAGGTCCAGTTCTCGATCGCGATCGGCACGGCGCGCGCGCAGCGCAAGGGCACCGGCGCGAAGGGCATCACGATCGTCCAGGGCGGCGACGCCGGCACGGCCGAGGGTGATTTCGCGACCGCGCTCGTGTGGGCGTCGCGCAAGGGCTGCGAGCTGCCGATGCTCATGATCGTGACGAACAACCGGTTCGGCATCTCGACCTCGTACGAGGGCCAGCACGGCTACGACCAGATCGCGGAGCGCGGCAAGGCGTTCGGCATGCCGACCGAGGTCATCGACGGCAACGATCCCGAGGCGAGCTACGCGGCGCTCGAGCGCGCGATCCATTACGTGCGCACCGAGCGGCGTCCGTACCTGCTCGAGGCGATGGTGTCGCGCCTGCGCGGTCACTCGTCGGCGAGCGGCGCGAACCTCGTCAAGGGCGAGGTCGACTGCCTCGAGGCGTTCGAGCAGACGCTCGAGAAGCGATCGCTCTTGACGCGCAGCCAGATGGAGCAGCTCCGCCAGAACTACACGCAGGAGCTCGGCGAGGCCGCGGCCCGCGTTCGCCACGAGCCGCAGCCGTCGCCCAGCTCGATCCACGACTACGTGTTCGCCGACAAGAACTACGTCGGAGGGGAGAGCTGAGATGTCGACGATGATCCAGGCCATTCGCATGGCCCTGCACGTCGGCGAGAAGAAGCTCGGCGTCACCGACATCTTCGGCGAGGACGTCGGCCCGCCGCTCGGCGGCGTCTTCACCGGTACGCAGGGGCTCGAGACTGCGTGGAACACGCCGCTCGACGAGCGTGGCATCGTCGGCACCGCGATCGGTCTCGCGATGGCCGGCCGCAAGCCGGTCGCCGAGATCCAGTTCTGCGACTACGCGTTCAACACGATCGACCTGCTGAAGATCGCGGGCAACACGTACTGGACCACCGGCGGCGACTGGAACGTGCCGATGGTGCTGATGACGCCGGTCGGCGCGGGCATCCGCGGCAGCGTCTATCACTCGCACTCGTTCGACGCGACGGCGACGCGCATCCCCGGCTGGAAGATCGTGATGCCGTCGACGCCGCTCGACGCCTACGGCCTGATGCTGTCGGCGATCGCCGACCCGAACCCGGTCATGTTCCTCATGCCGAAGGCGCTCCTTCGCATGAAGTCCGCCCCCGGAGAGCTGTGCCCCGGCGAGCCCGAGGACGAGAAGCAGCTGTCGCACATGATCGACGCGCCGCTCGGCGATCGCACGACCTGGAAGCCGACGTGGCCGGAGCTGCAGGAGCTCTACATCCCGATCGGCGAGGCGAAGATCGCGCGCGAGGGCTCGTCCGTCACCGTCCTCACCTACGGCCGCAACGTGCCGATGTGCCTCGCCGCGGCCGAAGAGCTCGCCGAGGAAGGCGTCAGCGTCGAGGTCGTCGATCTGCGGTCGCTGCACCCGTACGACTGGCCGACGATCGAGGCGAGCGTTCGCAAGACGAATCGCGTGCTGTGCGTCAACGAGGACACCGAGGTCACGAACTTCGGCGAGCACCTGATCCGCCGGATCATCGAGGAGCTGTTCTACGAGCTCCACGCACCGCCGAAGCTCCTCGCGGGCGCGCACATTCCGGGCATCGGCCTCGCCGACAACCTCGAGCGTGCCAGCGTCCCGCAGAAGGAGACGATCAAGGCCGCGATCGCCGAGCTCGCGCACCACGAGCCGTAGCTCAGCGTCTTACCGATCGCGTCGGCATCGCCGCTGCATCGATCTACGGGCATGAGCGAAGCTCGATGGGAAGCGCCGTCTCACGACGGTATTCGCGAGAAATCCAGTGATGCCGCGAACGCGCGGATCGATCGCGAGACGCAGGTCGCGATCGCCGAGGCGAGCCGGTCACCCGAGGCGATCGAGGTGCGGCTCGCCGAGCTCGATCGCGAGTGGAACATCGATCGCGCGCTGATGCTGAACTTCGCGATCGTCGGCGGTCTGGCGTCGTCGCTCGCGATGCGACGCCTCGTCCGCCGCGGCACGCTCGGCGGCTGGGGCGCACTGTTCTTCACGCAGATCGCGTTCCTGGCACACCACGCGATCCGGCGCTGGTGCCCGCCGATGCCGGTGTTTCGCCGCATCGGGTTCCGCAGCCAGCAGGAGATCGATGCCGAGCGCTGCGTCCTGGAGCAGCAGCTCGCCCAGCACCTCGACCATCTCCACTAGACGTCGAGCGACCGCGTGTTGGTCTCGCGCATGCCGAGCATGATCGGCAGGCCGACGAGGCCGTACGACAGCATGTAGATCGTCAGCGCCGTCGTCGATTGCACCTTGTCGGTGAGGTACTTCGCGACGAGCGGCGCGATGCCGCCCGCCAGCGCGAGCGAGATCGAGTAGGCGAAGCTCATCGAGGTCACGCGCGTGCGCAGCGGGAAGATCTCGACGACCATCGCGCCCTGGAGGCCGAGCGCCATCGCGAGCGGGATGCCGAGCATCAGCTGGCCGAGCATGAACTCGTCGACGCTGCCCTCGAACATCAGGCGCTGCGCCATCGGCAGCGCGGCCATGAGGACCAGGGTGAGGAAGATCATCATCCGGCGGCGGCCGAACCGATCGGAGAGCCAGCCGCCCGCGACCTTCACGAACAGCACGACGATGAGGCTCATGATCGTGACGAACTGGAAGTCGGCGCTCTCGGCCTTGCGGTGCTCGACCGCGAACGTGAACGCGAAGTAGTAGGCGGCGTTCGTGAGGCCGACGATGCCGAACGTCTGGACGATCGGCTTCCAGTCGGAGATCAGCGAGGGCAGGATCGGCGCGCGCGCCGCCACTGCCTTCTGGCCCTGTTCCGACTCGTGGATCCCGCGTCGCAGGAGCCAGCCGGCGATGCAGAACGCGACGCTGCCGATGAACGGAATCCGCCAGCCCCACGCGGCGGCCTCGGCCGGGCCGATCGTGCGGTTGATGATGTAGGCCGTGAGGATGCCGAGGAGAAAGCCGAGCGTCGTGCCCGCTGCCGTCGAGCTCGCGATGATGCCGCGCAGAAGCGGCGACGCGAGCTCGGTCGTGTAGACCATCGAGCCCGTGAACTCGCCGCCGAGCGAGAACCCCTGGATGACGCGCATGACGATCAGCAGCACGAGGCCCGCGTAGCCGATCGTCTCGTAGCCGGGGAGCAGGCCGATCACGAGCGTCGCGCCGCCCATGAGTGCGATCGAGAGCGTCAGCAGCGCGCGCCGGCCGATGCGGTCCCCGACGACGCCGAGCACGAGGCCGCCGATCGGCCGCGCGGCAAAGCCGGTCCAGAAGATGATCCAGGTGACGATGGCGCGGTCGTCGGCGCTCATCGTCGCGGGCAGGAACTCCTTGCCGATCTCCGCCGAGAAGTAGCCGTAGACGGCGTAGTCGAACCACTCGAGGACGTTGCCGATGAGTCCCGCGGCTGCCGTTCGAAGCGCCGATTGCATGGCGGGATACTAGCCGTGTCCGGCGCCCGCCTGGCTACTTCGCCGGGCCTGGATCGTCGAGCGCGGCGATCTTGCCGACGCGCCGGCGGTGGCGCTCCTCCGTCGAGAATTGCGCTCGGAGGAACGCGGCGACGAGCTCGGCGAGCAGCTCGGCTCCGATGATGCGCGCGCCGAGCGTCAGCACGTTCATGTTGTCGTGCTCGACGCCCTGGTGCGCCGAGTACGTGTCGTGGCACACGGCCGCGCGGATCCCGCGCAGCTTGTTCGCCGCGATCGACGCGCCGACGCCGCTGCCGCACAGCAGGATGCCGCGGTCGGCCTCGCCGTGCTGGAGCGCGGCACCGAGCAGCTGCGCGATGTCGGGGTAGTCGACCGGCGCGGTCGAGTGCGTCCCGAGATCGATCGCCTCGTGGCCGGCTTCACGCACGACGTCGATGGCGCGCGCCTTGAGTGGAAATCCTGCATGGTCCGACGCAACCGCGATCCGCATGGCCACAGTGTGCCGCCGATCGGCGAGCACGGCGATGGCGTGATAGCGTGAGACGTGACCTTCGACGTACAGCTCCGGACGACCCTGCAAGCGATCTACGCGAAGCCTTCGGCGGCCGAGGCACGCGCCATCATCGACGTCGCACGCCTCGCGGCGACCGCGGACAAGAAGACGGATCTCAGCGAGACCGTCGTCCTGCTCGCGCTCGCGAAGCAGGTGTGCGAGATGGCCGGCGTCTCCGAGGTACCGGCGCCGACGACGATCGATGCAAAGCGCCTCGCGGAGATCGGCGAGCAGCTCGTGCCGACGGGGGCACGCGAGCTCGCCTATGCGTGCGCGTTCCTCGTCATGGTGCAGGACCTCGACGTCACGACGGAGGAGCAGCAGATGGCGAACGCGCTCGGCGAGGCGCTGGCGCTCGATGCCGCGCGCGCGACGGCGCTCGCGGGCCAGATGGAGTCGCTGGTCCGCACCGCTCGCGGCTGATCACTGCGGCAGCGTGACCGTGACGGTGACACCGGTACCGCCGGTCGTCCGGTTCGCGATCGAGACCCGGCCACCGTGTGCCTCGGCGATCTCGCGAACGAGCGCGAGGCCGAGGCCGGTGCCGCCGCGCTTCGTCGAGTAGAACGGCAGGAGCGCGTTCGACAGCACGGCCTCGGTCATGCCCGAGCCGCGATCGCTGACGTCGATCGCGACGGCGCCGGGCAGCTTGCGCAGGCGTAGCTGGATGTCGGCGGGGGCGGAGCCCGACTCGTGCGCGTTGGTCAGGAGGTTGACGAGCGCCTGCTCGAGCTGCGCCGGATCGAACCGACCGGCGGCATCGGGCAGCGGGCCATCGACGGTGAACTCGACCTGGCTGCGGAGGCGATCGACGAGGTCGCGCCACGGCACCGACTCGAGGCGCGGCGTCGGCAGCTTCGCGAACGTCGCGTAGCCGAGGATGAACTGCTCGAGGTGCTTCGCACGGTCGGCGATCGTCGTGAACACCTTGGCGAGCTGATCGTGCTTGCCACGGCGCACGAGCTCGCCGCCGGAGTGAGCGAGCGAGGCGATCGGCGCGAGCGAGTTGTTCAGCTCGTGGCTGATCACGCGGATCACCTTCTTCCAGGTCCGGACCTCCTGGCGGTGCAGCTCGGCGGTCAGGTGGCGCAGCACGAACAGCTCGTGTGGCCGGCCGTTGAGGCGAAAGCCGCTGCGCGCCAGGTAGTAGGTCTCCTCGTCATCCTCGGACTCGACGACGAACAGGCCGTCGCCGCCGCGTGCGACCGCGTCGCGGAGCGGCTCGGGGCCGGCCGCCAGGATGTCGGGCAGGAGCTTGCCCTCGAGCCGGCGGCCCTCGGCGAGCAGCTTGCGCGCCGCGATGTTGCCGTAGACGACGTGGCCACCCGGATCGACGAGCAGCATCGCGACCGGCGTGTTCTGGACCATCGTGTCGAGCAGCAGCTCGCGGTGGACGAGCGTCTCGCGCTGGCCGCGCAGCGTGTCGCCGAGTGCGTTGTGCGCGACGACCAGATCTCCGATCTCGTCGTCGTGATTCCACGCGAGCGAGAACGCGAAGTCGCCGTCGCGGTAGCTCGTCACGGTGCCGGCGAGCGCGCGGAACATCGCGGTCATCTGCGCGAACGCACGCTGCATCGCGTAGATCGCGACCGGCACCATGATCGCGGCGGCGATCACCGCGGCGGTGAGCGGCTCGAACCAGCTGAGCAGGGCCAGCACGAGGCCGATCGCGAGCGCGACGAGGAACCCCGCGACGAGCGCGACGCGCCACACGAGCGAGCGGCGGCGTGGTTTGTCGGACGTGCTCATCCGGACTCGGAGTAGACCACTCACTCGCACGCGAGGGACTCCTTCGGGCCAGGGTTCGCGCGATCCTCACTTCATTCGGACCGCGCGTCGATCGATGGCCCTCAGTCGCGCGGGATGGAGAGCTTCTCCATGCGGCGATAGAGCGCCTGGCGGCTCAGGCCGAGATCGGCCGCGGCCTGGGCGATCACGCCGTTCGCGCGCGCGAGTGCGGCCTCGATCGTCGGCCGGTCGAGCTCGTCG
>JAEWJO010000393.1 GCA_023386455.1 Pseudomonadota bacterium | reverse complement strand
GCGTCGATGAGGGCGCGTAGACCGGCGTCGTCGCCGGCGGTTGTGGGCTCGGGGGAGCGAGCGACGGTCGTCGACTCGACGCGCGGCGGCGCGCCTGCGAAGCCGAGATCGGCGGCGCGGATCAGCTTGCTGTCGGCGAGGACGGCCACCCGACGCATCGTCGCGCGCAGCTCGCGCACGTTGCCGGGCCAGGCGTGGGCGCGAAGCGCGGCCTGGGCGTCGTCGGTGAGCGTGTGCATCACGAGACCCAGCTGCTGCTCGGCCTGGCGAAGGAACGCGTGCGCGAGCAGCGTGATGTCGTCGCCGCGTGCGGCGAGCGCGGGCACGTCGAGCGTGACCTCGCGCAGGCGAAACAGGAGATCGGCGCGGAACCGGCCGGCGGCGACCTCGGCCTCGAGGTCCCTGTGCGTCGCGCACACGAGGCGGAAGTCGACCGAGCGGGGCGCGTTGTCGCCGAGTCGCTTGACCTCGCGCTGCTCGAGGACGCGGAGGAGGGCGGCCTGCATCGCGAGCGGCATGTCGCCGATCTCGTCGAGGAAGAGGGTCGAGCCATGCGCGGCCTCGATCAGGCCGACGCGATCGGTCATCGCACCGGTGAACGCGCCCTTGCGGTAGCCGAACAGCTCGGCGTCGAGGAGCGTCGGCGCGACCGAGGCGCAGTTGATCGCGATCATCGGCTTGGCGCTGCGAGCGCTCGCCGCGTGGAGCGCGCGCGCGACGAGCTCCTTGCCCGAGCCCGATGGACCGTGGAGAAGCGCGGACAGGTCGGTCGGGCCGACGCGACGGATGAGGCCGCGCAGCTGCTGGACCGGAGCGGACTCGCCGAGGATCTCGCTCGCGCCCGCGGTGGGGAGCGTCGCAGTACGGCGGAGCTGCACGAGCAGCGGGACGGCGACGGCGGCGAGGATGCGCAGCTCGGCAAGCGTGCGATCGTCGACGCTGGCGCGGTCGTGGCGCGCGAGGAACACGGCGCCGAGCGTCGTGCCGTCGAGCCGCATCGGCAGGCACAGTGCCGAGCCAAGGCGCAGCGACGTGACGCTCGGGATCGCGGCGTAGCGGCTGTGCGCGGCGACGTCGTCGAGCTGGACGCGCTCGCCGGTACCGAGCACGTCGCGGACGATCGTGTCGGAGAGGAGCTCGTGCGCACCGTCGAGGACGGCGCCGGTCTTGTCGCGCGCGGCGGCGACGTTGTAGGTCTCGCGGTCGGCGAGGATCAGTGCGCCGACGTCCGCGCCCGAGGCGCCGATGAGGCCGGTGAGCAGAAGCTCGACGGCGCGGTCGGGCGAGTCGACGGCGGCGAGCGCGGAGACGAGCTCCTCGATCGCGCGCTCGCGCTCGCGGACGATCGCGGTCGACTCGAGGGCGAGCGTGATGCCGTCGGCCTCGAGCTGCTCGCCCGGGGCCAGGTCGCGGCGCGTGCCCGCCGATGCGACGTGGACGGTGACCTTGCCGTCGCCGCGGTGGACGACGGCCCACTCGGCGGGCGCGGTCGCGAGGCGCACGTCGGCGGCGCCGTCGGATCCGATCGTCGTGATGCGCTTGACGAGCGGGAGCCGCAGCGGCTGCGCGCCCCGCACGGGGACGAGCACGAGGACCAGCGCGGCACCTTCCGACATCGCCGCATCGTACTGCCAGAAGCGGCAGCGCTGCCAAACGTGTCAGCGCGTTCGCTCGCCGGATCGCGCACTTGCGCTGGCACGGCCGCTGCTCTTGTCGCCGGCAACCTACCTCAACCGGAGAATGACAATGTCCTCGACCACGACCACCAAGCTCTCTCGTCACACCGCCTGGCTGTTTGCATTCGGCTCGATCGCGACCGGCATCGTCGCGTCGTACGCGCTGTCTGGCCTCGGCCAGAAGGTCACCGCCGCCGTCTACTTCGCGATCGTCGCGATCGGCGGCTTCCTCTCGACGTACATGACCGAGGCAAAGGTCCGCGGCGCGGTGCTGACGTTCTTGACCGGCGCGGCGGTCGCGGCCGTCGCGTACTTCTTCCTCGTCAGCCACCTCATGGAGAGCGCGACGACGCTCGCGACCGACGCGGTGTCCGGCGGTCAGGCCCACGCGGAGGGCGCGAAGGCAGGCGCCGCGATGGGCAAGACGTTCGGCATCTTCGTCGCCGCGATCGTGTTCCTCGAGACGATCGTCGCCGGCATCGGCGGTGCGATCGCCGGCGGCAAGGTGCGCGGGCAGGGTGGCCTCGCCGCGCTCGGCGCGCTCGCGAAGTCGGCTCGCTAGAGCGCGAACAGCGCCGGCGGCAGCTCGTAGATCGCGCCCTCGCAGATCTCCTTGCCGTTCGTCTTGTCACGGTGACGCGCGTAGACGAGGACCGCCCCGTCTGCGCGCGTTGCTGCGTCCGACAGCGACCACGGCCGCTGGTCGAACAGCACGTCGTCGTCGAGCACGCGCGTGACCTTGCCGTCCGGCCCGAAGTGAATGACCTGCATGCAGTTGTTGTCGATCGCGCACACGCCGCCGTCGCCACAGGGCGCGACGCCGCTGATCGAACAGATCCGCGTCTCCTCGCCGAGCTTCGTCGGTGTCGTGCCGTCGTAGCGGATCAGCTTGTCGTAGCTGGCGACGTGGACCTTGCCGTTCGCGACGACGAGCTTGCCGCGCGCCTTGTCGTCGATCTTCGCGGGTACCGCCTTGCACTTCTTGCCGAGCGCGAGCTTCTCGATGCCCTTGCGCGCGACGAGCAGGTCCTTGCCGAGCGCGGCGACGCTGTCGTAGCCGAACACGTCGACGCACGCCGGCTCGGGCTTGCCGCGATCGATCCGGAACAGGCCGCCGAGGAAGTCGTGCGCGTAGACCGCGTCACGCTTGTCCGACGCCACCAGGTGCCAGGCCGCTCCGCCGGAGCGCATGTAGACCGGTCCGCCGAGCGACTGCGGCCGCGGGTTGTCGGGCGGCAGCTCGATCGGATCGCCGGCCGCCGCGTAGTGACAGCCGGTATCGCCGTCGACGCGCGTGTAGCGGCGGACCCTCGTGCCGTCGACGAGGTAGAGCATCTGCTTCGCGTCGAACGCGAGGCCGGTCCCGCCGCCGATGCACTCGCCGACGAGCGGATCGCCGTCGAGGGTGCAGCGCTTCGCGAGCGCCGTGCCCTTCTTCTTCGGCTCGCCGATCGTGATCTTGATCGTGTTGCCGTCGTCTTTCTTCGTCGCGTCCGCGGGAACGGCCGGCACCGTCATCCCGGCCGACCCCGACGCCGATCCGACGGCGACCCTGTCCTCGGCCGGCGGTGGATCGCCGGCCTTCTTGCAGCCCGAAACGAGCACGACGAGTCCGACGAGGGCGGTGATATGGTCGCGGCGGGGTGCAGAAGCCAGCATCGATCGATCTCGGACCCTATCAGCTCCTCGAACGGATCGGCGAGGGTGGTAGCGGACAGGTCTATCGTGCGCGCGGTCCCTCCGGCCCGGTCGCGATCAAGCTCCTCGGCCCCGCCTCCGACATGGACGACGCGGCGCGCGCCCGCTTCCGGCGCGAGATCACCGCGCTCGGGCAGATCGCGCATCCGCACCTCGTCACGATGATCGACAGCGGCATCGACGGCGAGCTCGGTCCGTACCTCGTGCTCCCGCTGCTCGCCGGCGCCAACCTGCGCGCGCTCTGTGGCGGCCGCTCCCTCTGTCCGGAGGCCGCGCTCCTCCTCGCGCAGCCGATCGTTCACGCGACCGCCGCGCTCCACGCGGCCGGCTACGTTCACCGCGACCTCAAGCCGGAGAACGTGATCGCCGGACCCGACGGCGCGATCACCGTCATCGATCTCGGCCTCGCATGGCGCGAGGGCATGACCCGCCACACCGACACCGGCACGGCCGTCGGCTCCGTCGGCTACATGGCGCCCGAGCAGATCGAAGGTCGGCCCGTCGCCGCGCGCGCGGACGTCTTCGCGCTCGGCATCCTCCTCTACGCGTGGATCGCGGGCCAG